>SVRM01000052.1 GCA_015064785.1 Oscillospiraceae bacterium
TACGATTTCGCTATCCCTTCTTCTCGCCTACACCTCGCGGTGCAAACCTTGGGAGTCGCTTTCGGGTTGGTCGGTAACTACCTCCCAGCGGACTTTCACCGCAGAGCATTGATATGCCCGTCATACAAAAAAGAAGCGATACTCGGTTATCAAACCAAGTATCGCTAACTTTCGTTTAGCCAACCCCGTCTGACAGATGCCGTAAAATAGTTAAATTTTTAGTTTAACTGTTTTACGAGCACCCGCCAATCTTCGGGAGCTTTTATTACCATTATACACATCTTCCGCCCAAAAATCAACCCTGTCTGTGAATTTTCTGAAACGATTTGCAAAAAAACGAGATTTTTGCGGAAATCCGTGATATAATAATATCATTATCAACAGAAATGAGACCATGAAATGAAAAAACTCACACTCGGTATCCTTGCCCACGTCGACGCGGGAAAAACAACCCTCTCCGAGGGGCTGTTATATCTGTGCGGCTGTATCCGGCAGCTCGGGCGCGTGGATCACAGAGATACCTTTCTCGATACAGCTGAGCTGGAACGCGCACGCGGCATCACGATCTTTTCCAAGCAGGCGGTCCTGGAAACACCGGATATGACAATTTACCTGCTGGACACACCGGGACACACCGACTTTTCCGCCGAAATGGAACGTGTGCTGTCAGTCCTCGATTATGCCGTTCTTGTCATCAGCGCGGCAGACGGCGTGCAGGTTCACACCGAAACGCTTTGGCGGTTATTGCGCAGCCACAGCATTCCGACCTTCTGCTTTATCAATAAAACCGACCTTCCAGACACCGATCGTACCCGGCTGATGGAACATCTGCACGCACAGCTGTCCCCGTCCTGTACCGATTTTTCTGCGATGGAGGAGGACCGCGGTCTGTTTGACGAGCAGGCGGCGATGTGCTCTGAGGCACTGATGGAGGAATATCTTGATACCGGCGCACTCAGCACCAAATCCCTGTGCGACGCGGTTGCCGCCCGTCAGATCTTCCCATGCGTGTTCGGTGCGGCACTGAAAATGGAAGGTGTCTCGACCCTGCTGAAGCTGCTTGATGATTACACCAGAGAACCGGACTATCCCGACACCTTTGCGGCAAAGGTCTTCAAAATCGGACGTGATCCGCAGGGCAGCCGCCTGACTTACTGCAAAATCACCGGCGGCACACTGAAGGTCAAAACGCTTCTCACCGCAAAGCAGACCGATGACAGCGGCGCACCGCTTTGGGAGGAAAAAATCGACCAGATCCGCATCTACTCCGGCGCAAAATACAAAACCGCCGATACCGTCACCGCAGGAGACATCTGCTGTGTGACAGGATTGACGCATGTCTTCCCCGGTCACGGACTTGGAGACGAGGACGATGCACCGGCACCCGTGCTTCAGCCGGTTCTGACATACCGCGTCAACCTGCCCGCCGGCGTACCGGTCAAGGAAACCTATGAAAAGCTGTATCAGCTGGAAGAAGAAGACCCGATGCTCCATCTGACCCTGCATCCGGCGACCGGAGAAATCCACATCTCACTGATGGGTGAAATTCAGATGGATGTCCTCTCACATGCCATCCGCGAACGGTTCGGTCTCAATGTCACCTTTGATCAGGGGACCATTGTCTACCGAGAAACGCTGTCCGACTCCGTGCTGTGTGCCGGTCATTTTGAGCCGCTTCGCCATTATGCTGAGGTGCATCTGCTGCTGGAACCGGGTGAACCGGGCAGCGGCGTTACCTTTGATTCCGTTGTTCCCGAAAACACACTCGCCCGCAACTGGCAGAGGCTGATTCTGTCCCAGCTCGAGGAAGAACTGCCAACCGGTACGCTGACCGGTGCTTCCCTTACTGACCTGCGCATTGTACTGACAGGCGGCCGTGCGCACATCAAGCATACCGAGGGCGGCGACTTTTTGCAGGCGGCATCCCGCGCGCTGCGACAGGGTCTGATGAAGGCACGCCGCGATTCTCTGTGCGTTCTGCTGGAGCCGTGGTACAACTTCCGTCTTGCCGTTCCGCAGGACTGTGCCGGACGTGCAATCTCCGATCTGACACAGATGAATGCTTCTATCCGCCCGGTGGAAATGGAAGACGACACCGGTATGGCATTGCTGTCCGGCTGTGCGCCTGCCGCAAAAATGCACGCATTTTCTGCCGGCGGCGCAGATCCGCGTCCGTACCCGCTGGAGGTGACAGCATATACGCGCGGCAGAGGCCGCCTGACCCTGACCTTCCATGGCTGGGCGCCGTGCAGAGAACAGGAGGCGGTTGTCACATCGATCGGATATGAGCCGGAGCACGATACACAGTATCCTGCCGATTCCGTGTTCTGCCATCAGGGCGCCGGCATCCACATTCCGTGGGAAGAAGCGGAGGAACATATGCATGTAGAAAATGTATTCTCCCGTCGTCAGAAGGCAGAAAACGAGGAGCAGAAAACACACTCCGGTCGTGTACTGTCCTCCCGCAGCGGACGGACACACGCAAAGCCCTATTCCTATGCAGAGGCAATGGAGGAGGACCGCGAGCTTCGGGAAATCTTCGAGCGCACCTACGGTCCGATTTCTCCGCGCTCCATTTTCGTTCCGCCGCCTCCCGTCACGGAGGTCGCACCGAAACGTGAAACGTATCTGAAGCTGCTCGATCCGTCCGAGGAATACCTGCTCGTTGACGGCTACAATATCATCTTTGCATGGGATGAGCTGAAAAAACTTGCCCGGGACTCCCTTGATCTGGCGCGTCAGACACTCATTCATATCCTTTCCAACTACCAGGGATACCGCAAGTGCAATCTGATTCTGGTGTTTGATGCCTACCGTGTCAAGGACGGACGCGGCTCCGTAGAGCGCCACGCCGGTATCTATGTTATCTACACCCGCTCCCATGAAACGGCAGATACCTATATCGAAAAAGTCACCTATGACATCGGACGGGAACACCGCGTCCGTGTTGCAACCTCCGATGCACTGGAGCAGGTTATTGTCATGGGACACGGCTGTATCCGCATGTCCGCCGCCGGGCTGTATGACGAGGTAGTACGTACAACTGAGGAAATACGCACGCTGGTGGAAGCTGTCAACCACCAAAACAGATAAACTGTTCACATGATGCGGTGCAAAAGATCACATACCTTCAAAAACCGATAAGCGATTTTTCAAAAAAATTGACACACTTTTCACGTACCTGTCATACTTTTGCGGTATACTATAGACACCGTAAGGGAACACTCAAACCAATTCCCGTGTTTTTCCGACACGGACGCACATACGAAATACGACAGGAGGTAAATGTATGAACAACGAATTCAACAACATGCCCACAGAAGAACAGAACCCCGTGCAGAATACGGTACAACCGTCCACGGAACCGGCGCAGACACAGACGTCTCCCTCCGATGCGGCAACGCAGACCAAGGAAGCATCCGCACCTGCCGAAAGCACCGAAAATGTTTATGCGCAGAAGAACGTCAATCAGAACGAAGCCTTTACGCAGTCACAGCCGTTCCACCGCGAAACCCCGTATGATACCGGCGCACAGCAGCAAAACACACCGTTCACCAATCAGCCGTATCAATCAGCCTCCCAGCCCGGCGGCTTCAACCCTTATACCGGTCAGCCTTACACACAGGCAGGAAATCCGACCGTACAGGTACCGATGCAAAAGAAGAAAAAAGGCTCGTTCCTCAAAAAAGCAGCCTCTGTACTGGCACTGGCACTGATTTTCGGCGTTGTTTCCGGCGCCGTCTTTCTCGGGATGACCGGCGGTATGCGCAGCTCCGGCGGTGATTCTGCCGCACCCGGCGTGACCGATCAGGAGGAAACCGTTCCGCCGCAGCTCAACGGCTCCGTTTCCGGTCAGCTCCAGTCCGCATCCACTGCCATGCAGGAAGCACTGCAAAAGGCAGAAATTGCAATGCAGGACAACCTGACCATTCCGCAGATCAATATCATCATGGAGCCGGCAATGGTTTCCATCAACTGTATCGGTGAAACGACCGTCAATTCCTTCTTCGGCGCACAGACCTATCAGACCGCATCGTCCGGCTCCGGCATCATCGTCGGTGAAAATGAGACAGAGCTTCTGATCGTCACCAACAACCATGTCATTGCGGATACCACCGAAATTTCCGTCCAGTTTGTTGACGAAACCGAATGCAAGGCACTGGTCAAGGGTACTGATCCGATCAATGACCTTGCGATCATCGTCGTCAATCTTGATGATATTACCGATGAAACCATGTCAGCCATCGCTTATGCCGAAATCGGCGACTCCGATGCGCTGGTTATCGGCGAAGGTGTTGTCGCCATCGGCAACGCGCTGGGATTTGGTCAGTCTGTCACACAGGGTATCGTCTCCGCACTCAACCGCGCCGTAACTGATTCCAATGGCAACACGACCTACCTCATCCAGACAGATGCGGCAATCAACCCTGGCAACTCCGGCGGTGCGCTGGTCAATATGAAGGGACAGGTCATCGGCATCAACTCCGCAAAGTATTCCGACGAAGCGGTTGAGGGTATGTGCTTCGCCATTCCCGTCAACACAGCAATGCCGATTCTCGAAGATCTGATGAGCCGCACCACCCGTGTGGAAATCACCGATCCCGAACGTGCGGCATATCTCGGCATCACACCCGGTCAGGACATCACCTCGCAGATTGCCGCGGCATACAAGATGCCCCTTGGTCTGTACGTTTCCGATGTACTGGCGGACGGACCTGCGGGAACAGCCGGCATGTACGCAGGCGACATCATCACCAAGTTTGACCATGACACGATCACCGGCTACAGCGATCTGCGCACATCCCTGTCCTACTATGAAGCCGGCGAAACGGTTGATATCACCGTTGCCCGTCTGGAACGCGGCCAATACGTTGATGTCGTGCTGACCGTCACGCTCGGTGTCAGACCGGCAGAAACAGCAACCCCTGAAACCGAACAGGAGCAGGAGCAAGAGACCCCTTCCGGTAATTACGGTGCCGAAGATTTCCCCAGCTGGTTCGATTTCTTCGGCTGGTGAAAAAAATAACCCTATAGAGAACGCACGAGGTGCTGCAATGGTTGCAGCACCTCGCAATTTTTGTATTCAATTATTCACTGAGCAGCTGACAAACACGCTCCAGTTCCCGGCGGATCTCCAGATGCTGCGGACACTTCTTTTCGCATAGACCGCACTGTCTGCAATCGGAGAACAGCTTGCCGCCGTTCTTGATATACCGCTGCATCATGTGCTTTGCATGATCCCGCAGTCCGTAGACATTGTAATAGGTGTAGATTTCAAAGATATGCGGAATATTGATTTCCGCAGGACACGGCTGACAGTATTTGCAGCCGGTACAGTACAGCTCTGAAAACTTTTTGATCTGCTCCATCGCCGCGCCGAGCTGTTCCCATTCTTCCTCGGAGAATGCCATATCATCGGAGGCAACCGCCGCATTCTTTTCCACCATATCCGTGTTCTGCATACCGGACAGCGCACAGTTCAGATGCGGATTGCCAAGGCAGAACTTAAAGGCAAGCTCGTATGTCGCAATCGACGGCTTACCGGTCAGCTTGGCATACAGATCGGTCGGAGCCGCAAGTCTGCCGCCGCCGACAGGTCCCATCGCAACTGTACCGAGTCCCTTTTCATTTGCATAACGGATCATGTCCTCGTTAGCACGATCCAGAAGATTGTACTGGCAAAGCAGGCTTTCCATCTTCACGCCGTGGGATTCGGAGGTGTCAATGACATAGCGGATCACATCAGCGGAATCATGGAAGGAGAAGGAGATATGGCGGATCAAACCTTCCTCTTTTGCCTTTGCCGCCGCTTCCAGCAGACCGTGTCCTAAAACGATATTGTCATAAGAGCCGCGGTTCAGACTCCAGAAATGGTAAAAGTCGATATGATCGGTTCCCATCCGTGTCAGGCTCTGTTCCAGCATTCGGCGGTATTCGCCCGCATCGATGTTGTCGCCAATGGGACACTTGGTGGAAAGCAGAATCTTATCCCGGAAGTTTTTCACCGCATGACCGAGCGCCGCTTCGCTGTTGGAATTGCAGTAATATGGTGCGGTATCAAAATAGTTGACGCCGCGCGCATAGGCGTGTGCAATCATTTCATCAACTTTGTCCTGATCGACGTAGTTTTTCTCATCCTTCTGGTATTCCGGGAAACGCATACAGCCAAAGCCGAGTGCTGATATTCTCTCGCCGGTCTTGCCAAATTCACGGTAATTCATGTCATATACCATCCTTTTTCACATTGTTTTTCTGATTATAGCATGAATCGCAGAATTTGTCAAGAGCAGGATCTGCAATCCAGCAGATAGGCATCACCGCCGACAAATGTCAGAACAGCGGTTCCATCTGCGACAGATACCGCACCGGCATCGGCAAGCCCATCTGCCGTCACGCGGATGATGCGGTATTCTCCGTTTGCAGCACCAGGCAGATTCAGCGTGCGTTCACCTTCTTCATCTGCATAAGCCAGATAAGCACCCGTCATCCACGGCACCGGCAGGCAGACAAAGCGGTCATTTTTCAGCATCTGACCGTTTTTGTAAATTGACTGATCTTTTCCGTGACAGACAATGCCGTCCGCACAGTATACCGTCTTTGTATGGTCCGCATGGTTGACTACGCTTGCGCGGTCATAACCGCTCAGCCAGAAATACGGCAGCTGAATCATGGCAAACTGACGCAGATAATCGGAAATCCACGTGCCCGTTTTCAGTGCGTCGCCAAACCACAGCTCCTCGCCGTGGATATTGCCGTAGAACACATCGGCAAACGCGCTGTCATGCGGCAGACCTCCGCCGAAATATGCCGGAGGATATGCAAGATATTCTTCATCCCGCAGATTGTCAAACCACCACAGCGCCGGGATTCTGCCAAGACAGCGGATCGGATACATCGTCGTTCCCATACAGAAATGGCTGTAGGTTTCCCGCCCGGCAGGCCCCTCTCGATAGGTAAATTCAGAGGTAACATCGACACCTTGCAGACGCAGATAATCAAGAATCTTGTCGCGGTAGTCTTGCATTTCAGCAATGTCAACCTCCGGGCAGTTGTTGTAGCAGCACAGGAAATTGTCGACGTGTACCGTTCCGATTTTCCGCAGAGGAACGAGGTCGCACAGCCGATTCCACCGCTGCACAAACAGTCCCGACTCCCATTCTTCCTTGAAGGAAACCTTGTAGCAGGGCTTGTCGTTGTACCGTTCAATCGGGTCGGGATTGCCCTGCCTGTCGCGGATGACCGCGTTTGCTGCGACATAGGTCTGCCACAGCGGGGAATCCTCGTAGATATCGCAGAAGTTGATGTGCAGACTGACGGTGGTGTTGTACTGCTTTGCTTCTTCGATCAGCCACAGCAGACTGTCGCGGGCATCTCCGTCACAGTCACGCTTCAGCGCGGGATTGACCTCGAAGAACGCAGGATATTTGTCATCGTGCCCGTGGTACTGCCAGCCGACCAGATAGAGGATCTTCGGCACACCGAGCGTCAGTGCATCCGTTTTCCGGATGACCTCCAGCGCCTCTGCAAAGGTACAGTTGACATACGTGCTGTTCTCCCCGACATTCGGCGAGGACAAAAACAGCTTCATCATCATTGTTTTGGAATAGTCAAAGGTATATCCGTATTCTGTCATGGTTATGTATCCTCCATCGTTATTTCTTTCAGTATATCATGAAAGTGCGCCGATGACAACCTTTTTTTGTAAATTTCTTTTATGTTTTTGTGACATACATCTTGACTTTTGCCGGGATTTGATTATAATGAAATCAGAACAATGCGAGAGGAAAGCTTCATGGAAGAAAAACTGCCGAAATTATTGCCTGCCATAAAAGGAACAGGCTTTCAAATGGATGGATATCATATCTGGTGTGGTTCGCTGCTAAAGGAAAACGGTACTTATTTTCTGTTTGCGGCACGCTGGAAAAAGGAAAAAGGCTTCCCGGGCGGGTATCTTACCGATTCGGAAATTGTCTTGGCAGCAACGGACGATCTTAACAAACCGTTCGTTTTTCAAAAAGTTCTCATCGGTAAGCGTGACGGCGATTATTGGGACAGTATGATGGCACACAATCCCTATATCACCAAAATCGGCGACGAATATGTGCTATTCTATATTGGAAATCCGGACGGCCAAGCGGCAACGCGCAGGATCGGCTGGGCGCGGACAAAGGATATCTGCGGCGAATGGGAACGAAGTGATACGGCGATCGAATTACCGCTGGATGCCAACAACCCGTGTGCCGTACCAACCAAAGACGGTGTTCTGCTTTATTATCGCGATGGAACATTGAAGGTGTCTGTAGCGAAGGCGGAGCGTTATGATGGAAAATACCGTATTCTGAACGATGATCTTTTCCCCGAAGCCAAAATTGAGGATATGTTCGTTTACCAAACAGATAACGGTTATGTGATGATCGCTGAAGATAATGACGGATATTATACAGGTCTAAAAAAGGGCGGCGTCGTTTTCAAGTCTGAAGACGGCATTATTTGGGATCGGAAAAATACTTGCCGAGCATATGATTTTTCCGTCCCATATACAGATGGCAGTGTGATCGAGCTGCAGCGCCGCGAAAGACCGTTTCTGCTGTTCGACGGAAACAGGACATATCTCTTCAATGCCGCCAAGATAAACGGAGAAACAATGGAAACCGGCGGCGATACATGGAATATGTTTGCCCGGGTGGAATTTGTCTGAAATGGATGATAATGAGAAATCAGAACAATGCGAGAGGAGATCACAAATGAAAGTCTGTATCATTCAACCAAAATACGAAATGGATTATGCAAAAACCGCCGACATCAGTACATGGATTCTTTCCGCACTCGATGCCTGCGACGATTCGATGGATCTGATTGTCCTGCCGGAATCGTCTGATGTGCCATGCTTTGCAAAGGATGAAGCAGAAATGCTGCAAAGCTATGCGGCAAATAACCGCCGTCTGATCGCAAAATGCGCCGAAACAGCAAAGCGGTGTGATGCCGTGCTGTTCGTCAACGCCATTCACAAAACCCCGACGGGTATGCGCAACACGACGTATGCCTTTGACCGCACGGGGGAGGAGGTCGGACACTATTACAAGCAGCATCTGACACCGGGCGAGACGACGCACTATCATCTCGACTCCGATTACACATTCGAGTATGAGGACACAACCGTCATCGAGCTCGACGGTGTGCGCTATGTGTTTCTGACCTGTTATGACTTTTATTTCTATGAGGGCTATGCCAAGCTCGCACGTGCCAAGCCGGATATCATCATCGGATGCTCCCAGCAGCGTTCCGATCCGCACGATGTCTCGGAAATGATGGCAAAATTCGCGGCGTATAACTGCAATGCTTATGTTATCCGCGCCTCGGTCTGCATGAATGAGGCGGGTACCGTCGGCGGTGCGTCGATGGTTGTGACCCCGCGCGGCGAGGTGCTCTGCAATATGCAAAGCCGCGTCGGCATGGAAACGGTGGAGATCGACCCGCATAAGAAGTTCTATAAGCCAGGAGGCTTTGGCAATCCCGACATGGCGCATTACGAATACATCGAACAGGGCCGCCGTCCGTGGAAATACCGTCCCGCAGGTCCTGCCATGGTACGCCACGACGCGCTGATGACGTACCCGCGTATCTGTGCGCACCGCGGCTTTAACTCCATCGCGCCCGAAAACAGTATGCCGGCGTTCGGCGCGGCTGTCGCACTGGGAGCCGAGGAAATCGAATTTGACCTCTGGATGACCCGGGACGGCAAGATCGTCTCCCTGCACGATGCCTGCATCGACCGTGTTTCGGACGGAAAAGGTTATATCTGGGATTTGACCTACGAAGAACTTTTACAGTACGACTTCGGCATCCGTCACGGGGACGAATTCCGGGGGCTGAAGATTCTGACCTTTGAGGAAATTCTGAAGAAATTTGCGGGACAGGTCATCATGAATGTCCACGTCAAGGACAGATGCGGTCTGACGCCGGAAATTGACGAGGCAATCGTCAAGATTATCGCGCTGATCTGTCAGTACGACTGCGAAAAATACTGCTACTTCATGACGGGCAATGTCCCGATGCTCAAGCGTATGAGGGAGCTTGCACCCGAAATTGCGCGCTGTGCCGGAGCGGAAACGATGGGTGAGGACCTCGTTGACAAGGCGCTGGAAACCGAATCGTGCAAAATTCAGCTGTTCCGCCCACACTTCGGCGACGATCCCGATGGGTATGTCCGGTCTGCCTGCGAAAAAGCCCACGCAAACGGCATTGCCGTCAATGTCTTCTGGGCAGATGACCCCGCGCTTGCAAAGAAGTATCTTGACCTTGGCTGCGATGTCATTCTGACCAATGACTATCAGCGGGTTTCGCTGATACTGGAAAAATAAGATGAAAACAGGATGCTGTGTGCAAATGCATGGCATCCTGTCCCTTTTCTGTTAAGCATCCATTCCAAACCGTGTAATACACCATCTCCGCGCCGTCTCACCGGCATCATCCGTGTACTCCTGCAAAACCAGCGTCATTGCAAGCCAATGGGTTCCCATCGTATATTCCGGACGCGGATCGTTTGTCACGCCGAGGTCAATGGCAACGCGGACGACATTCCCATCCTGATCGGTAAAGCAGTTGATCAGATTGATCTCACCGTTTCCGGCAAGCACCAAGCCCGGAGATTTGGTATCATCTTCTGCCGGGAGCGGAAAGCTGTGTCCCATATAAGGATTTTCGGGCGAATCCAGCAGTGCTACAGCGGCAGCTTCGTCGCCTGTTCGATATGCCTCGAAAAAGGCAAGTGCCGTTTTCCGATCAACGCAAAATCGTCGGATGCCATGAAGCGCTGTCGTACCTCCTCGTGTGAAAAATATTCCAGAGAAACATGTGCATCAAACGCATCCTCGGCAATAGTTTCGATACCCTGCGGGAGAATCACTTTTTCCAGTTCAGCACAGCTGGCAAAAGCGTCTTCTCCGATGATGCGCATACTCTGCGGCATCACAACGGAGGTAAGTGACGTACATCCGAATGCAAAAGATCCGATTTCTGTGATACCCTCACCAATCGTCAGCGATGTCAGTGCTTGGTCGTAACCGATCAGGGAATCCGGGATTTTCCTAATACTCCCGGGAACAGTTAGCTCCGTCAAAGCGGTATAATGCAGTGCATACGCGCCAAGCTCGGTCAGCGTATCCGGCAAAATGATATGCTCCAGTGCTGAATACGCAAACGCGTAGTTTCCGATGGAGGTCAGCGTGTCCGGCAGATCAATGGAGCGGAGCGCACTGTGGTTAAACGCACCCTCCCCGATTTTTATGACAGAATCCGGCAGAATCACAGATGTAATCTCCGTATTTGCAAACGCGCGCATCCCGATCTCCGTCACAGGCAAACCGGCAATCGTATCGGGTACCCTCACATTCTGCTCTGAACCGAGGTATTGGAACACGGTGATGCTGCCGGATGCGTTTTTTTCATAGGCAAAGCCGTTTTCTGTCGGCACACCTGCGCTATCTCCATCAGTATAACAGCGATATCCGTACCAGTAAGGTGAGGTGAAGCCGTTTGCTCCTTTATCGTATACAATCGTACACCAGTCACCGGAGCCGGCACTGTCCATGTCATAGAAATTCTCCGGTGCGTCACCGAGGAAATGCAGAGTCAACGGATATTTGGCATAACCCGACCCCATAAAATAGTCCGGCAGCGCATTCTCGCTCATACTGATAACGCTTGCAGGAATCACCAGTTCCGTCAGAGCAGTCCCGCCGAACGCATAGGTATCAATCATTTCAAGACCGTCATTGAGTACAACGCTTGTCAGATTCTGACACAGACCGAACGCCGCACCGTCAATCTGTTTCATCGTAGACGGAAGTACAATGGATTCGAGTGCCGCCCCATTGAACGCAGCATAACCGATGATCTCAGTTCCCTCAGACAGTGTTACCCGTTTTACACCCGCACCGATAAACGCATACAACGGAATTTCTCGAATCGGAGGAAGATGAATTTCCTCAAGTGCGGTACAGCCTTCAAATGCACTGTGACCAAGCGTTTTCAGTGTATCCGGCAAAACGACCGAGGTCAGCTGTTTGCAATTTTGGAATACGCCCCAGCCGATCTCTGTTACCGTTTCCGGAATCTTGACAGATGTCATTTGAGAGTCGTGAAAACAGGTATCACTGAGCTTTGTGATCGGTATTCCGTCCACATAGGCAGGAATGACAACCGTTGTCCCCTCCCCTTTGTAGCCAATGACAGCCAGTGTACCATCGCCGTTGTCACTGAGATAAAAATCCTCAGCAGGTGTCTCGATCAGCATGTCTGCAGCAGTTTCCCTAATCTCTGACAATGCATTCGTCCCGATCGGTATTTCATTTGTACCGGGTACGCATGAAATCAGAAGACTCAGAATGATGGCAGTCCATATAGTTTTGATTATTTGCATACAGTTATCCTTTCTATATTTAAGATTTCAATATAATAGACGTTCATTTTCCAAAAAAGTTCCCTCTTTTTCAAAATTTTATCAAAAATTTTTGAATATGATTACCCCGCAGCCGTGAACATTTTATGTATTCTGCCATACCACCTTGCTTTTTTTGCAAAAATGCTGTATAATGAACAAAAACAAGGAAAGGAATGTGCTCCCATGAAGCTCCACCGCCTGCTCGGGATTCTGACCGCCCTGCAAAGACAGCGCCGCACCACCGTCACCGCCCTGTCAGAACAGTTTGAGGTGTCCCCCCGCACCATTCTGCGTGACCTCGATACGCTCGGGGAGGCGGGCTTTCCGATCGTCACCATGCCCGGACGCGGCGGAGGCGTTGCGCTGATGGACGGGTTTTCGCTTGACGGCACGGTGCTGACCGAGGGTGAGCTGTCGGCGATTCTGTCGAGTCTGTCGTCCCTTGACAGCGTCTCGCAAACCTCCCACACGCACAGTCTGCGGCAGAAGCTCGGTGCGAACCATGACGAGCCGCATATCTCCATCGACCTCGGCGCGTTCCACACAGACAGCCTGACGCACAAGATTGCACAGATCGAGGACGCCATCCGCACCTGCCGTACCCTTGCCTTTCATTATTACTACGAAAAAGGACATGAGGACAAGGAAATCGAACCCGCGAAAATCGTCTATCGCTGGACGGCTTGGTATGTCTTCGGCTGGTGTCCGGCGCGCGCGGATTTCCGCCTTTATAAACTCGACCGGATGTCCGCGCTCACCGTCACGAAAACCCCGTTTGTCCCGCGTGACATTCCGCCCGAGCGGCTGGAATTCGGCGCAAACATGACCGACCATCTCACCGTCTCCGCCGTCTATGCCTCCGAGGCATCCTACCGCGTCATCGAACAGTACGGACTGCGCGAGGATATGTACACCGATGAGGACGGTCTGCATGCCGACATCGGCTTTTCGACATGGGGACAGGCGCTGTCATGGATGTTGTCGTTCGGCACACAGGTGACTATCGTCGCGCCCGATGAATTTGTTGCGCTGTATCTGTCGGAGGTACGGAAAATGCTTCAAAAATATCAAACATGACATACTGCTGTCATGTTTTGTGTGGTATGATAAACGCAAAGCTCCAATTCGATATTCAGTTCCCGGACGATGATCGTGTGTTCGCTAAACAAGACTTTGCAGAGACAGTTAAACTTTAACGAAAGGAGTACTTTCATCATGAAAAGATTCATAACCTTCATAACCACGATGGCGCTTTCGACATCCATCGGACTGTGCGGCTGTGCAGAGGATTGCAGAAAAACGATTACCGCAATGGAAACGATGACACTTACTTTGCAAGGAATGAGATTCTGCAATGTATATGAAATCACAAACGAAGACGGGAAAGCCGAGCTCAGGCGTTACAGGAAAGGATATTCCAATGGCGCAGATACGCTGGATCTTGAGGCAAGTGCTGTTTGTGACATGTCAGATTTTCTTGCACTGATGAATACCTGCGGTGTCATCTGCTGGGACGGATTTCATGGCAAGCACCCGAAAAATGTAAAGGACGGGACTATGTTTGACTTCCGGGCGACCGTCAATGACGGACAGGAAATACTCGCCCATGGCTCTGAAAATTTCCCAAAAGGGTATCATGAATTTGTGCGCGCGCTCAATCAAATACTGACCGAGCATGAAGATGACTGATTGCATGATTCCGATGCATCGTCCATGTTATCTGATGGTTCCGGAAACAAAGGAATTGGGAGCAAACAAAAAGCATTGGAGAATGATTTTATGAACAACGAAACCGATTCTGTGATCCGCTCCCGCTGCGGGCTGGACTGCACCGCGTGTGAATATCGTGCACCCTGCTCCTGCGGCGGCTGCATCGAAACATCCGGGCATCCGTTCCACGGCGAATGTCCCGTTGCCGTCTGCTGTCAGGAAAAGGGTTATCTGCACTGCGGACAATGCCCGGACATCCCCTGCGCACAGTTAAAATCCTATTCCTGTGACGACGAAGAACACGGCGACAACCCGCCCGGTGCACGTATTGCGCAGTGCCGACGCTGGTGTCATGCAGCATATGCCGATACCCTGCACGACAAAATCCTTGCCCTCCGCATGGAACGGCAGTATCTGACGCGCCGCTGTACAAAAGAAGACTACGACGCGCTCTACCGCGATCTGCAGCCGGGACAAAACTACTACTGGCACGGCTTTGGGTACCCGCCGGAGCTGACGCACCGCGTCGATTTTGACGACCGCGAATACAACAAATCCCGTCAGGAAAGCCGCACTCTCATCAAGCTGCGCCTCGATCACGGCGGACTTGGCTGGGTGCTCTCGGACGACCTGCCGCTGTTTTACGCGCTGTACCGCAAGCCGCTTACAAATCCGAACCGGATGCAGGTTGAGCTGCTCGATCTGATCACACGCGAGGGTCCGATGACCATCCAACAGATAAAAGAAGAAACCGGATATCTTGTCAAGCAGATCACCCCCGCGCTTCACCGTCTGCAAGAGGCGTTTGCCGTCTATGAAGACCAGTACGACGGTGCATGGGATCGCGGCTGGTACGCCTTTGAGGAGATGTTCCCGGGGATTGCAGACCATCCCATGTCCCGCCATGACGCGCTGAAAGTGATGCTTCCGCGCTTTGCCCGCCGTCTCGGTGCGTTTACCTGTGCCATGGCAAGGTCGTACTACGCACTGCCCGAAAAGGAAATCCGTGCGGCAATGGCGGCACTGACCGCAGACGGCATCTTCTGCGAGGTCGGCGAGGACGGCGTGATGCTGTCCGAGGATTATACCTACATTCTCACCCATGATCTGCCCGCCGTGCATACCGTCTATGCCCTGCACCGCAGCGATTTTCTCGTCAAGACCTTTGCAAACGAACTGAAGGTACACTTTGGGCCGCAGCTCGATGCACTCCCATATGACCATGACCCGCTGCAATATATTTTGATCGACGGCGAATTCGCTGCTGTTTCCGTCGGTCACTACCGCTACGGACCGTATGAAATCCATGACATTGTCTGCGACGATCCCGCACGTGCACGCAAAAACGATGTCATCACCGCCGTGACAAAGGAAAACGGTGCAAAACCGATGCGGTTTGACGGGCAGTTTGTGAACCCTTAAACAACCATAAAAACAAAAAGGAGAGATCAGCAATGTCAGAAAAATGGTTACGCCCGGCAGCCGGTGCTGTCACAGTCGACGATGCTTTCTGGACACCTTATCTTGAAAACGTACGCACAAGCACCGTACCGCATGTCTTTACAAAATTTGAGGAAACCGGATATCTTGCCAATTACGCCGATCTGGCTGAGGGCAGAGCGGGGGTCCATCACGGTCCCAACTGGGCAAACGGACTGCTGCTCGAATCCATCCGCGGTGTTTCCGACTTTCTTGCTGCAAAGGACGATCCGGCACTGGAATCGCTTATCGATCCGATCATTGATGACATTGTCAAAGTGGGACAGTTGTACGATGATCTGCCGCTGACCGCCAACATCCGCGAAAACAGAATCCCGTGGGGCCGGGACGGTCACATCGTCTACACCCATGACTTATATAATGTCGGCACGCTGATCGAAGCCGGTGTTTCCCATTATCTTGCCACCAAAAAAACAAAGCTGCTCGTCACCGCCATCCGTGCGGCAAACCGCATAGCAAACGAAATCGGCGATGCACCGAAGTACAACGCTGTTCCGGGACACTCCCTGCCGGAGGAAGCCATGCTGCGCCTGTACCGCCTGCTGCGCGATCACAGAGAACTCGATGCGCTGGCAGCATCGCTTGGCGCTGACATCAACGAGTATCTGCGCGTCGTGCGGCACTGGTATGACCGCCGCGGCTGTTATGAGGGCCGCACGATGTGTCCGCCGTTTTCCACGCAGTACAATCAGGATCACGCGCCGTTTGCCGAACAGGATGAGGCGGTCGGTCACGCGGTGCGCGCAACCCTCTGCTATACCGGTGCGGCATCGCTTACCTATGAGGAACAGAACGGCAAATACGACCGTGCGCTCCACGCCATCTGGGAAAGCATCACGAAGAGAAAAATGCACGTCAGCGGCGGCATCGGTACGCGCCACGACATTGAGGGCTTTGATATTGACTACAATCTGCCAAACGGCGCGTATCTGGAAACGTGTGCCTCGGTCGGTCTGATCTTCTTCGCCGGAGAAATGGGACTCATGGAAGGGCGCGGGGATTATTACGACGTGTTTGAGCGTGCGCTGTACAATACGGTGCTGGCATCCATGGATGCGGACGGACGTCGGTATTTCTACCAGAATCCGCTGATCTCCGACGGCTCCATCCGCCGCTGGGACTGGCACGGCTGTCCGTGCTGCCCGCCGATGCTGCTCAAGCTGTTTGCGTCCCTCTCGCAGTACATTTACACCTATCGTGCGGATGCGCTTAATATACATATGCTCCTTGGCAGCACCTACGAAAACGAGCATTTCACGGTTTCACAGAAGGACAGACGTATCACGCTTGATTCCCACGGCAAAGAACTGACCGTCCGCCTCCGGATTCCGGAATATGCTGAGAATTATACGCTGTCGCTGAACGGTAAAGCACTTTCTTACGACACCGACGACCATTATGCGGTGATAGATCGGATATGGTCTGCGGACGAAACGCTGACCGTTTCCTTTGACACTCCGCCGCGCCGGGTCTGTGCCAATCCTGCGGTGGAGGCTGATCGCGGACGGGTCTGCGTCATGGTCGGTCCGTATGTCATGTGTGCCGAGGCGATGGACAACGGCGGAGACGTGAATTTCACCATTGCGGCAGAGCCATGTCTGCGCACCGACGGCGACCGCGTCATCGGACGGCGTGCTGACGGTGGGGACTTTTTCCTGATTCCGTATTACCGCTGGTGCAGACGGGAAGCCGAATGTCAGGAAATGCGCGCCATGAACGTCTGGTTCCGGCAGGAGGATATGAAGCCTTCTGCAGAACTGCGCAGAGAAATGGGCACGGATTTGTATCGGGACTATCGCTGAATCCCATCCGACAACAAACAACCCATGTTTTCTGTTATCTATCCTGTAACCCGCACATCCATCTCCCAGACCTCGGGCGGCTCAAACTTTGTCGCAAACTTTTTCGCCAGTCCTTCATCGACGTAATAAGCAAGCACTTCACCTGCCATCACCGCCGCATTGCGCCGTGCAATCCGCGCCGCGTGTTCATCCTCCGACACGTCCAGATACACAAACGTATACGGAATCCCGTGCGCATCAAAAAACGCCCGCGCCTCATTCCGCGACTGTGCCGTCCAGAAGCCCCAGTCAAGGATGACGGGAATTCCGTCCCCGACAATCTCCGCCGCTTTGTCATAGAGGTACTTCTGTGTCCGCTCTGCAATGCCGTCAAACGCCTCTCCGGCATCCAGTCCCGTCAGCGCCAGTGTGATTTCATCGCACGACAGAAGCACCGCGTGCTGCTCGCGCCGCAGCTTGTGTGCGTAGGTGGTCTTCCCTGAGCATAGCTTTCCGCAAATCAGTGTGACATACATGACTGTATTCCTCCGTCGGTTTTCTTTCATCATAACACAAAACACAGCCGCCGTCAAGAGGTGTGACAAAACCGATGGAAAACTTTTTCAAACCCCTTTACTTTCCGCCCGCGATTTGTTATAATGAAGACAGCAGTTTCGCCACCGAAAGGAGAACCACGATGACACATCCCTTTGCATCCGTGAATTTCATCAAAACCCCGCGCAAATATGACCCAATGGCTGACGGTGCCGCACCGCTGTTCCGCCGCCGCTTTACCGTTTCCGAGCCGATCACGTCCGCGACCCTGTACGTCTGCGGGCTCGGTCTTGGCTATTACTATCTCAACGGCGCGCCGGTATCGGACGATCTCTTTACCGCGCCCTGCTCGGACTACCGCAAAACACTGTGGTACAACCGCTATGATGTCACAGAACAGCTTTGTCAGGGTGACAACATCATGGCTGTGCAGTGCGGCAACGGCTGGTACAACGAGCCGTTTGCAACGTCATGGGATCACAACATTGCCCCGTGGCGCGACAATCCGAAGTTTATTCTGGTGCTGGAGGTCAACGGTAAACGCATCCTTTCCTCCGACGCAAACTGGAAGTGCACCGATGACTCGGCTGTCATCTACAACCAGCTTCGCTCCGGCGAGTATTTTGACGCACGGCTGTATGACCCCGCATGGATGACGCTCGACTTTGATGACAGCGCATGGGCAAACGCCGTCTCCGACACTACCCCTCCCACAGGCACTTTCCGAAACGCCGTGCGAGCCGATCCGCGCCGACCGCGTGTATCCTGCCATCGAAATGTGGGACAAAGGGGAGGGACGCTATATCTTTGACCTCGGGCAGAATATGTCCGGCTTTGTCCGCCTGTCCATCGACGAACGGCAGGCATCCGGCGATGTCCTTGACATTCGTTACGCCGAAAAGCTCGATGAGAACGGCGAGATGGACTACTTCCAGATGGGTAACCATTATAAGGAATCCGACTTTGCGCACGACCGCTTCCTCTGCGACGGAAAACCGTTTGTCTGGTCACCGAAGTTTGCCTACCACGGCTTTCGCTTCATTGAGGTCACGGGACTGAAAAATCCCGATCTGTCGACCGTTTCCGGCGTGTTCGTTCATCAGGATGTCAAAATCCGCTCGTCCTTTGAATGCTCCGACGATTTTCTGAACGGCATCTTCCGCGCCGGGCAGATGGCGACATGGTCGAATCTGTTCTGGATGCCGACCGACTGCCCGACGCGCGAAAAGCTCGGCTGGTGCAACGACGCACAGGCATCGTGCGAGCAGATGCTGACCGACTTCACGACGGAAAACCTCTTTGCAAAGTGGCTGCAGGATCTCTTTGATTCACAGCTGCCCGACGGCGCGATGCCCGGCATCTGTCCGTCCTCCGGCTGGGGCTACGGCTGGGGCAACGGACCCGTTTCCGACGGTGTCCTGTTTGAGGTTCCCTACCGACTGTATCTGCACACCGGAAAAACCGAATATCTTGTCAACGCACTTCCGAATTTTGACCGCTATCTTGCGTATCTTGAAACCCGCGAGGACGAGGATGGCGACGTTTCCTTCGGTCTTGACGACTGGGCGCCGCCGGACGATGCCGATAAAGTACACAATATCTTCATCAACGCCGTCTACCGCGTCAAGTTCTGGCGTATCGCACGGGACGCGGCGCATTACGCACACCTTGATACATCCCCCTATACCGAAGCACTGGAGCGTCAGATTGCCCGCGTCAAGGCAAAATACCTGCGCGCGGACGGCACCTGCGTCATTGAAAAGCAGACGGCGGCTGCCATGCTGATCTACCACGATATTTACGATGATCTCGCACCGCTTGCATCCCAGCTTGCACGGTTGGTCGAGGAAAAAGACTTCCACCACGACTGCGGCATGGTCGGTCTGCGGCATCTGTACATGGCACTCAACAAGTGCGGACTGCACGATTATGCTTATAAGATCGTCACGGCAGAGGGCTTCCCGTCGTATCGGAACTGGTACAACGACGGCATGACGACGCTTTATGAGATGTGGAATATGCAGGCATCACACAACCACCATATGTACTCCGATTTCATGTCGTGGATGATGAAGACGATCATCGGCATCAAGATCAACGCCCATGCGTATGAAATTGTCAATATTGAGCCGCACTTCTTTGACGGTCTTACCTTTGCCCGCGGACATATTGATTCTCCCAAGGGACGCATTTCGGTTGACTGGAAGCGCTGTGAGGACAGAATCCATCTGCACATCGAGCTGCCCGAAACCGTGGATGCGCTGTATGCAGATTCCGTTCTGCACGGCGGAACACATGATTTTGTGATCGGAGCATAAGCCTATGAAACAGCTTTTGATCACCGGTTTTGACCCGTTCGGCGGTGCATCGGTCAATCCCGCGTGGGAGGCAGTCAAAGCACTCCCGGATGAAATCGGTGCATATGCAGTGACCAAACAACAGATACCGACCATCTTCGGCTGCGCGGCAGAAGCCGTTCTGAATGCCGCGGACCGTATGACTTCTCCGCCCGATGTCATTCTCTGCATCGGACAAGCGGGCGGACGGGCCGCCGTCACCCCGGAATTTGCAGCCATCAACTACCGTCATGCATCCATCCCGGACAACGCCGGCTGTATCATTCAGGATTCCCCGGTCATCCCGGGAGCACCTGCAGCCTATTTTGCGACAGTCCCGGTTCACGCCATGACTGCCGCCATCCAAGCCGTCGGATTGTGCGCAAAAACCTCCTATTCCGCCGGAACCTTTGTCTGCAATGATGTACTGTATTCACTCCTGCACCGGTTTTCCGGCACTGCGGTGCGCGTTGGCTTTATCCATGTGCCGTTTCTGCCCGAACAGGTCAGCGACGCCGCTGCACCTTCCATGTCGCTGGCTGACATGGTACGCGCACTGACAGCCGCCGTCACCGCACTCCCATAACAAATATCCACCATTTTCATCGCCCCTCTTTGGTTTTTTTGCGGCAGAACATTGCGTTCTGCCGTAATTTTTATAAAGTCTCGCCTCCGTACACCAAAAAGTATGTGGTTTTATTGCACGTTTTCTGAAAAAATCAAAAATTATCGGACAAAACCCCTTTACGCATCCAAAGAATTGTGTTATAATGATACTGGATATTTTTAGCATGTTTGAAGAGGAGGCGGACTGGGATGACTGCCATATCCGGATTTCCATCGCTTCTGAAAAAGGACGACTTCCTGCTGGATACACCGGTTTACATCAACCGTGTACGGTGCGAAACACCGGATTCCGCCGTGGTCGGTCTTGCATCCCTGCACCAGCACCAGTTCATTGAGGTCAGCTGTGTACTTGATGGCACCGGTATTCACCGCATCTGGAATGAAGCCTATCCCGTTTCCGCAGGTGATCTGTACATACTGAACACCGCCGTTCCGCACGGGTATTTTTCCTGTGATACGGAGTCCTCTCCGCTTGTCTGCAATCTGCTGTTTGACCCGGCCGATCTGTTCGGTGCGGAAATCAACGAAATCGGCGGCGAGGCGTATCTGTTCGGTCTGTTTTCCGGCAACAATTTCGCCGTGCATCTGTCACTGAAAGCCAAACAGCTGGAATCATTTTTGCAGACCTGCGGTGAGATTGAGACAGAAAACCGCGAAAAGGCGGTTGGATGGCTGGATGCGGTTCGCGCGAAACTGACGATACTGCTGATTACCGCCAAGCGCATGACGGATAACGCCCGCACAGCCCACACCTACAGCGCATCAGAGGAATCCCCGACAGCCGCGGCAGCACTTCGCATGGTACGTAACCGCTACGCCGATCCCGATTTCTCTCTTGCCGATGTTGCGGCGGCGATGTACAAAAGCACATCAACTGTCAGCCGGATTTTCCATGCGGTGACAGGCGAATACTTCTCCGACTATCTGCGCACAGTCCGGATGCGGCAGGCGGCATCGCTGATTGCCAATTCCGACATGTCCAACGAGGAAATTGCCGTGATGTGCGGTTACCGTGATCTGCCGACCTTTTACAAGCAGTTCAAACAGGCTTACCGAGCAACCCCGGGGAATTACCGGAAACAATATAAAGAAACAAAAATTCATTGTTCCAAACAGGAGGAAACAATCATGAGCAACGCAATTTACACTGAAATTTCCGAAAAGCTGCAGCGCGGCAAGGCAAAGGACGTCGCGGCACTGGTCACCCAGGCTCTGGAAGAGAATCTTCCCGCCGCTGAAATTCTGAACGAAGGTCTTGTCACTGGTATGAACATCATCGGTGAAAAGTTCCGCACCAACGAAGTCTTCGTTCCCGAAGTTCTCGTTGCAGCACGCGCGATGAACGCAGGTCTGAAGATTCTCAAGCCGGCGCTGACCAACGCAGGCGTGGAACCGATCGGCCGTGCTGTCATCTGCACCGTCAAGGGCGATATGCACGACATCGGTAAGAACCTCGTCAAGATGATGATCGAGGGTCAGGGCATCGAATGCATCGACCTCGGTGTCGACGCTGATCCCGCTGCCATCGTTGCCGCAGTCAAGGAAAACAACGCACAGCTCGTCTGCCTGTCCGCTCTGCTCACCACGACCATGATGGGTCAGCGTGATGTTGTTGAAGCACTCAAGGCAGAGGGCATCCGCGATCAGGTTCGCGTGATGGTCGGCGGCGCACCGATCACCCAGGAATTCGCTGACGAAATCGGCGCTGACTGCTACACCCTCGATGCCGCTTCCGCTGCAAAGGAAGCTGTCCGCCTGATTGGTGAGCTCAAGGGCTGATCCGTACATCAGGTATTACTATGAAATACAACATGAAAGAATGGCTGGCTTCCCTGCCCGAAAGCCGCCGTCCTATGCCGCTTCTCTCCTTCCCGTCCTCCCAGCTCGTCGGCGCCAGTGTATATACGTTCACCCATGACGCATCGGTGCAGGTAGAAGGCATTGTCAAGGTTGCAGAACGCTTAAACGCCGCTGCTGCTGTCTGCATGATGGACCTCTCGGTTGAAGCAGAAGCCTTCGGCTGTGAGATTCTTGCAGAAGAAAACGAGGTTCCGACCGTTGTCGGTGTTCTGATTTCCGATGAGGACGAGGCAGAGGCTCTGCGCGTTCCCGAGGTCGGCGATGGCAGAACCGGGCTTTACATCGACGCTGCCAAGGGGGCTAAGGAACGCATCACCGATCGTCCCGTACTCGCGGGCATCATCGGTCCGTTCTCCCTTGCAGGCCGTCTGATGGACGTGTCCGAAGCGCTGGTCAACTGCATCGCGGACGAGGACTTTGTCCACGCAGCACTGCGCAAGACCACCGCGTTCCTCAAAAAATACGCACAGGCATACAAGGATGCCGGTGCTGACGGTATCGTCATGGCAGAACCGCTGTCCGGTTTGCTCTCCCCCGCACTCGAAGCAGAATTCTCCGCACCCTATGTCAAGGAAATTATCGACGCGGTGCAGGACGACAATTTCGTTGTCATTTACCACAACTGCGGTCCGAACACGCCTCTGATGATGGAGTCACTTTACGCCAACGGCGCGGCAGCGTATCACTTCGGTGATGCTGTTGATCTGCTGCCGTTCCTTGAGGGGATGCCCGCCGACCGTCCGATCTGCGGCAATATCTCCCCGTCCGATCAGTTTTTGAACGGTACATCCGAGAGTATGTATGAGGCAACCAAGGCGCTGATTGAAGCCTGCGGTGCACACAAGAATTTCGTCCTGTCCTCCGGCTGTGACATTCCGCCGGCGGCAAAATGGGACAACATTGATGCTTTCTTTGCAGCAGCAGCTGACGCTGCAAAGGCATGAGGTAACAACCTATGACAACCATGAACGCATCCGAACGCTTTCGCCGCTTTCTCAGCGGCGAGGCGGTCGACCGCTCACCTGCCATTGAATGGGCACCGTGGTGGCATCTGACCGTACAGAGGTGGCATGGCGAGGGGATGCCGGAATCGGTATCCTCCGTCGATGATATCCAGGGCTATTTCGGTCTTGACCGCTGCCTGCAGTCCGGCGCATCCTACCGCACAAAGGACACCCCCCAGGCGCCCGGTCACGGTCTTGGCATCATGGAAAACGAAGCGGACTGGGAGAAGATTCGCAAGACACTCTTCCCGCCGGCAGAATCCGTGATGTCCGACGAGCACTTTGCGTGGCTTGAGAAAACCCGTGCACGCGGCGATACCGTACACTTTTTCACCGTGGACGGCTTTTTCTGGTATCCGCGCACCATGTTCGGCATTGAAAACCACCTTTACAGCTTCTATGACTACCCGGAATTATACAAGCAGATGTGCGATGAATATGCCGATTGGCTGATCGGCGTGTTCCGTTATGTCTTCTCCCGCTTCCGCTTTGATTTCATGAGCTTTGCCGAGGACATGAGCTACAACTCCGGTCCGATGATC
>SVRM01000170.1 GCA_015064785.1 Oscillospiraceae bacterium
TTCGATCTTTTCTGCGCAGAACTGGCAGACCTTTCTTCTCTTGCCGCGATTCTGAGCGCGGTAGGGCTTTGCTGCGGGTTCTCTCTGTTCCTTGACCTCAGTGGTCTTGACTTCCTTTGCGTTATCCAATGTTTTTCATTCCTTTCCCTGTTAAAATGATCCGGTTCTCAGAACGGGAGATCTTCGTCTCCGCCGATTTCCTCAAACTTCGGTGCTGCCGGCTGTGCTGCCGGAGCGGCTGCGGGTGCGCTGTATGCGGGAGCGGTCCCATAGTCGCCCATACCTGCAAATGCGGTATTCTGGGACTGGGATTCACCCTTGGATGCGCCAAACGTTACTTCGTCGGCGACAACCTCGGTTGCATAGCGCTTGTTGCCCTGCTGGTCGGTATAGTCACGCGTCTGAATCGAACCGACAACGACGATCGAGCTGCCCTTGCGGAAATACTTGGAAACAAATTCCGCCTGCTGTCTCCATGCGACGATGTTGATGAAATCCGATGCGTACTGACCGTTTGCGTCCTTGAAGCGTCTCTGGACACCGATGCGGAACGAACACACAGCAACACCGGAGGGTGTCTGCTTCAGTTCCGGATCAGCAACCATGTTGCCCATCAGGATCGCCTTGTTCAAGCTTGCCATACCCTCTACCTCCGCTTATGCGTTGGCGATGGTCATGGAGCGCATGATGTTTTCATTGATGTTGAACAGACGGGTAAGCTCTGCGATGAACTGGGTATCAGCCTTGTGGTTGACAAGAACATAATAGCCTTCCATCAGATCGTTGATCGGGTAAGCAAGTCTGCGCTTGCCCCATTCATTGACCTGTTCGATCTCACCGTTCTCTGCCATCAGCGCAGTGAACTTTTCAACGATAGCCTTGGTATCGTCTTCGGACAGCTGGGGGTTTACGATAAACATTGTTTCGTAGGAACCAATCTTCTTTTCCATGCGAATTGCACCTCCTTATGGACTTATGTCAAAAACGTCTCGCGTTTTTGAAAGGATTGTCTACGGACCCTGCCGCAGACTGTAATATTATATCATGTATTGTCTGCTTTGTCAATAGAATTTGAAATTTTTTCGAAAATTCCGAAAAAAATTTCAGTCATATCCGGTTTCTGATTTCCGTCTTGATTTTTGCAAGGAACGTCTCCGGCGGCATCTGCTCCGTTTCATCCCCGCGGCCGCGCACGGAGACAACCTGCTCCCGCACCTCCCGTTCTCCGACAATCAGCATATACGGTACACGGTCGACCTGTCTTGCCTGTCGCACCTTATAGCCGATCTTCTCCGGACGGTCGTCCACGGACACACGTACACCCTCATGTGCAAGCATCTGCCGTACCCGTTCCGCATACGCTGCATCTGCACCGGGAAGTGTGAGAATTTTCACCTGCACCGGTGCCAGCCATACCGGAAATCTGCCCGCATAATGCTCTGTGATAATGCCCATGAACCGCTCAATGGAGCCGTAGCAGGTACGGTGCAGCATAATCGGACGGACACGGCGATTCTGTTCATCAATATATGTCAGATCAAAATTACGCGGAAGCTGGAAGTCCAGCTGGATCGTACCGCACTGCCATGTTCTGCCGATGGAATCCCGCAGATGGAAATCGAGCTTCGGACCGTAAAACGCGCCGTCCCCCTCATTCACGGTATACGGAAGCGCAAGAAGCTCCATTGCCCGACAAAGTCCCTCTGTCGCTGCCGCCCATTCTTCGTCTGTACCCATGCTGTCCGCAGGACGTGTCGACAGCTCCACAGAATAGGAAAACCCGAATTGTCGGTATACCGTGTCGATCAGTCTTATCACACCGACAATTTCATCGGTGATCTGCTCCTGCGTCATAAAGATGTGCGCATCATCCTGCGTCAGACATCGCACCCGGAACAAGCCATGCAGAGTACCGTGCAGTTCATTGCGGTGAACCTGCCCCAGCTCTGCCATTCGCATCGGAAGCTCCCGATAGCTGTGCTGCCTGCTGTTGTAAACGATGATGCCGCCGGGACAGTTCATCGGCTTGATGCAGTGTACCTCCCCGTCGATCTCCGTCATATACATCTTATCCTGATAATGCGCCCAGTGTCCGCTTTGCTTCCAGAGTGCACTGTTCAGAATCTGCGGTGTGGATATTTCCTGATAGCCGTTTTCCTTGTGCAGAGAACGCCAGTATTCAATCAACGTATTTTTCAGTGCAACGCCGCCCGGCAGAAAGAACGGAAATCCGGCACCTGCGTCATCAAACAGAAATAATTCCATTTCGCGTCCGATTTTGCGGTGATCGCGCCGTTTTGCTTCTTCCAGCTGCGCAAAATAAGCATCCATTTCTTCCTGGTCGAAAAATGCGGTTCCGGAAATCCGCGTCAGCATCGGACGGGATGCATCGTTTTTCCAGTATGCACCGGACACGCCGGTCAGCCGGAACATCTTCAGCGCATTGGTATACGTCAGATGCGGTCCCCGGCAAAGATCAATATATTCGCCCTGCCGGAAAAAGCCGAAGGTCTCCTCATCAAGTGACGCAATATGCTCGCACTTGTAGTCCTCGCCGCGCTCCCGCATCAAAGCAAGTGCATCGTCCCGTGACAGCACAAATGGCTTGATCGGATAGTTTTCCCGCACAATGCGCCGCATTTCCTCCTCAATGGCCGGCAGATCTGCCTCCGTCAGCTTTGTCTCTCCGAGATCGACATCGTAATAGAAGCCCTGTTCCGTCGCAGGTCCAAAGGCAAATTGCGCCTGCGGGTACAGCCGCTTGACTGCCTGTGCCAGAATATGCGCCGCGGTGTGCCGCAGAACCGATATCTGCTCCTGTTCCGGGCATACGGATACTGTTCCGTCTCTGTGGATGATTTTCATGTGTTTGTGTCTTCCTTTCTTGTTTTGAAATTTCATTCAATAAGAAAACACCCCCGACAAGACACAGAACGACAACGATTCGTCGATGTTCCGTACCTGTCAAGGGGTGTACAATGCGTATGAAAATGCAATCCACCTTGATTTCATGCTCAAACAAGCACTATCCGTTGACGCAGGATCACGGCGACACTTACTCTGCTTTCGGTATCGCAGCTCAGGAGCGGTCTTCACCTTTGCTTCCCATAAGAGGCTTCCACCATCATGCC
>SVRM01000053.1 GCA_015064785.1 Oscillospiraceae bacterium
CCTCCGACATTGCCGGTTACCGCCATGTGCATCTGGTGAACCTCTATAACTCCACCCTGCAGGCACATTTCCACTGCGGTCACAACATCGCAAATGATGCGCCGATGATGCTTGCCATCCGCGCACTGAAGGACGGTATTTCCATGGATACGCTGTCTGACGCTGAGCGCGAACATGCGGCAAAGGCGATTCAATCAGGTTATCTGTACCGCGAGGGAGATATGCTGTACACGAAGTTCTTATGTGAAACCGAAGCGGAGGACAACTATCCGACCAACGCCGACCGTGCGCTGTTTGCAGAGATTTCGCCGATCTGCCGCGAAATTGCAGAAGAGCTGTCCGTGCTGCTGCGCCGCATCATTCCCGCGCATCTTCTCGGTGAGTACCCGTTTGCCAACAACCTTGCAGGCATCCCGATCAACGATTCCGTCATTGAGACGCTGATTGCAAAGGGTCTGCTGACCGCGCCCGAGGGCAGTATTGGAGCCGAGGGTATGTGGATGCGGGTTGAAAAGTAATCCCAAAGCCTCCCTCACCGAGGGAGGTGTCAAAGAAAGCCGTTGCTTTCTTTGACGGAGGGAGTTCTCTTAGAGCAAATAAAGATTGCACCCGTACAGGTTTGATTCTGTACGGGTGCAGCTGTTTCTGATGTGTTTTCAATCTGCAGTGCTGTCTGCGCTCAAGGCTTTGATTTTATTGAAAACATCAACAGTTTCGGGCGGAAGTTCGGTTTGGTGTTCCTCACAAAACGTATGAATGTTGTAATAAAGTTGTTCAAGTTTGTCATTGGGGAACTGATCGAGATTCGATGATTGATCAATTTCGGCAAGATCAAACAATGTATAGATGGTTCCGTTGTGATACAGTGTCAGCGGACTGTGAAAGGTTTCATTGATCAGATCATTGTCATCAGAAAACAGAATATCCACCAGTTCATTGGTATACACCTCTTTGATTGTGTCCAAATAGTGTATATATTCGGATTTTGTTAAACCCATTTCACGAATGATGTGTACAATCAGTGGGATCCCGGCGGTTTTCTCGCGGTAATTTTCTAATAAACTGTAGAATTTATTCTGGTTTTCTTCATCATAATAGGTACTTACATTTCCAAATGTACCGTCTGCAATCGTAAATCCGCTGACTGCATAGACATATAATGGCGTAAACGGATTACCACCGCCGGTTTCACTCCAATTTGCACCGATGCTATCTTGTCCTGTCTGAATCGGCGGTGATGCAATGTCCGATGATTCGGAACTGTATATGGACGTATCGCTGATTAGAGCGGTATGAAGCTGTGTTGTGTCTGTTTGGATAGGAGTAACAGGATCATTCCAGTGCAAATGTGGTATCATCAACAGTACACCGATAATCAAAACAAACGATGCCGCAAAAGCTGCGAACTGATATATTTGCTTTTTTTTGTGAACAATGAATTTATGGGTATTCGCCGGACTTGCTTCCACGATGAATGACTCATCCAGCAAATTCATGTACACAATCATTTGCTCTCGTGTCATACAAAAATTCCCTCTCTTTCCAGATGTTCTTTGAATTTTTTCCTTGTCCTCATCAGCATAATCTTGACCTTGCTTTCCGTCATGCCGAGATCTGCTGCAATGTCCTTGATAGAACTCATGTACCAATACCGTCTGACAAATACAATCCGTACTTCCCGTGTGAGCGATGCCACAAAGGAATTGATGACATCCCGCAGATGGATTTCATCCAAAGCATCAACACCCGTCGGATCGGGAATAAATTCCGCTGCTTCATCAAGAATAACTTCCATCCCCGAGGTACGCTTGACCGCATGATCGTACCGGAAGCGGTTGATGGCAAGACTTCGGGTGAGCTTGCCAAGATAGGCGGATAACAGCTCCGGTTGCTTTGGCGGCATGGTTTCCCATGCTTTCTGATAGGTGTCATTGACACATTCCTCTGCGTCCTGATCGGAATACAGAATGTTGTAGGCAATATAACGGCAGTACCTGCCGTATTTCTTTTCGGTTTCGGCAATGGCATTTTCGGAGCGCTCCCAATACAATGCCACAATTTGCTTATCTTCCATGATGGTTCTCCTTTCCGTGTAATAAGGCCTCTTACCCTAATACACAAAAATTGACAGTAACAGGTTACAGCTTTCGGAAAATTTCTTTCATAAAAGCAAACCGCACCTATCAGATATCCTGTCTGTTGGGTGCGGTGTTGGCTTTATTCGTTTTTTCAAAATCAGCGTACAACATCAATGCAGCATCCGTCCGCATCGCGCAGAACGGCAAGGGAAGTACCGTCGGAAAAGGTGACACGCTGTTCCTTTGGGGTGTTGATGATTGCGGTGATTGCGGTGGGATTCCCCTCGCGGGCGGTGATGGCGTAGGCATAGCTGTCGTGCGCGGCATGGTCGATTGTGCAGAGGAAGACACAACCCCAAACCGGTTCTGCCGACTGCGCCGGGCTGTTGCGGCTCCATGCGCCTTGGACGATTTTAGCTTCTGCTGTCATCGGCGCATCACCGAGATTATGATAGGCAAAGCCGCCGTTTGCCGTGCACTCGCCTTTGTGAATCTGACGGGCATCAAACGGCGCATCGGGACAAAATGCCTGATCGACGGTTGTGTACAGCGGTTCGGGTCCGGACAGTCCGCATCCGAGACAGACCATGCCCTCAGGATAGGTAAAATACGCCTTGTATCCGGCAATGCCGTCGTGCTCAACGCGCAGATGCAGCACGCCGTATCCGTCCGCTGCATACCCTCCGCAGTCGTCGTTTGTTCCTGCCTCCGCTTTCCAGTCGCCGACGGAGCGTTCCCACAGGGTCTGATCGTCCCAGGCGGGCGCTGTCGTGCCGGGAATCTTTGCATAATCGGTCAGCGGATTCAGATCGAAATATTCGTCTCCCGTCGCCATCATCGTCATCACGCCGCCGTAATTGAGATTGTAGCCGAGCCTGTTTTCGGCAAGTCCCCATTCGGTGCCTTTATAGATTGTATGATAGCCCTTGACCGAAATGTGGAAATCTGGTGTTTTATGGACGAGGAAATAGGAATTGGGGAAGTATTTGGTCGCGGTAAAGGTGTCGTCCCCGCCGAGCAGTGACGTGCGGTAGGCGCGCATTTCCTCCTGCCGCCGACATTCTGCGGTGTGAAGCAGATAATCCGCCGCCTGTGCAAATGCCGCGGAGGACAGTGCGCCCGGACGTGCGATCTCGCGTCCGACGGTCTGATAGTCGACGGCGAGACCGCGCATCATATACCGCTGTCCGTCGAGCACAAAATCCTCAAACAGCGCAATTTTGTCGTCCGGAATGGCATAGGGGGTACCCGATAGCAGGGAAATCAGGTGTGCTGTTTCATAGGTAAAGGAACGACCGTAGCCGCAGGAATACAGAATCTGACCGTGCTGATAGAAGGACATGTCGGGCTTGATGCCCTCGTCGTGCGGATGTGCGGGAATGTGAATTTCCTGCGAAAGACGGTCAACCGCGGTTTGCAGAAGTGCATCGTCGCCGATGATCAGTGCATGGTAGACCGTATTGCGGATCCCCCACGAGAGATTTGCGCCTGTCCAGTCGAGAATCGCCGGTGCTCCTGCAATCGATCCGCGCCGGATCAGTGCTGCGGCTTGGTCGATCATGGGTTGCGGCAAATGGTCAAGCAGGACAAGGACGACTGCCGCCAGATTGCTGACCATGCCGATCTGGTTGAACCACCAGTTTGGATTCTGAAAATCGCGGTCGAGCCAGTAGCGGAGTGCACCGTATATGTCTTCCATCAGTGCCGCATCGTCAAATGCTGCGTCACCATGACGTATCAGCTTTGCCTGTATACGCCGCAAATGGTCGAGTGCATCCCAAATGGCGGGATTTTGTCCGGCATAATTGATGTCGGAGAAGAAAACATATCCGTTTTCGCGGACGAGTGTTTCCTCCCAGAGATCGCAGTTGGAGGTCGTCGTGGTGTGAATCGGTGTGCGGAGAAAATGATGGCGGATGCGGGAGATAATACGTTCCATAATGTGCCTCCGTTACAGGATGTGGATGGGGCTGCCGTCTCGCTGTGCGGCGTGCGGTCAGTGTTTTGCCAACAGTACCTCTGCATTGGTGCCGTAGTAAATGTCGTCACGGCCGGAAATCAGGCGGCAGAACTGCTCGAAGCGATCCCATTCATTGCGGATATCGAACTCATATGCATGACCCCAGATATAGAAAATCTTCGGGGTGTCGGGCTTCAGCGCGAGAAATTCCTCGCCGAGACGGAAAAGCTCGTCCCACTCGACATGGTGATAGACAGTCGGGTTGAAGATGATCAGATCGGACTGCAGGTCGAAGTTGTGCGTCGAGGTGGTGGTACGGGCGTACTTGATACCGGTATGATTGCGGATGAGGTCGGCGACGTGCTCATTCATGACGTGCGTACCGCCGGGATACGCCATACCGACAACCTCATAGCCGGCAATTTCGGAAAGCGCTTTGCGGTCTTCTTCAACCTCACGGATGACATCCTCATCGGAGAGATGGGACAGGGCAGGATGCGTCAGCGTATGTGCCGCAATTTCGTGTCCTTCGTAGATTTTGCGGATTTCGTTTGCCGCGGGCTTGCAGTGCGCAACGGAGACACCTTCGCGCAGAAGCATCCCCGCTTGTCCGAGCAGACCGGAGTTTAAGTTGAATGTGCATTTGAGGTCATAGCGGTTGAAAATCGGAATCAGACGCTGATCCTGTGTGACGGCGTCATCGTAGCTGAACGTGACGGCTTTCATTTTTCCGTGGAACATGGTAAATTCTCCTTTATGTGAAACGATCGTGGTCGGGACGATTCAGGAATCGCCCGTTTTGTGGGTTCGTTTTAGCGCGATTCTCCAGATGATGCCTGCCGCAAGCAGAACTGCGCCGAGAATATACGTTGGCCAGAACAGATAGGAATAGAGAATCAGAAAATCTCCATAGGTCAGATTGCTTGCGCGGAAGATCGGCAGACCGCAGATCAAGGCGACGGCAAAGGGGACAATGCCGAGGATGATAAGAATTGCGGATAAAATTTTTTTGCGTTTCATATCAGTATCTCTCAAAATAGCCGAGGGTGCGGTGTTCCTCGCGCAGGGTGGAGGTTCGGCCGTGACCGGGATAGATGACAGTGTCGCCGTCCATCGAGAACAGGCGGTGCAGGGACTGTCCGAGCGTGGTCTTATCGCCGTACTTGAAATCAAAGCGTCCGAAACCGCCGTCGGCAAACAGCGTGTCTCCGGTCAGCATCCGCTTCTGTTCCGCGTTGTAAAGGCAGATGCAGCCGGGCGTATGACCGGGGGTATGGAGGACCTGCCACACCTGTGTGCCAACAGTGACGGTATCGCCGTCGGCAAGTGTTTGGTCCGGGAGCGGATAAGCTGTGGGTTTGCCGATGAGTGCAGAGACATTTGCCATCGGGTCGGAAAGAATCTTTTTGTCGTCCTCGTGACAGAGAAGCGGCACGCCCGGGAACAGCGGCGCGTAGTCATCGGCATAATACGCATGGTCATAATGTCCGTGGCTTAATATCAGGTATTTGACTGCAATACCGCGTTCCTCTGCATATGCGCGGACGGTCCCGGGCGGCACACCGAGGTCGAGCACAAAGCCCTCGCGCGTCTCCTCATCCCAGACCAGATACGCGTTGGAGCCGGTGCGGTCATCAAAAAAGCGATGAATCATGGGGAATTCTCCTTTTGCGGATTTCATACCTATATTATACTGCGGACGGCGGGAAATGTCAAGCGGGACGGAAAGATTGGCAGTAATCCAAAAAAATTGCCCCGCCGAAGCGGGACAATCCATTTATTCTGCGAGTAATTGATCGATTTCCTTGCGCTGTTCTTCTGTGTATTCATAAACAGTGGCGCCAAACCATTTCTCCTCCACAAAATCATCGGCGAACGCATCGATTACTTTTTGTGCGATTCGGAACTGGCTGTTTGCTTTTTCGGTTTCGCCGATTTGCATCAAGTGCTTTCCCGCAATGATCAGCATATCAATCAAGTCTTCTGCGGAAATGTTCTTCTGTTTCTGCGCCGCCTCGTAGCTGTCGTCACCGTCCAGAAGCGACGCCATCAGCTCGAGTTTGGAAAAATAAATCTCCGGGATGATTTCCAGTGTGGGCTTGACCAGATCGTTCTGACCGTTTTCCTTGTAGCACGATGCAAGGATCCGTGCGGCATCATACTTCACGGAATCATCCTTGGTTGATGCAATGAGCGTCTTGCAAAGCGTGATGACCTCATCGGCTCTCGTCTGATAATCCAGCGTATAGAGCAGATTGTTCAGAATAATATCATTTCCGGGGAATCTTTGCAGTCCTTTTCGCAAAATACGTTCCGATTCTGCGCTGTCCGAAAAACGGTATTTGTAAGCCTCATGGCAGATTTCCTCAACCTGTTTTTCCATCTCAAACAGATTGAAATCAAACAGCTCATCGGTAGAAACACCGAAAAACGATGCAATCGCCGGAATCAGTGTGACATCGGGCATCGTGCTGCCGCATTCCCACTTGCTGACCGCCTGAAAGGAGACACCGAGGTAGTTTGCAAATACCTCCTGCGAAATGTTTTTCTGTTTTCTGTAGAATTTGATTTTCTCACCGAGTTTCATGATGGTGTAACCTCCAAAAATATCTGGATCAGCGCTTATCCTGCTTCTTATTATACCAGAATTTTGGGAGATTGCAATAACGCATTTGGAGAGAATTTTTCAAATGGGGGTTGAATCCGGATTTGGGAAACATCTGCAATGTCTTGCATTTTCATCCGAAATCTGCTATAATGAAAGAAAAAACAACAACCGGGAGGAATTTGACATGAACATTCTCTTTATCGGCAACAGCTATACCTATTTCAACGATCTGCCGGCCATGTTTTCTGCTTTGGCAGAGGAAAACGGACAGGAGATCACCGTGCAAAGCGTGACACAGGGCGGTCGTCGTCTGCACCAGTTCAAGGATGCAGACGATGCATACACAAAGCAGCTCGGAGAAGTGCTTGCAGAAAATCCGATCTTTGATGTGGTCTTTTTGCAGGAGCAGAGTATGCTTCCGTACCGCGATTATGATGCTTTCTTTGACGGCGCATCGCATGTTGCGGATACGGTCCGTGCGGCCGGTGCGAAGCGGCTTTGCTTCTATGTCACATGGGGACGCAGATCCGACTGTCCGACGCTCGATGAGATGGGCTGGACGCATGACAGCATGACTGACGGTCTGGCATCTGCCTATAGCCGTGCCGCAGAGGCGCTCGGTGCGGACTGCGCTCCAGTCGGTGCGGCATTCCATCGGCTGGTCACAGCGGACGGCGGTGAATATCTCTACGATCCGGACGGCTCGCATCCGTCTTATGCGGGTACCGCACTTGCTGCGATTGTGATGTACAAAGCAGTGTTCGGGGAGATGCCTGAAACACTGGCATCGCTGGCACTTGCAGAGGACATTGCGAAGGTTCTGGTTTCGGCGGTGCAGTGAAGGCAGATGCAACTGTCGGGTGAATCGGGTGTCCTGTGCGGTTATTGTTTTTCTTTGAAAATGCGGTATAATACAGCCATCAGCTGATATCCGTGAAAGGAAAACAATGAATGTGAGGACATACAATGGAAATTAAACTCGGAAAACGCCTGCGGCAGCTCAGAAATCAGCGCGGTGCAACGCAGGAAGAACTTGCATCACAGATCGGTGTGACCTATCAGGCGGTTTCAAAATGGGAAAATGATACGACGATGCCGGACACAGCCCTTCTGCCGCAGATTGCCATGGCGCTTGGCGTGACCATCGATGCGCTGTTTTCAGTGGATCGGTCGGATGAGCTGCGGCGTGTGGACCTGATTTTACAGCAGGGCGCGGTATCGGATGAGCAGTTCGGCTATGTTTCGCGTCTGCTCAATGCGATACTGCGGGAAAATCCGGAGGATACCGATGCAAAGAAACGGTATCTGCGGCTGTATCTTCTGCGGCGGCACAGTGACCGGCTTGCGGCGGAGAATCTGCTTGCACAGCTTCTGACGTTGTGCTGCGAGGACGACGAGCTGTATTTGTACTGCCGTGATCTATATGGTGGCGGGGGCGAAGTACGACACGCTGACAATCGTCAGTTTGTCGAGCGATGCCGGGACTTTGTCATGGCACATCCCGAAGCGGTACGGGTACGGGAGTATCTGATCGAAGCGCTGATTGATCTACGCAGGTATGATGAGGCACAGGCTTTGACAGATGGTTTGCCAACGGAGGATGCGTATGCCGCCTATCTGCCGGAGATATGGTTCGGTGATCTGCTTTTGGCTCGCGGAAACACCGATGCTGCGGTATCGGTCTGGAGAACAGTACCGATCGAAAATCATAAAGGGCAGTATGAAGTCGGTGTGCGGCTGGAGCGGCTGGGCGATACGGATGGCGCGAAAACATGTTATGAAGCATCGTTTTCGGCAGCGGAATATCCCCGTGATTTGTCGGCGGTGTATGCCCTTGCTTTTCTGCGGGAAAAACAGGGAGATATCCGCGGTGCGATTGATGCATGGGAGACGGTGCTTGCGGTGCTGTCCTCCGACTGGAACAAAACGGGCGGCGAGGATGTCGACTGGCCGCGCATTGAAATCTGTCGGTTACGTGCCGTGCTTTGATTTTGTAAGCTGTGCTTTGGTTTGTCTGTCAGAATTTACGATAGACTTTTTGCGGATTGTGTGTTATCCTATATACAGAGATTGGGCCTGATCTCCATATTCTGATGATCGGAGGAACATGATCCACAATGAAAACAATCGGTGAAACGATACGCGATCTGCGCAGATCGCATAACATTACGCAGGAGGCACTTGCCGCGATGCTCGGCGTGACCTCACAATCGGTCAGTCAATGGGAAAACGGCAGAACCATGCCGGATGTTTCGCTTCTGGCGCCGCTTGCACATATTTTTGATGTGTCGGCGGATGTGATTCTCGGCATTGATATCGACACAAAATCGGCGCAGATCGATGCACTGTACGACGAGGCATATACCGTTGCAGCATCAGGCGACCATGTGCGCGCGATTGCGCTTGCGGATACGGCGCTCGGCAGATTTCCGTCATCATACAGGCTGATGGACTTCTACGCAAATGAGGTCTGGCTGTACAATCACATATGCGATGCGGCGGTACAGGATGCTCAGCGCGAACGTGCGCTTGCCTATCTTGAGCGCGTCATCGGAGAATGCACCGAGCATGAAATCCGGAACAACAGCCTGATGATGGCATGTCTGTGGTATCACGATCTCGGACGGGATACCGATGCCGAACGGATTGCTCGGACACAACAGGGCATTCACTTCACATACGGTGAGTTGATGGGCAAGATCACGCACGGGTCACGGCAGTTTGCATACCTGCGTGATGAAATGCTCGGTCAGTTTACCTGTGCTATGGGTTATCTGATGGATGGTTTGCTGGGGTGCACGGACGATAACGGAAATCCTGTCTATTCGGATACGGAAAAGCTGGAACTGAACGAAATGCGCATTGCCATGTTCGAGCGGTATTTTCCGGATGGAGACTATCTGTTCCACGCGCAGTTTGCCGCAGAGGCACATCGACAGTCGGCGGTTCTCTGTGTCAGGCTGGGAGACTGTGACCGGGCGCTTGTACATCTGGCAAAAGCTGCGTCGTTTGCACGGCAGTTTGATGAAACCGGAGCGGATGCGGAACACACCTCTCCTGCGGCAAGAGGCATGGAGACGGGCGGTGTCTGGCATCACGACGGACACAACTATTCCCATATGCTGCTTGCGCGGATCCGTGAGGAGGCTGTGTTTGCACCACTTGCCGGAACAGCGGAATTGTCGGCGATTCTGACAGCACTGACCCAAACCGCAGAATAAGCAAAAATCTCCCCGATGCCGTGTAAAAACGGTATCGGGGAGTCGTGTTTCAGATCGGATTACTTGCCGGAAACGACATAGGTGAAATCTTCTTCGATTTCCTTATTCGGTGCAGGCGTGAGCAGAGAGACAACAACGATGGCGATGCTGGAGAACAGGAACGCCGGAGCCAGCTCGTACACTGCGAAGAAACCGCCGAGCGGAGCGATGAAGAAGTTCCAGACGATCGCTGTGACACCGCCCGTGACCATACCTGCAATGGCGCCCGGAAGATTGGTACGCTTCCAGAACAGGGAGAAGATCATCAGCGGACCGAAGGTGGCACCAAGACCAGCCCATGCGAAGTCAACGATGGAGAAGATGACCTGGTTTCCTCCGGTTGCAACAATCATGGCGAACAGCATGATGACAACGAGAATGATACGGGTGACGAGCATGACCTGTTTATCGGAGGCCTTCTTGTGGAAGACACCGTGGTAAACGTTCTCGGCAATGGCGGATGCGGAGATGAGCAGATAGGAGTCGGAGGAGCTGATTGCCGCTGCGAGAATACCTGCACAGACCAGACCTGCAAGAAGGGCGGGAAGCAAACTGGTGGTCATGAGGATGAAGATGTTTTCGGTATTGCCGGCACCGTATTCCGTATAAGCACCGGGATACAGGTTACGGCCGATGATACCGATGAGGATTGCCGCAGTCAGGGAAATGACAACCCAGACAGTTGCGACGCGGCGGGAGAGCTTGAGTTCTTTTTCATTACGGATTGCCATGAAGCGGAGCAGAACCTGCGGCATACCGAAGTATCCGAGACCCCAGACAAGACCGGAAAGGATCGGAATGAAGCCCATGGCTGCCGGTTCGCCCCAGATGGGAAGACCTGCTTCGTCGACACCGGTCTGTGTTGCCTTTTCAAACAGGGAGAGGAATCCGGGGATTTCCTTGGAGTTTTCAATGACAACGCCGAAGCCGCCTGCATTGACAGAGCCGATGACCAGCACACAGATCAGCGCGATGACCATAACGATTGCCTGCATGAAGTCGGATGCGGATTCACCGAGGAAGCCGCCGAGGAACGTATACGCCAGGACAAAGACTGCTGCGATAACGACCATCAGTTCATAAGAGGTACCGAACAGCTGAGAGAACAGCTTGCCGCACGCCATCAGGCAGGAGCCTGCATACGGTGTGAAGAAGACGATAATCAGCAGGGAGGAGACGATCAGAAGCACCTTGCTCTTTTCGCGGAAACGGCGGGAAAAGAAGTCGGGAATGGTGATGGCACCGATGCGTTCGGAGTACCGGCGCAGACGCTTTGAGGTGATCAGCCAGTTGAGGTAGGTACCGAGTGCAAGACCGATTGCTGTCCAGCCGGCATCGGCAAGACCGCTCCAGTATGCCAGACCCGGCAGACCCATCAGCAGCCAGCCGGACATGTCGGAGGCTTCCGCGCTCATTGCGGAGACCCACGGACCGAGCGTTCTGCCGCCGATAAAATAGGATTCGGGGTTCTTGTTTGCTCGCTTGGAGCACCAGACACCGATTGCGATTACCGCTGCCATATAGACGGCAATGGAAATCAGATACTGAATGTTCATTGGGATATCCTTCCTTTTTGATGTTTTGAAAATTTTCTGTCATTATATCATATTTTGAGAGAAATGTCAATCTTTACACGACAAATTATCGCACATATTCGTATAAAATTACATTTTTTGCATAATATAGCAGAATTGTTTCCGATTACAGGAACGGTGTGATGCCGTCTTTGAGGAAAATATCCTTCCGTACCGTTTCATACCATGCGATGGTCGGGTCCTCGAAGGTCAGTCCCAGATCGCGATCTGCACCGCGCATCAGATATTCCGGATTGAGGAAGTTCGCGTTGTCGGCGCTGAGCAGGCAATGCAGCGTCATTGTTTGGGATGCGGCATCATATTCTGTCCGGGCGGATTTGATGAGCGGTGTGATGTCGGTGTCACGGTCGCCTGCCTTGGATTTCTTGGTCAGAATCAGCGGGGATGAGAACAGTGCATCGAGCTTTTGTGCCATTGCTTCGCTGTTCTTGGGATGGGTGATGCGGATGTCATAGGATGCATAGCCGATGTCGGTCATCTTGTGGACGGGCGGCGCGGCATAAAACAGCTGCAGCTCGTCCGGCATACACGGATTGAGTGCGTCCACGACCCCGGCAGGCGTGACGGGTGCGGTCATTTTGATGTCGGCAAATTCACATTCGGACTGGATACCGATGGAAAGCGGCGTGGAGAAGACCATCTTCGGATGCGGGTTGAAGCCCTCGGAAAACCAGATGGGCAGACCCGAGCGCACAAATGCACGCTTCATGAATCTTTGCAGGTCGAGATGCGAGATGAACTGCATTTTACCGACCTTATAAAAACCGAGACGCACCGTCAGCGTTTTGCTTTGCGGATGGATGTCATCCATGACAAAGTCCCACGCGACAGGTAATTGCCGTTTTACTTCTGCTCCCGGTACTTGCAGAGCTGCCGATCGCACCATGTCTGCTCACCTCCCAGTTTATTTGCACCGCAGGCGGCACAAGCCTCCATGCAGTTTTTCGTTGTCTTGGTTTCATAGGCTTTTGCGCGTTCACGCGCAAGGAACGACTTGTCGACACCGCAGTCGATGATGTCCCACGGCAGGATTTCGTCAAGACCGAAGCCGCGTGTCGTATAGAAATCGGGATCGACGCCGACAGCGGAAAAGATATCGATCCATGCGTCATAGGAGAAGAATTCCTCCCATGCGTCAAAGCGGATGCCGCGCCGATGCGCTTCCAGCAGTGCCGCACAGAGCCGTCTGTCGCCGCGTGCAAACACGCCCTCAATGCGTCCGACCTGTGCGTCATGGTAGTTGTAGCGCACCTTGCGGTCGGTGATGACACCCTTCAGATACTGCTGTTTTTCAAGCGTTACGTCGAGCGGATCCTGTTTTTCCCACTGGAATGCGGTAAAGGGCTTGGGTACAAAGGCCGCAACGGACAGCGTGACCTGCACACCGCCCTTGTTCGGCTTGCCGATCTGCTTATCTTTGCGTTTGTTGACGTAGAATTCATGGATGACGTGCTCGGACAGCGCGAAAATACCGTCGAGGTCTTCGTTTGTCTCCGTCGGGTGACCGATCATGAAGTAGAGCTTGACCTGATTCTTGCCGGCTTCAAAGGCGACACGGCAGGCGTTCAGAATTTCCTCCTCCGTGACGTTCTTGTTGATGACATCACGCAGACGCTGGGAACCGGCTTCCGGCGCGAAGGTCAGGGTGCTGGTACGGACGGAGGAAATGCGGTCCATCAGCTCTTTGGTAAAGGTATCGGCGCGCAGGGACGGCAGAGCAAGGGAGACCTTTGCCTCATCCGTCCAGTCAAGCAGGGCTTCGGTCAACTCCGGCAGGCGCGTATAGTCGCTGATGGACAACGACGAGAGGGAAATTTCCTCATATCCCGTGCTTTCGTACAGGCACTTTGCCTGCTTTGCGAGCACCTCGGGGGATTTTTCGCGGATCGGACGGTAGACCATACCTGCCTGACAGAAGCGGCATCCGCGCGGACAGCCGCGGTAGACCTCCAGCATGATGCGGTCCTGCACCGTGTCGATGAACGGCATGAAGGTCTTCTCGGGGAAATAGGACTTGTCGAAGTCTTTTATAATGCGCTTGGTGATCTTGTCGGGGATATCGTCGTACTTTTTGGTGACAGCGGCAATCGTGCCGTCTTCATTGTAGGACACCGAGTAGAACGACGGGACATAGAAACCGCCAAGCCGTGCTGCCGCGTGGAGGAAGTCCTCGCGGGTGTAGGTGCCGTTGTCTTTCATTTCGATGTACAGACGGGAAAGCTCCGGCAGGGCTTCCTCTCCCTCACCGATGGAGAAAATGTCGAAAAAGTCCGCAAGCGGTTCGGGATTGTAGGTACAGCACCCGCCGCCGATGACGATTGGGTCGTCCTCGCCGCGTTCCCTTGCTGTCAGCGGAATACCGCCGAGGTCGAGCATATAGAGGACATTGGAATAGGACAGCTCATAGCCGAGCGTAAAGGCGACGATGTCAAAGGACTTGATCGGGTCGCCCGATTCCAGCGCCCAGAGCGGGATATTATGCTTTCTCATTTCGGCTTCCATGTCGGTCCACGGCGCAAAGCAGCGCTCGCACCAGATGTCCGGCTGTGCGTTCAGTGCGCCGTAGAGCAGGCGGATGCCGAGGTTGGACATACCGATTTCATAGGTGTCCGGGAAACAGAATGCCCATCGGCATTTGATGCTTTGCTTATCCTTGACGGTCTGTCCCCACTCGCCGCCGGTATAGCGACCGGGCTTGGAGACGGATTTTAAGAGTTGGTCGATGTTCATATCGGGAATTCCTTTCGGAGGGGATTTCTTATATTATACCATAAAACGGTCGGGATTTCAACGGTTCTGCGGCAAGAAAACGGATTTGCACAGCTCCTCCGCTGTCATATTGCCGGAATCAAACCGCCGCTCACCGGTATAGGGTGTCCGGCGGATTCTTTCTGCGATTTCAGCCGCCGCTTCGGTATCGCGGTATTCATTGCCGTTGTCGCGGGTCAGAATGCGGCTTGTCCGGGTTTCATCGTCACAGTCGAGCGTGAGAATCTGCACATCGGCGATATCAGCAAACGCATCGGCAAATGCGGGGATACGCTCGTCCTCTAAATCGGAGACGATGACTGACGCAAATCCGTGCGCGAAGTAGTTTTTCGTGACGAGGATCAGGTTTTCGGTCGAGAGGGCACATTCCTCCTCATAGGAGATTTCTGTGTGCGGATTGCGGTTCCGGAATTCGGGAATCCAGCCGAACTCAAACCACGGGCAGCGGAGTGCTTTATGAAGTTCCGCGGCGAGGGACGTTTTTCCCGTTCCCGGTGCGCCGCGGAGGATGTATAAAGTAGGCATAAATGACCTTTCTTGTCAGCATTGTCATTGGTGGAAAATAGGAAACATGGCGTCGTTCGTTCCAAGCCTTCCCTCGCTAAGGTAATGCTGTCAACTAAGGATTAGATGTTGTCTTCGGTTGGAGAATACGGTAACGGTTTGCACAGAAAGCCTTCCCTGGTGAGGGAGAGGTGACGAAGAAAGCGGAGCTTTCTTCCGAAGATGGCTTTGCCATCTTCTACGGATTCGAGTCGTTATGATGGCTGAAATGCTATATAACATATGGAAACGAAAACAGACATCTTCTGATATCACCCGTGCTTAATTGTCGTCATGAGCGTCTGATGACGACTCATCCGTCTTTTCGGTATTTTCGCAGGGGCGAAATACCGAAAATCCACCTTCCCTCGCCAGGGAAGGCTATGTGCGAAGCCGTCCGTCATCACAGAACAAAACAATCGGCTTCAATACGGCTTTTCCCGCTCGCCTGCCAGAAACGACAGGACGCGGGATTTTTCTTCTTCGTTTTCAATCGGTGTCGGCTGCCACAGCTCTCCATAACAGTAGCACGGAGTGATTGTATCGGAAACTCCCGTCAGTTTGTGATCGGTAATGTCCAGCGTCAGGGTGTACACCATCGTACGGTTTTCGCAGGTGTGACTGCCGCCGAACAGGAAGTTGCCGAGGGAATAAACAATCGTTTTTCCGTTGTACTCCTCGATCGGCTGGAGCACATGCGGATGATTGCCGAGCACCAGATCGGCACCGGCATCGACCATTGCATGGGACGCACGGACGCGCCATGCATCGGGTTCATGCACCCGCTCCATACCGCCGTGGTAGTAGACGATGCGGAAGTCGCACGTGTCGCGGTTTTCTTCAAGCCATGCAAGGATCGGCGTCAGATAATATTCCGAGTACATCGAAATGCAGAGCAGTCCCACCGTAACCCCGGATTTTTCGAGCATGATGGAGCGTCCTTCAAGAATCGGTGTACAGCCGGCATCGGTGAGCGCGGCGGCGGTGTCGTCACGACATTCATAGCCGTAGTCGAGTGCATGGTTGTTGGCAAGAGAGACGATTTCCACAGAGCCTGCGGAAAAGATTTTTGCGTTTTCGGTGCCGGAGTAGTACCAGTAGCCGTAATCGCCCTGTTTTTCGGTCGGTGTCGGATTTTCTCTGTCGGTAAAGACGTTCTCGCAGTTGGCAACGGTCCAGTCATCGGCGGAAAACTGCGGGAGCATCTTTTCAAAATAGTAGTCTGTCGGTGTATCGTATGCAAAGAGATTGAACGACCAGAAGCCGTCGTCGCCGTTTTCCGCCGCCAGCATGACATCGCCGACAAAATTCATGATGATCTGATCGTATTCCGGCGGTGCGTCGGTGAGCGGAACAGGACGGCTGCCTGCGTCGTTTGGTTCGTCTGCTATCATTGCGGCAACCGGGACGGCAAGGGTCTGCTCGGACAGCGGCTTGTCGGAGACGAACAACCGGGTCGGCTCCCATGCGTCGCGCAGTGCGGAACAGGCACTCAGGGAAAGCGACAGCGTGATACCGAGCAGAAGGTGTGACAGACGTGTTTTCATGGCGTGCCTCCGATTCCCAGGTAATGGTCACCCTGACAGAGATCGCGTGCGGCAAGGGTTTTATCAATGGCGGCGAGGACAGCGCGCTTGTTTTGGGTCCACTGCGGCGCAAGAAGTGTATCGGCCGCACCGTCTCCGGTCAGACGGCAGATCACCGTTTCCGGCGGAAGCATGGAAAGCTGGTCGCAGACAAGTGCGGTGTAGTCCGCCTGCGTCAGCAGCGAGAGTGTTCCTGCGCACCAGTCCTGTTCCAGCGGGGTGTCACGGAGTACGTGGAGCATATGGATTTTGACAAACGCGGGGCGCAGTTCTGCCAGAACCGATGCCGTGTAAAGCATTTGCTCACGCGATTCGCACGGTGCATCTGCGGTTGGCAGACCGTTGATGATATGGACACAGACGGGAATGCCTGCGTTTTGCAGTCGGCGGTACCCGTCGAGAAACGCGGCAAAGGTATGTCCGCGCCGGATGCGGGACAGCGTGGCATCGTGTGCTGATTGCAGACCGAGTTCCACAGTCAGGTCGGTTTTGCCGTTCAGCTCAGCCAGATAGGACACGGTTTCCTCTGAGAGACAGTCGGGGCGGGTTGCAATCGAGAGTGCAGGAATTTCCACCGCACTGCCGTTCTCGTCGGTATAAGACAGTGCGCGGTCGTAGAGACGGCGCAGTGCTGCGGTCGGTGCATAGGTGCCGGAAAACGCCTGAAAATATGGGATTGCCGGCAGGCGCTTGCCCCATTTCTGTGTCAGACGTGCATATTCGCGTGCAAACTGTACTTCCGGCGGCAGGAGGACATCGGAACAGAAGTCTCCTGCGCCGCGGGAGGAGCAGTAGACACAGCCGTCTGCACCGTTTTCGCGGTTTGGACAGGAAAAACCTGCGTCAATCGGGATGCGTGCGCATTTGGTGCCGTAGCGGTGCTTCAGATAATAGTCATAGGTATGATACCGCTTGTTGGTATCGGTATATCGAAAGCGGTTCTGCATCTGCGGCGGCTCCTTTCCTTTTGTAATATTATAACGGATATGACGGGAATTTGCAAGATGTTTTGTGTGAAAAAGGATTCCGTACCGATCAAAGCACGGAATCCTTTGTGTTTATGGCGTTATTTCAGTCTGGTGCCGCAGATATAACACTGTCCGTTTGTTTCTGGATTTGGAACGGCACATGCGGGGCATTTGATCTGCTTGGTCGGTTTTTCAACGCGGCGCAGCTGTTCTGCCTGTTTTTCCGCGGGAGCGGGTGCGGAGATTGCTGCAGAATCCTCTGCCGAGAGCTGCTTTGCACGGAGTGCGCGCAGACGTGCAATCTGTGCCTCGCGGGAGTCCTCCTGTACAGGTGTTTCGCGGACAGCGGCAATCGGATGCTCACGGGTATCGCTGTTGGGTTCCGAATCAGCCTTGACCTGCGGTTTTGCGGCAGGGGCCGGTGTCTGTGCAGGGGATTTGGGTGCGGCGGGCTTGACGGTGGGAGCCTTGGCGGCAGTTTTATCCTTCAGTGCCTTGATGTAGGCGATTTCCTCCGGTGTGAAGCTCTCCTTCTGACCGGCCTTGACGGCTGTCATTTTCCGCTTCAGTTCGGCAAGGAAGGCTGCATCCGGCTTTGCGGCAGGTGCGGCAGCGGCGACCGGGGCAGACGTTTCTTTGGGTGACGGTTCCGCTGAGGGAGTAACGACAATGGTTGGATTCGGTGCGGCCTCTGTTTTCTGTTCCTCAGGCTTTTCGTCGCTTGAGAAGACATCGATGGGTGTGACGCGCGGTGCTTTTTCTGCACCGTCACGAAGCGCACCGTCAAAGAAGGCGTCTTCTTCCTCTGCCGATACCGGTTCCTTCGGCAGGGTGATTTCGCCGGTAGTATCTTCGATTTCCGGCATATTGCCGACAAAGCGGTAACCGCAGGTGGTGCAGGACTTGTCCTGCGGCTTGCAGGCGGCAGAACAGCGCGGGCAGTATTTCTTCTTCGGAATGAGCGCGATGATCAGCACGATCAGAAGCACAATCAGCAGTGCCGCTCCGATCCAGAGGAACAGGCAGACACCGTACGGTGCGGGACAGAAGCCGCAGATGGGACAGATGTATTTCAGTTCATCGTCGCCGCCGGTGGTTTCGGTATAGAGCGGAAGGGTATTTTCGGTGATCGGCGCGGTTACAATTTCCTCAGGCTTCTTGTCAAAGGCAAGTGCGGCGGAGAAGGGGGAATTCAGCGGAATATCTTCTGCGATATAACGCATCTGTACACGGATATACGCATAATCATTGAGATCTTCTCCTGCGATTGCAATGGAGATGTCACCTTTGTCGGTGATTGTAGGATAGGACAGAAGTTCACCGTCATACGGCATCCATTCGCTTCCGTTGATGGAGATTTCAAGTGCGTATTTGACGGTGCCGCGGTCGTAAGCCTGGCACCAGAACAGTGTATCACGTACCGTCGGATTCGGGGTGACATGGAAGGTCAGTGTGGTCGTTCCGTCCTCGGCCGTTTCAAAGCGGGGATCGGACAGGACGGGGGCTTCAATGGCGGTGGGATCGGTGACAAGGGAGTTGGAGGCGCCGCAGTAGAACGGATCGGTGAATGCGGATTTGGTGTAGTAAACCGTACCGTCGGCTGCTGTCAGTGCAAGAACATAACGGGCACGGATCGCAAGGGAGACAGCTTCGGTATCAATGACCCAAAATGCGGGGTCTTCGGTGGCATCGTCGCCGTCGTCGATGATCTTTTCCGTAAAGGTTTCCTCAGGGAAGAATGCACGGAACGCTTCTTCGGCAAAGCTGTGGGTGTGAGAATCGGAAAAACCGGTATCCAGATCAAAATCCTTGAAGAGAACCTGCAGCGTTTCGGGACTCCATACCTCTGTAATGCCGTCGTCCGCTTCTGCATCATAAGAGGAGGGGACGTCCATACGTGTCTGATCGTACTGAATGTAAAGCTGAACATCGGTCAGACCGTATTCCGACAGGAACGCATCCCGGTCCTGCACCAGCGGGCTGTACAGGGAACGAACGCTGTCGGAGTTGAGAACATCGATGGCAAGGGCGCCGTGTTCTCCTTCGTTTTGTGTCAGGCGGGTAATGAGCTTTGCAGGTCTGTCAAGCGTGAAGGTGACAACCGGCATCTCGCTCTGCCATGTCAGTGTATGGTCCAGTGTATACGTACCGTCTTCCGCCGCCTCACCGCCGGTGATGCGGAATGCGGCGATGTAGCCGGGGGCGAGTGTATAGACGGGAGAACCGGATACGGAAACCGCACGGAGGAATTCCGGGGATTCGATGTATTCCGGATCCTCGACATTGATGTCGCCCGGTTTATGGAAGTCAACGGCAAAGACAGGACGCGCGGTGAGTGCTGCGTCTTCTCCGTCAGTCACGGTCTGCTCAATGGCGGTGACGGTGACCCATCCCTCGGGAATGGTCAGAGGGGTCTGGGTATCGGTGGCTTTGTAGATGGCATAGCCGAGCTTGAGCGGCAGACTGTCGGGATTGTCGGCAAACAGTTGGAATCCGGTTGCAGCTTCCGTGTAGTCATCGGCACGCAGAAGCATGGGTTCTGCATAAGCGGCAGTGCCGGCGGGTTCCTCCTCCGCCGAGACGGCGATGGGAAGCAGCGAAAAGAGCATAACAAGGAGCAGGAGAGCCGCTCCGAGCCGTGCGGGCAGACGCGTTTTGATCATGGTCGGAATTGGTCCTTTCAGTTTAGATTTTGGGGTCAGTGCCGTTCAATGGCAAAAAAGAACGGAGATGTTGGGGAATTGATGATGCGCAGACGGGAAACGGAGAATTTGCGGCGGTCGAGCTTTGACAGCATTTCATCGAGCATATTGCCTTCAATGGTACCCTCCTCATGCCCCGGATACACAGCGACAAGGATGATGCCGTCGCGGTCCACGAGTGAGATTGCAGCCTCCACGGCGGTGCGTGTCGACTCGTGCAGGGTGGTTTTTGTTCGGTCGCCGCCGGGCAGGTAGCCCAGATTGAAGACGCCCGCACAGATCGGTTCGTGGATATAGTCCAGCGCATTTGCGTGGGAATCGAGAATCAGCGTACAGCGATCGGCAAGCCCGGCGGATTGAAGCCGCGCACGGGTGGAATCGAGTGCTGCCTGCTGGATATCGAAGGCATACACATGTCCCTCCTCACCGACAGCCTCGGCAAGCCATGCGGTATCGTGTCCGTTTCCCATGGTGAAATCGGCGACGATGCCGCCTTTTTTGATATGATTGTTCAGAAACTGCTTATGCATGGAAAGCAGGTCGATGTTCGGCATGGTGTTATCCTCGTTTCCGGTGTGGTTTTTCAATAACTATACATATATTATTATATCTGATTTTCTGTCTCTTTGCAATACCTTTCGATAAATTTCTGTATTTTTCACGGTTTATTCAAAAATGCGTACCTCGGTTTTCCGTTGATTTTCGCTGCAAAATACCTGTGTGACCCTTGACAATCGGGTGGGCGGATGGTATAATGTTTGCAGGGCAGGTTTGTCTGCCGGAAAACAAAAAAGACGTATGGAGAAACGGAGTCGTCGCAGTCTGGACGGATGCCGCCCCGACGGGGGCCGGGACCCCTTTGACTGCTGCGGCTTTTTTTCAATTTCCAAATACATTTGAGATCGGAGATAGCTATGAATTACGATGTATGTATCATCGGCGCCGGTATTACCGGTGCGATGACAGCAAGAAAGCTGGCAAAATATGACCTTGCCGTCGCGGTACTGGAGGGGGCGGGCGATGTTGCCATGGGTGCGACCAAAGCCAATTCTGCGATTGTACACGCGGGATTTGATGCGGAGGAGGGGACACTGAAAGCGCGTCTGAACGTGGCGGGATGCGCGATGATGCCCGGGGAAACCGAAGAACTGGATGTTCCGTTTTCCATGTGCGGTTCGCTTGTCTGTGCCTATTCCGATGAGGAAATTCTGCATCTGGAAAAGCTCCTTGCGCGCGGCATTGCCAACGGTGTGCCGGATCTGCGCATTGTCGGTGGGGAGGAGCTGCGGCAGATGGAGCCGAACATTTCCCCCGATGCTGTCGCGGCACTCTGGGCGCCGACTGCCGGCATTGTCTGTCCGTATGAGCTTTGCATTGCTGCCTGTGAACACGCGGCAATCAACGGAACGGAATTCTTCACGAATTTCCGCGTGACCTCCATTGCCAGAGAAGACGATTTGTTTGTCGTCTCCGACGGTGAACGGACGGTACGCGCAAGATATCTGGTCAACGCCTGCGGTGTCCATTCCGCGGAAATGGCGCAGCTCGCCGGAGAAGAAAACTTCCCCATCCGCATCATTCCGCGCCGCGGTGAGTACATGCTGCTCGACCGTGCGGAAGGCGATACGGCTGAACACGTGCTGTTCTCCTGTCCGTCGGCAAACGGCAAGGGCATTCTTGTTTCCCCGACCGTCGACGGCAATCTGATTCTTGGTCCGACGGCGGCTGCCATTGACGACCCGGACGATACAGCGACCACGGAAGCTGGTCTTGCGCTGGTGCAGACCGGTGCGCGTCATCTTGTCCCCGGCGTCAACACCCGTGCGGTCATCACGCAGTTCTCCGGTGTCAGACCGACGCCGGTCGGTTCGGACGGCGACATCACCAAGAGTGACTTCTATATCCACGTATCCGAACAGATTCCGGGGCTGTTGCATCTTGCCGGCATTGAGTCGCCCGGACTTGCCTCCTCTCCTGCCGTCGGTGAATATGCCGTTGCGCTGCTTGCCGGCATGGGTCTGGAATTGAAGGAAAGAGACAACTACAAGCTCGGTCGTCCCGAAAAGATACGGTTCCGTGAGCTGACCGATGCGCAGCGTGCAGAGGTCATTGCGAAGAATCCGCTGTACGGGAAAATCATCTGCCGCTGTGAGACGGTTACTGAGGGTGAAATCGTCGACGCGATTCACAGACCGCTCGGTGCGCGGGACCTCGATATGGTCAAGCGCAGAACCCGTGCGGGTATGGGACGGTGCGGCTCCGGCTTCTGTTCACCGAGAACTGTTGAAATTCTGGCGCGTGAGCTGGATGTGCCGATGAGCGAAATCACGAAATGCGGCGGAGACTCTGTCATTCTGATTGGGGGCGAAAAGTAATGGAAGACAAGAAGATTATTATCATCGGCGGCGGACCTGCGGGTCTTGCGGCTGCCATTGAAGCCAATAACGCGGGGATTGCACCCGACGACATTCTGATTCTGGAACGTGACCGTGAGCTTGGCGGAATTCTCAATCAGTGTATTCACGCAGGCTTCGGACTTCATATGTTCGGCGAGGAGCTGACCGGTCCCGAATACGCCGGACGCTTCATTGATATTGTAAAAGAACGGAACATCGGATACCTGTGTGATGCGATGGTGCTGTCGGTTTCTCCGGAACGTGAGGTGGCGTTTGTCTCGCCGACCGAAGGCTTCTGCCGTGTCCGGGCAGGTGCGATTGTTCTTGCAATGGGATGCAGAGAGAGAACGCGCGGTGCACTCAACATCGCGGGTTCGCGTCCTGCGGGTATCTATTCTGCCGGTACGGCACAGAGATATGTCAACATCGACGGGTATCTGCCGGGTAAGCGCGTGGTCATTCTCGGCTCCGGCGACATCGGTCTGATTATGGCACGCCGCATGACGCTGGAAGGTGCGAAGGTTCTGCGCGTCTGCGAGCTGATGCCGTATTCCGGCGGTCTGCCCCGCAACATTGCGCAGTGTCTGGATGATTTTGACATTCCGCTGTACCTTTCCCATACCGTTGTCGGTATTCACGGCAAGGAACGGCTGGAGGGCGTTACGGTTGCCAAAGTTGGCGATGACCGGCGTCCGATTCCCGGTACCGAGGAATATATCGAATGTGACACCTTGCTTCTCTCCGTCGGTCTTCTGCCGGAAAACGAGCTGACGCGCGAGGCTGGCATTGTCATCGACCGCATCACCGGCGGTGCGCAGGTCGATGAAACGATGCAGACCTCCATTCCCGGCATTTTTGCCTGCGGCAATGTTCTGCATGTCCATGACCTCGTTGACTTTGTAACCAAGGAAGCCTACCGTGCCGGTGCTTCTGCCGCAGCCTATGTCGCAGGCGGTGCCGCACCTGTGGGTGAGACGCTGACGACCGAGGGCAGAAACGGCGTGCGCTATGTCATGCCGCAGAAGCTCAACGCACAGGGCAATCTGACCACGGAGACGACGCTGTTCTTCCGTGTGGACAACATTTACCGCGACCGCGCCATTGTGCTGTCGGTCGACGGACGTGAAATTTTCCGCCGCAAGAAGCGGTTTTTAGAACCCGGTCAGATGGAGAGCTTTGCTCTGACTGAGGATGCGATTGCGGCGATCCGCAGCGGCAAGACCGTGACGGTTGCGCTGGATTGAGAAAGGTAGGACGATTATGAGCATGATTAAGAAAACCTGTATTGTCTGCCCCATCGGCTGTCATCTGGAAGCGGAAGTGGACGGGGACGGCAAGA
>SVRM01000171.1 GCA_015064785.1 Oscillospiraceae bacterium
GGTATGCAGCTGCTTGACTTCTTCGACTTCATCTCCAACAACATTCTGATGCCGATCACAGCACTCGCAACCGCAATCTTCGTCGGCTATATCCTCAAGCCCAAAGCCATCATTGAGGAGGCGGAATGTGAAGGCAACAAGCTGAAAGGCAAGGCGCTCTTTACCGTTATGATCAAGTATATCGCACCGATCTTCATCGTGCTGATTCTGATCTCGTCCATCCTCGATTTCTTCGGTATCGTCAAAATCTGATAACTGCAAAACAGCATCCCGTTTTTTTCACGGGACGCTGTTTTTTTGCGCAGAGGTATTGCAATTTCAGCGGATTTCTGCTATAATAGACATATCAAAAATCAAAAAGGAGTATTTTATCATGACCAGATATGAATCCGCAAAGGCGATGTATGCTGCATACGGCGTTGATACCGATGCTGCCATCGCAAAGCTTAAGAACATTCCGGTTGCTCTGCATTGCTGGCAGGGTGACGACGTCATCGGTTTCGACCACGACGGCCCTCTCTCCGGCGGTATCCAGACCACCGGTAACTACCCCGGCAAGGCAACCACGCCCGAACAGCTCCTCGCTGACATGGAAAAGGCAATGTCCCTCTGCCCCGGCACCAAGAAGCTCAATGTTCACGCTTGCTACGCCATCTTTGAGGAAGGCGAATTCGTCGACCGCGACAAGATCGAACCGAAGCATTTCGCAAAGTGGGTCGAGCTTGCAAAGAAGTACAACATGGGTATCGACTTCAACCCGACGTTCTTCTCCCACCCCATGGCATCCAAGGACGGTCTGACTCTGTCCAGCCCGGACGCTGAAGTCCGTGCATTCTGGATCGAACACGGCCGCGCTTGTATCCGCATTTCCGAATATTTTGCAAAGGAAACCGGCTATCCCTGCGTTATGAACATCTGGACCGGTGACGGCTACAAGGATGTTCCCGCTGACCGTATGGGCCCGCGTATGCGCTACAAGGAATCCATCGAGGCGATCCTCGAAGAACCGTTTGACAAGAATCTCGTCAAGCCGTGTGTCGAATCCAAGGTCTTCGGTATCGGCGTTGAAGCGTTCACCGCCGGCTCTGCTGAATTTACGCTGTCTTTCGCTGCAACCCATGACGGTGTTCTGCCGCTGATGGACAACGGTCACTACCATCCGACCGAAGTCGTCTCCGACAAGATCCCCGCTCTGCTCTGCTTCTATCCGGAAATCGCGCTCCACATCACGCGCGGCATCCGCTGGGACTCCGACCACGTCCTGCTTCTTGACGACGAAACCAAGGAAATGGCGAAGGAAATCGTCCGCTGTGACGCGCTTGACCGCGTATACATGGCACTGGACTACTTCGATGCTTCCATCAACAGAATCGCTGCCTGGGTTGTCGGCTTCCGCAGCTGGCAGAAGGCTCTGCTTGCAGCACTCTGCACGCCCAACGAAATGCTCCAGAAGCTCCAGGATGAGAACAAGTACACCGAGCTGATGGTCATGCAGGAAGAAATGAAGACCATGCCGTTCGGCGATATCTGGGCTGAATACTGCGCATCCTGCGGCGTTGCTGCTGATACTGCTTGGTTCCGTGAAATCGAAGCATACGAGGCAGAAGTTCTGCTCAAGAGATAATCACAATCACATATTGCAAAGATGCTGTACTCCGGTACGGCATCTTTTGTTTTCAGCAAAGAAAAAGCGAAGACCGATGTCCCCGCTTTTGTTTATAGATTTTGTTTATGTCAGCGAATCCACAAGCATTGTTTTCACAACGACCTCACGGTCATGTACTACGACGAAATACCGATTCGGTTCAATTGGATATATCCATACCTCGTACCCAGCATTTTCATCATTCTGATATCCAAACATGGTCAGTATCTTTTCCTTTAATTCAGCATCATCTTTGCCGATACCGAGGCTGGCTTCCACATCCGCTGCTGACGTACCGGGACAAGCATAATTCACGATCACATCGAAAATGACATCTTCCGCATGACCTTCATACCACTTATGCTGCGTGTATTTTCCGAATTGGTCTTCTATCAACAATCCGCCGATCACAGCAACCGACAAAACCAATGCAATGATCAGTACCGTATTCAGTTTTTTCATAATTCAGCCTCCTCCGTAAACTAAGTGCAATCTATGAGACAATGATCTCTGTATACAGTATACAAAATAATAATGAACAAAACATGACATATATGGAAATATTTTTTTGAAACAAATGGCAAATCACTTGTTTTCCAGAGATTTCACGCTGATGGTTGTTCTCCTCTTGCATTTTCCACAGAAATATGATATACTCATAAAAAAGAGCCGAAAGGAAGCACACTTATGCTGTCACTCAAACCCGAAACCATCGCACGCCTCAACGACATCGAATCCCGCATCGATCCCGAAACCGAAGAAGATTTTGCCGCGCAGTGGAAGGCGTTTTTGTACGGTGAATCCAAGGAAGACATCTTCCATCCGCGCAGAAAGAAAACATCCCTGCCCGGCGTACCGATTCCAAACATCAACATCAACGATGCCCTGTCTGACGTGGAAACCATGCTCGTCCATCAGCTTGCCGGGGTCAGCCATGCGCTGAAGACAGAAACGCTCAATCTCGCCGTCCGTGCCAACTACGGTACCGGCATCCTGTCCTCGCTGTTCGGCGCGGAAATATTTGAGATGCCGCGCGAAATGAATACGCTGCCGACGACAAAGCCGTTCAATGACACCGATGTCATCCGGGAAATTGTGGAAAAGGGTATACCCGATTTGGAAAACGGATTCGGTGCGCGTGTCTTTGCGTTCGGGCGGCTGTGGCAGGAGGTCTGTAAAGCGTATCCGAAGATCGCAAAGTATGTTTCCATCTACCATCCTGACTTACAGGGACCGCTGGACATCTGCGAGCTGATGTGGGGCTGCGAGATGTTCTACGCCATGTACGATGAACCGGAGTTTGTTCATGCGATGCTGGAGCTGATCACAGACACCTATGCGGCGTTTCTGGATCGTTGGTTTTCGATGTTCCCGTGCGGGGACGAAATGAATATCCACTGGGGAAATATGCGCCACCGCGGACGGATCATGCTTCGCT
>SVRM01000054.1 GCA_015064785.1 Oscillospiraceae bacterium
AGAAATCGTCCAGCTTGGTTACCGTATTGACCGCACGTTCGTTGTTGGCAGCAAGCACGGGCTTTCCGGAGGACAGATCGAGCAGCGGAACATCAAATGCCCAGAAGTAGGTCACGACATTGGAGTCGATGGAGGTTGCATAACCGTACTGGTCATCGGCGTCATGGGTACCGTCACCGTTGACATCCTTGTAAACACCTTTGGTCAGCTCGGAAACCTTATCGATTGTCCATTGACCGTTCCGTACAATGTCATAAACATCGGGCAGGTCGTAATCGGCGGCAATTTTGCGGTTGAAATAATAGCAATAGGTGTTGTGGAACGACGACAGCATGACATCCGACAGAAGCAGATACATCGTACCATCCAGTGTGATGTTCTTAATCGAATCCTGCGGATACCAGGGATGTGTAAAGTCCATATGCGGAATATCGTACCAGTTGCGGAACAGCCCCTCCAGTGTGTCAATACCTGCCTGAATCATATGTTCCAGATATAAGTCATATGCATCGTCACCGGCATTGACGGATTTGCGGATGTTGGAGCTCGCCTGTGTATGGCTGACAATTTCAGACGGATCAATGACCACATTGAGCAGTTCTTCCACATAAACGCGGCGGTTGTAAAGTGCGTCATCCACGATCTCACCGGTTGCCTGATCGATATAAATATCATTCGCCATGACATTATCGTTGGTATCGTTAACCATCGAGCGCAGATGTGTGCCGCCGAAGTCCAGTCCCTCGGGAAGTCCCGCGGAAACATTCATACGCGCGGCATACGGGTCATCGGGGTCTGTATTTTCCGCCGTGGTGACGGAATCGGCTGCTGTATCCGTTGTGTCGGATGGGTTATCTGCGGTGTCTCCGCAGGAGGCTGCCGTTGTGAGCAGCAGGACTGTCAGCAGTGCCGCTGCGCCGAAACGTGTTGTTGTTTTCATGGTTTTCTTCCTTTCGTGTAAATCAATAGACTCTGTATCAATATTTACTTTAACAGACGAGCGTGATGAAACAGCGTCAGATCGACCGGATTTGGCGCTGTTTCTCGGTATCGGAACTGCCGCCCGACATTCGGATATTTGGCCCCTGCATAGGGATTGTACGGCATCAGCTCGACAGGGCTGTCGGATGCCAGCTTTGCCAGTGCGGCCAGATTATCATGCGTATCTGTAATCCCGGGAATCAGCGGAATGCGGATGACATGCGGCTTTCCGCTCTGCTTCAGAAGCATCAGATTGCGGTGAATCGGTGCATTGGAGACACCGGTATACAGGCGGTGTTCGTCATCACGGGCGAGCTTGAGATCAAACAGGACATAGTCCACCGCGCCGAGGACGCGCAGAAATGTTTCCTCCGATGAAAAACCGGAGGTTTGCAGGGCAACCCGAATGCTGTGTTCATGCAGACATCCGGCAAGCGCTGCGGCAAAGCCCGGCTGCAATAATGGCTCCCCGCCTGACAGTGTCACCCCGCCGTCCTCGCCGAACAGCATTGCTGACGGTGCAATTTTTTTTGCAAGCGCCTCCGCTGTAACCTCTCTGCCGGCAACGGAGATCAAACCGCGCGGACAGATGTGCAGACAACGCCCGAACGGGCGGCAGTCTTCATGCGTACACGGGCGGCGGCAGATACCGCAATGATCGCACATCGCTTCACGGACGGTCAGCGTCGGTTCGGTATCCATGCCCTCCGGATTGTGGCACCAGATGCAGGACAGCGGACAGCCCTTGAAAAAGACCGTCGTCCGCACGCCCGGACCGTCATGAACGGTGAATTCCTTTAGGTCAAAGATTGTGCCTTTGACAGAGTGTGTATCGTTAAACATATGATGTGTATCGTTGAACATGCGTGCTTTTACAGACGGTATTCCTGTCTTGCAATCACGTGATCCTGATACGGCTTGTCAAGCTCGACAAAGTACGCCGACCAGCCCCAGATGCGCACGATCAGATGCGGATAGTTTTCCGGATGCGCCTGTGCATCGAGCAGAACTTCTTTCGATACCGTGTTGAGCTGTAACTGATGTCCGCCGGAGTGAACGAAGAACTGCACCAGCCGTGCGAGCTTCGGCAGATTGTCGGGATCGGAGAAGACCGATGCGTGGAATTCGAGTGTCAGAGGACCACCGTTGATGACCTCGGACAGGTTCGGCTTGGTAAACGACCGGATCAGCGAGATCGGACCGTCGGATTTGGTGGACAGTGCGGGGGAATAATTGGTACCGTATGGCTCTCCCTTTCTGCGTCCGTTGGGAGAGGCAGCAAGCGCTTCAGTATGCCACAGATAGAACATCGCAGAACCGGTTCCGGCACGCCAGATGCCGCCGCGGCAGTTTTTGCGTCCTTCAAGCGCTCCGGCAAATGTATGCAGAAGATCGACAGCGAGCGCATCGACAGAATCGTTGTCCTGCCCCATTTTCGGGCAGTCATTGCGAACAAAGGACAGCAGTGCTTCCTGTCCCGCAAAGTCATTGTCACAGGCGGAAATCAGTTCCTCACGTCCGATGCGGCTGTCACCGAAAACATGATCGCGAATGACAGCAAGGCTATCGGCGGCGATGGCGACACCGGTGCCGTGGATACCGAAGTTGTTGTATTTTGCGCCCCGGTCGATTTCGCATCCGAACAGCGTGTTCAGAAGCGGATGCGGCGTGAACCGGACACCGCCCTTGGCATCGACCTCGTCCATGATGCGCGTACATTCCTCGGCAATCACGCGACGGACATCTTCCATAAACGCATCAAAGGAGTTCGCAGTTTTCAAGCTGCGGTGCATCGCAAGGTCGATGACCGCCGGAAAATTCAGCGCACCGATGTTGGCAATGTCCGCGCCGACACGCGGGATGATGAACTCCCAGCACGCCGCGACGGCATAGTCCACTGCATCCTCATGCGCATATCCTAGCCGCTCGAGTCCCGGGATGACCACATCGTCGTTGGAATACTGCGGGAAGCCCAGTCCGACGGCGGTCAGACGCGAGCCGTCCTCGTAGACGGACAGCGGTGTATTTTTGTTCACGCGGATGTTGATCTTCGGGTCGATCATGCACAGCCGCTCGCTTGCACGCAGACAGATGCGTGACAGCTCCGACCAAACGTCACATCCGTTTTCATCAATGCCTCCGAGCACGAGCGACTGCCCATTGTCGCCCTGCTGCACACCGACATACAAGTCAGAATCCTTGTTGCAGGCAAGGAAGAAGTCGCAGACCAGTTCATAGGCGTCGTCTTCGGTCAGAATGCCGGCGTCGATGTCACGGCGGAAGTATGGATAGAGGTACTTGTCAAACCGTCCGAGTGTGTTGTGATAGGAGCCCTCCAGCCAGATGCCGAAGTGTAAGATGCGCAGAAATTGCAGGGCTTCACGGAATGTACTCGCCGGTTTGTGCGGAACAACATCAAGAACTGCGGCGACATCGTCACGACCGATGGAGCGTGCGTAATCGCGGTAACGGTCGGCAAGGTTCAGAAGTGCTTTTACCGCACGGCGGGTTTCATCGCTTTCGGTGGTTTCACAGACAGCATCCAGACCGACTGCAATGACCGAAGCATAATCGGGCGACAGGTTGGAGATGTAACCAAGCTCATGGATAAAGTAATTGGCTTTCAAGTCCGCCCATTCTGCCTCCGTGTAAATATCGGGCAGATTGGGAACGGTGCGCATAAACACAATCAGCTCACTGTCGTCTAAAATGACAGGCGTTTCCTTTGCGCACAGCATTTCAAACCGGCGCGTCATGCGCTCCTTTGCCGACAGTCCTGCGCGGGCGTAGTCCTCTGCAATCGCGGGGAGCGGGGAGACGCGGCAGCTGTGGTGTGCGCGGGAGCGGATCATTTCATATAACGTCTGATTCATAAACACCTCTGTATCATGATTTACGAAAGCTCGAGCATAATGGCGCAGTCGGCAAGCGTTTTCTTGACCTCGCAGTCAGCAAAGGACAGTCGGCGGCCGCCGCAGACCGTGCGGTGACTGCAGGTCAGACAGCGTTCGTTGCGGTGTGCACCGACACCGTGCTTGGCATCTTTGCCCTGCATGGCGATGGGCAGAAATTCGACGGGACGGCCTTCTTTTTTGCGCAGGAACAGCTCCTTTGCCGCGCGTCCGAATTCCTTGAGCAGTGCAGTCTGCGCACCTTCCTCACGTTCATGCGGGTTTTCGGGATACGCATCGATCAGCGTGATGCCGTCATCGGCGTATGCGATCAGCTTTGACAGAATGTCCGGCTTTTTGACGTCATAGGAGAAGCGCACGCCGACCTGCGGTGCGGCAGTACGGTACTGTGCGTATTTCTCTGCGGGAACGATCAGCCGGTCACACGGAAATGTACCGTCTTCGGTCAGGATGACGGTCAGGGTCAATCCCTTTTCCTTTGCTGTGTTGCAGAGCAGAAGTGCATTTTTGGCGTTGTTTGTGTCGCTGAGCAGGACAGGGCAGGCGATTCCGTCAAGCGATTCGACGGGAGACACCGAGGTAATCATGCAGAGGCTGGGCGCTTTGTCCGCATCAAAGGGAACATCGGTGTAGAGAAGCCCCAATTTGTGCTGTGCGAGAATGGCGGCATACGTTTCATCGACCAGCCGGCTGTCGTATTTCGCCATATCGTACCGGATCGCGGAGGGACAGTCCTCTGGAAGCGGAAGCGTCAGATACGCGAGCATTTTATATGTGATTTCGTCGACGGCAGCGGTGTGACCGGATGCCTCGTCCAGCACAAAGCGCTGACCGGCGAGCTTGAAGTAATGAACCATGTTGTTGCAGTCCGTCCTTTCGTGGTATATACAAAATAATTATACTACCCATCACCGAAAATAGCAAGAGGTTTGTGCAAAAAAATCGGAAAGCACGGACAGGAAATGATTTTTTGTGAAAAAACTCCAGAATTCACAATATGTTCACAAATTTGTATTACAATAAGCAGTATGAAACCTGTATTACGATTGGAACTTCGGGATTGGTTTGCAGCAGAAGGTATTTTTGCTGCCGCAGTGCTTCCGTTTTCGCACTGTCGGCTGATACAGCCGCGCAAGCTTTCGTCCTGCGGACTGACTGTGGAAACGGCTGCGAGCGCGCTGCTGTTTCTCGTCCCGTATGATACCGGTGAGATGCCGCGCCGCAATATTTCAGCCTATGCTGCGCCGCGGGATTATCACCTGTATTTCAAAGCCTGTTTCGCAAAACTGATTCCATATCTTGAAATGCTGTATCCGGGGGCCGTGTTCGGCGGCTTTGCTGACAGCTCACCGCTGGACGAGCGGTACTGTGCGGCGATGGCAGGTCTTGGAATACGCGGCGACAACGGATTGCTGATTCACCCGGAATACGGCAGTTATGTATTGATCGGTGCGGTTTTGTCGGATGTGGCAGCAGAGCGGTTCTGTGAGGAGGGAACCTATGACGCGGCTTACTTTGACCGACCGATACCGACCTGCTCTCACTGCGGTGCCTGTCAGACACACTGTCCGATGAAGCACAATCCGTTTTCTGTCCGGATTTGCCTGTCCGAGGTGACACAGACCAAGCGGCTTGAGACACTGTGCGGGACGGAGCCTTGTGCGTGTTCCGTTCGCGATTATGAACACTACATCCGCTATTTTGGCTCGGCATGGGGCTGTGACCGCTGTCAGACGGTTTGTCCGCACAATCGCGCACCTGCCGTGACACCGATTCCGTTTTTCCGTGAGCAATGCATTCCGTATCTGACGCAGGCGTCGGTTGCGGCGATGGATGACACTGCATTTGCAGACCGCGCGTATGCGTGGAGAAAGAGAGCATGTATTATGAGAAATCTTAATCTGATAGAAGCTGATACCGAGGTTGGTATGCCCGATGTACCTGTCCTGGAAGCCATGATACAGGCGGTACGTGAAGCTGGGGCAGTGATGCGGTCTGCACATGATGTGGAGGCGCAGAAGGGTGCCATTGACGAAAAAGCGGGACCTGCCAACTTTGTCACGGTGTATGATGTCCGCGTGCAGAATATGCTGATGGAAGCACTGCACCGCATTCTTCCCGATGCACAGTATTTTGCTGAGGAGAAGGAAAACGATCCGGCAATTCTGCAAGAAGGTTATACCTTTATCATTGATCCGATTGACGGTACGACCAACTTCATCCATAATTACGGTGTGTCTGCCATTTCCGTGGGACTGCTCTGCTGCGGTACTCCGGTGTTCGGTGTCATCTACGATCCGTACAGAGAAGAGCTGTTCGAGGCGCGCCGCGGTCTCGGTGCGTTCTGCAACGGACGGCGCATCCATGTTTCCGACAGACCTGTGGAAAAAGGTGTATTTGCGGTCGGTACGGCACCGTATTACCGGGAAACGCTCGGCGATGCGACGTTCTCGATGATGCGCAGTCTGTTTGATGTGGGTGCGGATATCCGCCGCCTCGGTTCTGCTGCACTCGATCTTGCGGCGGTTGCATGCGGACGTGCGGACGGATATGTCGAGCTGCTGATTTCGCCGTGGGACTATGCCGCGGGCGCATTGCTGGTCGAAGAAGCCGGTGGTATTGTGACCGATCCTTCCGGTACTCCGATGCAGTATGCACATCCCTCCGGCATCTGTGCGGGAACGGCTGTAACGCACGCATTTCTGCTGTCGGCATGCAGGGCATAGGTGCTCCTGTCAACGAATGGACATTCGTTCGTGTTCCGATACACGGGCTTGTCAATACAAATACTTTTCAAGGAGGAATTCTCTATGTTAGAATTTCTGTCATCCATCATGGCATCACTCGGTGAGCTTGCGATGTCGATCGGTATGAAGCTGATCTACGCGGTCATTCTTCTGATCGTCGGCTTCAAGCTTTCCTCGATGCTCTGCAAGAAGCTCGAAAAGAGCAAGAGCTTTGCAAAGATCGACGCAAGCGTATCCAAGTTTCTGCTCAGCATTCTCCGCTTCGGTTTGAATGCAATCATCCTGATCTCCGCAGCGCTTGTGCTCGGTGTTCCGTCCGCATCCTTCATTGCCATTCTCGGTTCTGCAGGTCTTGCTGTCGGTATGGCGCTGCAAGGCTCTCTGTCCAACCTTGCAGGCTCGATCATGCTTGTTGTCTTCAAGCCCTTCAAGGTCGGTGATTACATCGAAGCGGCTGGCGTTGCCGGTGTCGTCGAAGAGATCAATATCTTCTATACCATCATCAACACCGTCGACAATAAGCGCATCACACTTCCCAATGGCACGGTTTCCAACGGTATCATTGTGGACTACTCCAGCAATGAAACCCGTCGTGTCGATCTGACGTTCGGTGCTGCATACGGTACCGATGTTGCACAGATGAAGGCATTGATGCTGCAGATTGCGGAAAATCATCCGCTGGTTCTCAAGGATCCCGCACCCGTGGCGCTCTTTACCACGCAGAACGACAGCTCCCTTGACTTTGTGCTTCGTGTCTGGTGCAACAGCGCCGATTACTGGACCGTCAACTTTGAGGTTCTGGAGCAGGTACATGCTGCAATGCTGAATGCAGGTATCGAAATTCCGTTCCCGCAGATGGATGTTCATGTCAAGAACGACTGATATCAGATAAAACAAGAAAAAACCGGTTGTTGAACCGGTTTTTTCTTATGGAAAGCGTCAAAGTGTAATTGTTCCGCGGGGCGTGATGACCAGACCTTCGGCACCGTGGATACCAGTATCGAGCGGTTTGATCTCGTAGGACGCATAGCCGTCTTCCGTTGGCTTCAGACCGAGGACATAGGCGTGGTACAGGTAAGTCGGAATTGCGGACCAGCCGTGGCAGAGCGAGCCTGCATTGCTGAAGGCACGGGCACCGTCGACGGTCTCATAGAAGGTGGTCGCGTTGTTGTACAGCATCGTTCCGAAGACATCGGCGATTTCGTCAAAGACTGCCTTTGCGTACTTGTCGGGACGGCGGAGCAGGGATTCATACTTGAAAATCGAGTGGCTGAGGGTGACAGGCAGCATCGTTTTTGCGGCAAGTGCGGCAAGCACGGAATCTTCCTTATCCGCAGGACAAGCGTCCGTATAAACGATCAGCGCATTGGTCAGCTCTGCATAGTGATAACGTTCGCTGCCCTTGACAAAGGAAGCGTAGACACCGTGTTCCGCATCCCAGAACAGTGCATTCATCCGTGCATCCAGAGCCGCTTTCTGTGCAAGGTAGTCCTTTGCGGCGGTGTGGTTGCCAAGGGACTGTTCCAGCTTCGCAATGGAGCGGAGTGCCATGGAGAAGAATGCGTTCATCGGTGCGTCGTAGGTGCGGTCTTCCTCGTCCATGGAGCCGCCGATGTGACCGTCAAGCCCCGACTGCCATTCATAGAAGTTCCAGTAAATGCTTTCCTTGCGGCACTTGAGCAGCTGCTTTTCGTTGTCAAGCTGAGCAGTGAATGCGGCAACAATGGCACGTGCGGTAGGCATCATTTCCTCGGCGAATGCAAAGTCGCCGGAGTACAGCAGATATTCCTGAAGCTGGGTGACGAAAATTGCGGAGAAGGACGGAATCGTGATCGATACGACGGCGGGCGAGCAGAGCTCCAGCATACCGTCCTCGCGCAGGGAGAGTGCCATTAAGCGGATGGCCGCTTTTGCAAATTCTGTTTCGCCGAACGTGTAGTAGCCGCAGAGCATCTGGTTGCGGCTGTCCATGGAATACAGCGCCTGTTCACGCCACGGACAGTCCTCATAATGCTCATGCATACAGGTTTGCAGGGTGCGCAGACAGACCTCATAGATCTTATTGTGCAGATGGTCATCACACTTGAAATACGGTGTGTAGTCGAGCGGATAGTCGGTCGGCTTGATGCCGGCGTAATAAACCGTTGCGCGCTCAGAGTAGATGTGCAGCTGAAGATAGCGCAGACCGAGGCGCAGGAAGGGACCGGAGAAGGTATTGCGTCCGGCATGTGCCTTGTAGCGGAGCGCGAAGCAGCGTCCGATCCAGGTTCTCGGACGGAGGTCATCGAGATGTTCGCCCCAGCCGACGAGAATTTCGGTATCCTTCGGAACATCGATATCGATGGAGAAAATACCGGCAGATTCGATGCCGAGGTCAAAGGTCAGATACATACCGTCCGCAACATTGTCGCAGTGATCGCAGTGGAAGGTGATGCCGTCTGCGTTCGGGAAAGTAACATTGCTGCCACCCGGATGACCGCAAAGGGTCCCCTGATCTCTTGCGGAAAGGAACGCATACTGCATCTTCTGTGCGATATTGAGGTTCTCCATGCGGGAATCCATGAAGACACCCTGTGCATACAGCAGTGCGTTCTGGTTGTCGCCGACAATCAGCTTTTTGATCGGGCGCGGATACAAAACCTTGGATTTTTCGATGACTTCTGCCGCGCAAAGACCAACAGCCGTTCCTTCTTTGGTTGCGTCGTAGTGGTAGGAGAAGCCGAGCTGTCCTGTGACAATTTCGACAGGGCCCTGCTTGTAGCACGGATTGACTGCCATTTTCGTTTCATCCGAGGAGATGATGAACAGCGTGTCGTCCGCGTAGATTTCATAAATGACACCGGGGTGACCGATACGGTAGGTCGAGAAATTCTTGCCGCGACCGTGGACGGTGATCTTGATTTCGTTCTTTCCGGGAACAATACCGGTCAGCGCGATGGAGTCGTAGACCTTGTAGGTTTCGTAGTCGGAATATTGACCGAAGTTGACGAGTGTACCGTTAACATAAACCGCATAGTTTGCGTCAGCGGAGATGTGCATCGTATAGCGATTGGCCGGTGTGTCGACGGTGAACGTTTCAAAAAAGTCGATGTAGACGTTTTCTGCATTTTCATAGCCGCTCTTCCAGAGCCAGCTTGCATTTTCAAATAATTTCATGGGGCGATCCTCCATTGTTGTTCATTACCGGGAACATCTTCCGCGGTTTCTGTGTGTTTATTATATCGCAAAGCCGACAAAAAAGCAATACCCTCGCGGTAAAAAACAGCATCGAAGTTTTGAAACCCCGATGCTGTGGAACATATGGAATTATGCGTTTGCGGAAGCGGCAGCCGCCGCGGCTTCTTTTGCCTTGCGTTCGCGCTCAGCCTTGACTTCTGCTTCCTTCTGCTGGTTCAGACCCTTTGCCATCTTGCGCTGTGCCATGACGAGCTTGTAGTAGATACCCTTCTGGGCAAGCAGCTCAGCGTGCGTACCGAATTCTGCGACCTTACCCTTATCAAGGACCAGGAGCTTGTCGGCGTTGCGGAGCGTGGACAGACGGTGTGCGATGGCGAGTGTGGTTCTGCCGGCACAGACGCGGTTGAGCGCGTCCTGAATGAGCTTTTCGGTCTCGGTGTCGAGTGCAGCAGTTGCTTCGTCAAGAATCAGGATGCGCGGGTTGTGGATGACCGCACGGGCGATGGCAATTCTCTGACGTTCGCCGCCGGACAGGGAGTAACCCTTTTCACCGACAATGGTGTTGTAGCCTTCCGGCAGATTCAGAATGAAGTCATGTGCGTTTGCGACCTTTGCCGCAGCGATGACTTCTTCATCGGTTGCATGAGGCATGGAGTAACGGATGTTTTCCCGGATGGTACCGGAGAACAGGAAGGTTTCCTGAAGAACGACACCCATCTGAGAACGCAGGGCATTCTGGGAGATATCCTTGATGTTGACATCGTCGATCATGATCGCGCCTTCGTTGACGTCGTACAGACGCATGATGAGGTTGATGAGCGTGGTCTTACCGGAGCCGGAGTGACCGACGATACCGATCATTTCGCCTGCCTTGATGTCGACGGAAACGTTTTCAAGTACGGGGTTGTAGGATTCATAACCGAAGGTGACATTCTTGACGCTGATATCGCCCTCGATGCGGATATCGATCGGGAGGCTGATATCGGAGACTTCCGGGTTTTCTTCGAGAATTTCGAAAATCTTGGAGGTTCTGGTCAGAAAGTCGGAGATGACACGCGGCAGGGAGGTGAACGACTGCAGCGGGGCGTAGATCATATTTGCATAAGAGGTGATCTGTGACAGCTGACCCATCGTCATACCGTCCTGATTGTACAGCAGAGTATAGCCGTAGAACAGGATGAAGTAATTGCCGATGTGCATCAGCGTGGAAAGCAGCGGGAATACAGTATCAAACAGTTTTGTGTTCGATTCGTTCTGTCTTGCAGCACGGGTGGAGGATTCATTGAACTTTTCAATGGAGGATTCTTCCTGACCGTAGCTCTTGACGACACGGATACCGTTGAGGATATCCTGCAGCAGGTACGACGTTCTGGTGCCGAGCATCCAGGACTTGACGTTTCTGCGGCGGACGACTTTCCAGAAGCTGGAGATCAGATAAACAACCAACGGAATCGGTACGGCAATGAACAGTGCGATGAGCGGATTCATCGTCAGAATGATGATCAGCGCAATGGTAAAGGTTGCGATGTTGATGAACAGCGAGGGGATCTGGTGGATAATAAACGACTGTACGACGGAGGTATCGGTATTGATACGCTGCATTAAGTCACCGGTCGGCTTTCTTTGCAGAGAAGACAGCGACAGCGAGGAAATCTTTTCGTACAGCAGTGTACGCATGACGAGGACGAAGCGGTTACCGGCGATGGCCGACATACGCGACTGGAAGACGCCGAGCGCACGGGAGAAGAAGTCGATTAAGACAATCGAGCAGACAATGAGCAGAAAACCGCCCATTTTGCCTTCTTCCAGAGAGCCGGCTTTGAGCATATAATCGTCGACGGCGTGCTTCTGAATCATCGGGTTGATGATGGAGAAGACAACCGAGAAGACCGCAACCAGCAGCGGTACGCACATCATCAGACGCAAGCCCTTGGTCATGGCGAACAGCTTTTTGTAGATTTCCATCTTATCCAGACAGTAAGGACAGATGGTGGTGTGCGTGACGAACGGTCTTGCGCACTTGGGGCAGAAGCGTTCGGGGGTGGAGTTTGTGATCGGGGTTTCGTTGCCCGTCTCTGTCAGGATTTCACATGCCTTGCAGATGACGGAGTAGCGGGGCAGGTTTCTGCCCGAAATAAACTGGCACAGAAGGGTGGTGTAGCCGTCGATGACCGCATAGAAGCCGCAGCTGCCGTACATGACCTCGGTCTTGAAGCCGGACATCTTCTTGATATCCCATGCGGCAAGAATCTTGCCATCCAGAATTTTATAAATCTTCTGTGTCGTGAAAGCCATCCAGCCGGAAACAAAACGGTCTTCGATGATGTTGAAGGGGATGCAGTACATCAGCTTCTCATCGGAGGAAACCGCCGCGTCATACGCCTGTTTGTCGACCTGCGGCATATCATACATGAGTTTCATCTGATTGACATTCCTTTCTCAAATGAATTGGTGTTGGATGAGGGCAGATGCTTACAGATAGATTTCGATCTTGCGCAGACTCTGTGCATCCAGCTTTGCGACATCGGGAATCTTGAAGCAGTTACCGTCGATGTCATTGATGAATACGGAATTGTCTTCCAGCACACGGATGTTGGAGAAGGGATTGTTCAGAACGAAAGTGACTTTGCCGGCTGTGGTGTCGACATCCCAGTAGGAATAGCCGAATTTTTCCTTCATGCCGGTGATGCGGACGATTTCGGGTGTGAAGTAGCGGCGATCCAGCTCTTCATTCAAAAGATCCTGCGCTTCCTTGGGCATATCAGCCATGCGGCGGATCATGCCGATTTCCTTGCCGCGGCCCTTCTTTTTGGAGTCGGGTTCACGGATGGAAACAAATTCCTGCGGGTTGGTGACAGGGAAGCAGCGAACCGCAACAATGCGTTCAAAGTCTTCCGTTTTGCCGTTGGGCAGCGTCAGCGTCAGGGAGACGAGTCCGGACGGGCTGCGCTTGAATACTGCATTTTCAGCGGTGATATCAACGGAAACGCGGGTGTCCTCGAGAATCAGATCGCCGTCGTCTTCCTCTTCTTCCGCTTCCAGTGCGGCTTCGATAGCTTCGTTTTCCTTGCCCTTTGCCGTCAGACCCTTGTCATCCAGCTTTTCGGGCTTTTTCTCGGTCTTTTTTTCTTCAGCCTTGACTTCTGTGACATCGGCTGTCTTCTTTTCATTTTCTGCCATGATGTTAATCCTTTCTGACATAGGATGATTGTGACTGTACATTCAATTTCTTTTTGTGCGTATTTCATGCAGGCCAGGCTCCTGTAAGAAGCAGAACCTTCTGACATTTACGCAGTGTGACGTTTTTTCACAAAGTGAAAAAACTCACGGAACGTCACCGCCAGGCGATGTTCCTACATGCCGGCCAATACCTTCTGCATGGCTTCGGTCTGAATGGTGTACAGCTTGTAGTAAATACCCTTCTTGTCGAGCAGCTCGGTATGGGTACCGCGTTCTGCGATTTCGCCGTTTTCGATTGCGAACAGGTAGTTGCAGTCCTTGAGTGTGGACAGTCTGTGTGCGATGGTGATGGTGGTACGGCCCTTGGTCAACTCACCGAGAGCGTCCTGAATGAGACGTTCTGTTTCGGTGTCCATTGCCGCCGTCGCTTCGTCGAGAATCAGAATGCGGGGTGCGAGCAGGACTGCACGCGCGATGGAAACACGCTGCTTTTCACCGCCGGAGAGGGAACGGGAGCCGGTACCGACGACCGTTTCGTAACCGTCCGGGAGGGAGAGAATGAAGTCATGTGCGTTTGCAACCTTTGCTGCCGCAATGATTTCGTCCATCGTGGCATCGGGTTTTGCATAACGGATGTTATCAGCGATGGTACCCTTGAACAGGAAGATTTCCTGCGAGACAATGGCGATGTTCTTACGCAGAGAGGACTGCTTGATTTCCTTGACGTTGACGCCGTCGATGGAGATTGTACCGGAGGTAACATCGTACAGTCGCATAATCAGGTTTGCAATGGTCGATTTACCGGAGCCGGTGTGACCGACAAGACCGATATTGTCGCCTGCATGGATTTCAAGGGAGACATCCTTGAGGATCGGACGGTTTGCCGTGTAATGGAAGCACGCCTTGTCGAAGGTGATGTTGCCCTGCATGGTGGTGTCCATGTCGACAGGATTGGGCGCGTCCGTAATCTCGGGAATCGCGTCGATGATTTCAAACATACGCTGTGCGCAGTTTGCGGCGTTGGTATACTGATCGAGGAACTGCGTCATGAAGTTCAGCGGTGCGAAGATCATGCCGATGTAGCCCCAGAATGCGGCGAATTCACCGTAGGTCATTTTTCCGCCGAGGACATCCATACCACCGAAGCCCCAGATGGCGTTACAGGAGATACCGATGAGCAGACCGATGACCGGGAAAATGGTCAGGGAAACCATGTTCAGCTGCAGGTTTGCATCGAACAGATTGTGAGAAACGGTGTAAAAACGGTTGGTTTCTTCCGCTTCCTTGGAGAACGCCTTGACGACACGGATACCGGTTAAGGAGTCGGACAGCATGGCGTTGAGTGAGGAGGAGCGTCTCCACTGCTTGGAGTACATTCTCCAGAGCTTGGGAAGCATGAACTTGAAGATGCAGACGATGATCGGTACGGGAATAAAGACGATCAGCGTCAGCTTCCAGTTCAGAATCAGACAGATGATGGTCAGACCGATGTAGTTGATCAGATGGATGACAAGTGCCGGAATCTGGTCGATGAAGAAGCCGCGGATGACATCGGCATCGTAGTTGACACGTGTAATCAGACGGCCGGTCTGGTTGGAGTTGAAATAAGACAGCGACAAATGCTGCATGGACGAGAAGATATCCATCTTCATCGCCAGCGTGACACGGGTGGACATGTACGCGTTGGTACGGTTTTTCCAGATGCCCAATGCCAGCGACAGCATGGAGGTACCGAAGATCAGTGCGATGGCGATCCATACCATATGGACGCCGAGATGATGGAAGCGTCCGCCCTCGGATATGATGTTGTCAAAGAGGAACAGACCGGAAATCAGCGGGGAAATCAGGGAGATACCGGAGGTTGCAAGCATGACGAACAGTACGATGGCAATGCAGCCTTTGTATTCCTTCAGATACTTGAACAGACGGACCATGACCTTGGAGTTGTTGATACAGTCGGTACAGATCTTTCTGTTCTGGTCGGCGTAGATTTTGCCGCACTTCGGACATTTTGCATTGAACTGGTCGAACAGCGGATCGTCTTCCTTGATTTCGCGTCCGTCCCGCATCCGTTCCATCAGATCGAGGAACGCAAACATCTTTTGCTTGCGTGCATTGGTCGACTGTGCAAGCACGGTGGTGACACCGTCGAGCTTGGAAAGCAGACGCTCGGATGTGACAAAATTGTCGATGTAGGAGTCCTCCAGATCCGCGATGTCATATGTATGGAATACACAGTCGCGGAACTGGTCAGCGGTGACCGTCGATTCCGTTTTCGGTGTTTTGTGTTTTCTTTTGAGGTTCTGATCCACGAGTGTGGAGGTGACGCGGGGACTGGTTGTATCACTGCTTGTTGCAGACATGATATGCAGTCGTTTTTCCCCGTCGATACAAAGCCAGGTTTCGCCGAATCGGCCGTCGACATCCATATCCAGCTGCAGTGCGAGCTGAATGCTGTCTGCCTTGATGCCGTGTGCTTCAAACCCAAGCTCCGCTTCTTTGGACAGCCTGTCAAGTGGAAGCATTGCATTCATCCTTTCTCCCGGAGTCAAAGTGTCAGATTGTGTCGTGGATATCCGGGTTCCGTGAAGTTTTGGTTGGGGTGCCGATACATCGGATATAAGGAAGAAATTGTATTGATCCCAAAATATCCGCATGTATTCCTTATAAACATAACACATTATTTCGCAGATTGCAAGCCTTTTTTGAAACTTCAGCGAATTCCGTGAAAATAACCAAAACCGGAGCATCAGATTTGGTTATTTTTTATAGACGGGAATCTTGGAAAAACCGATGACAATTCTGCGGTTTTATGGTAAAATAAAAGGTAGAAGTATCAAAAACGGACGAAACGGAAAGGAGTGGAGCGGTTGTCTCTCTTCAAAAAGCTGTTCCGGCGGAAACCGGACGAAAATTCGGTTGCGTTCCGCCGCGAAATGGCAGAAAAGGTCGCAAACAAGCATATCAAATACGTCTCCGAACGGCAGGAAGGCATTGACGTGATTCTCGGAAAGGACGGCTCTCTGTCCATCCGCGAAGGATGTCTGATTATTTCCGCGGCGGGACAGACAGACATCATCTTCCGCGGCAATATCGACGAGCTGAAGATTTCGGAGCTGATGTCACTGGACGGTGCCATCATCATCGGTCCGGATATGGAACACGGCGGCATCGAGCGCACGATCATTGCATATTATAAGTATTACCGATAATCATGAATGAGAGGTACCAAATGGAACATATTTCTCCCTATGAACTGAATGATAATCTGTTTTCGCTGCTTGACCGGGAATGGATGCTCATCACCGCACGTGATACCGAAACCGGCAAGATCAATACAATGACCGCATCCTGGGGCGGCTTCGGCATTCTGTGGAACAAGCCGGTCGCATTTGTTTTCATCCGTCCGCAGCGGTATACCTATGAATTTACGGAAAAGGCAGAGGGATTGACGTTGTCCTTTTTCACCGAAGACCACCGTGATGCGCTGAAGCTGTGCGGACGCATCTCCGGCCGTGACTGCGACAAGATCGCCGAGGCAGGATTAACGCCGACACGGATCGGCGACCGTGCCGCATTTGCCGAAGCGCGGATGGTCATGTCCTGCCGCAAGCTGTATGCCGATGACCTGCGCGAGGGGGCGTTTGTTGATCCCGCCCTGCTGTCCAACTACCGTGCGAAGGATTATCACCGCATGTATATCTGTGAAATTGAAGATATGATCAGAGCTTAACCGATCTGTGGGAGTTTGAATATGAAAATTGTTTTAACCGATGCGCAGACCGTCACAAATGGCGATCTGGATTTATCTGTCTTTGAAAAATACGGCGAGGTTGTCGTCTGGCCGCTGACCTCCTATGAAGAAACCGTAGAACGCATTGCCGATGCCGATGTCGTTCTGCTCAACAAGACCGTCATGGATGCCGCGGTGCTGTCGCAGGCAAAGAACCTGAAGTATATCGGCATTTTTGCGACCGGCTACAATATGATCGATCTCAGTTACTGCCGCGAACACGGCATTACCGTAGCCAACGCCGGTTCTTACTCGACTGATGCTGTTGCACAGACGGTATTTGCATTCCTGCTTCATCATTACAGCCGCGTCTCCGATTATGATGCGTTTGTACGTGACGGCGGATGGAAGAATTCTCCGTCCTTCTCTCCGTTTGTGTTCCCGACCTTTGAGCTGGCGGGCAAGACCATCGGTATTCTCGGCTACGGTGCCATCGGACGGAAGGTTGCACGGATTGCGCAGGCATTTTCCATGAAGGTCATGGCGGTGCCGCACAGAATGCCGGAGAATACCGATCCGGCCGACGAGGTAATCTATACGGATCTTGACACCATGCTTGCTTCGGCTGACATTGTCACCGTGCATACGCCGCTGACCGACGAAACGAGAGGGATGTTCGATGCCGCTCGCTTTGCGCAGATGAAGCCGGGTGCGTACTTTGTCAATACCTCCCGCGGCGGTGTGCTGGACGAGCAGGCACTGCGCGATGCGCTGGAGTCCGGGCATCTGTCCGGTGCGGGCATCGATGTTCTGAACATCGAGCCGATGCGGGCAGACTGTGTTCTGCTCGGTGTGAAAAATCTGACGACAACACCGCATGTCGCATGGGCGCCGCTGGAAACCCGTGTACGTCTGCTCGATATCGTCGAGACCAATCTGAAGAATTTCATCGCGGGAACACCGACGCATGTCGTTTCCTGAGCGAATCAAACAGAATCATGGGGCTTTTGCAGAATTTGTCTGCATCAGCCCCATGATTTTCTTTTTACGGACGACGTCTGCGTACCCGCGGCTTTTTGTGCGTGACACAGTAGCCGCCGATGCCGGACAGAAGCAAACAAGCCGCCGCGCGGATCGGTGCATTCAGAAGAACCGGCACCGAGGATGCATATCCCCCCGGAAGCAGGACACCGAGCGCAAACAGCAGCACGCACAGCACCGCACCGCCGAGCAGCCCGGACGGCAGACCGCCGAGTGATGACTGACCGGCGGACAGTATGCCGCACAGCACTGCGGTTGGGAGAGGAATCAGTGCTGCGGCAGTCTGTGCGTATGCACAGGGATCCTCTGTGCCGAGCAGAACCGCACAGACAATCAGTAGCAGGACGATTCCGCATCCCATGGAAATCACTGCCGCCCAAAGCATGGAGAGCATCACCGATGACGGCTGTTTGACGGCGGATTTGGTTTTGGTGTTCGCTTTCTTTTTTTGCATAAACATTCTCCTGTCGTTTTTGTTATATCCAATGCAGATGCGGCAGAAGATAGACCGATTTCATAATTCCTTTACAGAAACTTCATAAAAAACAGATTGGAACTACTTGACATTTCAGATATTGCATGGTATCATATAACTGTACTAACACAAATAGTACAGATAAGTCGCAAAGGAGGACGCAAACGGACATGATTACGGTAGATATGCGTGACCGTAAGCCCATTTACGAACAGCTGATAGAAAATATCCGCACCCTTGCCGTTCAGGGACACTTGAAGCCCGATGAGCATCTGCCCTCGGTCAGAGTACTGGCGGCAGAGCTTGCCATCAATCCCAATACCATCCAGAAGGCATATGCCGAGCTGGAGCGGCAGAATGTCATCTATGCACTGCCCGGACGCGGAAACTTCATTTCCCCGGACATCGGCGCAGTAGCCAAGCAGGAAAAGGAACGGCAGCTGCATATGCTGGATGCACAGATCAGACTTGCAAAAAACGCGGGCGCAAAAAAGGAAGAAATTCAGGCATTGCTTGATGCCGCTTATGAACATGATGCCCGCTGAAAGGACGGTATCCGTTATGAATGAACAGTACACACCCTTTACCGGGGAAATTTCCATTAAAAACGTAACAAAGACCTTCGGTCGGGTTCGCTCACTTGATGACGTCACCGCGACCATCCGACAGGGATCGATTTTCGGTCTGATCGGTTCCAACGGCGCCGGTAAATCCACGCTTCTGCGCATCATGGCAGGCATTTACCGTCCGGACAGCGGCTCGGTTTCCTATGACGGCGAGGACATCTGGGAAAATACCGCGCGCAAGCAGGACATCGTTTATCTGTCCGATGACCAGTTCTTCTTCACGCACGGGACCATTGCGGATATGGCGAACTACTACCGTCAGATGTACATCAACTGGTCGGACGAAAAATACGAGCGCCTGCGCGCTGTGTTCAATCTGGAAACCGACCGTAAAATTTCGACATTTTCCAAGGGTATGCAGAAGCAGGCTTCGGTTTTGCTGGCACTGTCCTGCTGTCCGAAATATCTGCTCTGCGATGAAACCTTCGACGGTCTGGACCCGGTCATGCGGCAGTTTGTCAAGCGATTGCTGGCGGAAGAAGTTGCCGACGGCACAATGACACCGGTCATCGCATCCCACAATATGCGTGAGCTTGAGGATATCTGCGACCATATCGGTTTGCTTCACAAAGGTGGTATTCTTTTTGACCGCGAGGTCGATGCGATGAAAACAAGTATCCACAAGGTGCAGATGGTCCTGCCGGGCGAGGAACCGGACCTCGGCAGCTTCCGTGCGCCGGACGGAAATGTCCTGCATGTGGTTTCCTACAAAAAATCCGGCAGTGTGCTGAATCTGATTCTGCGCGGCGAACGCGAGGAAGCAGAGGCGGCAGTTCGTGAAAAGAACCCTGTGTTCTATGAGCTGATTCCGCTGACACTGGAGGAAATCTTTATCTGTGAAATGGAGGAGAAGGGTTATGATTTTAACAGCATTATCGGCTAAAACCGCAGAAGGCGAAAATCCGGGTGTCCGGACCCGTCTGCTCGGTTCCCATAACAACTGGTTTGTGCCGGGGCTTTACAAAAACGAACTGCGCCGCACATGGTCCTCGGGACTTCTGTTTGCCATCGTTCTGTTCTTTGCTCTCCCCGTCATGAATCTGATGGTGTTCTCCAACCGCGAGAATTCCTTTGAAAATCATCCGGAATATGTGCTTGACTATCTGGAAAACTTCTTCAATACAGCCAATCCCTTCATTACGCTTTATGCCTGTATCGGCGGTCTGTTCTGCGCGATCGTGGTAACAGAATATTTATTTGACCGCAGAAAGGTGAACTTTGTCTGCTCGCTGCCCGTCAAGCGGCAGGCATATCTTCTTACCAAAGCGGCGGCAAATCTGACATGGTCGGTGCTGGCATGGATTCCCTCAATTGTGCTGATGATGCTTGTCGCGCTTCTGACGGAGACGATGCGCCCGCACTTCGGTCTGGTACTCGGCGGCTGCTTTGTGCTTCTGGTATCGTGGTTCTGCATCCATCTGTACTTCTTCGGACTGACGATGCTTGCCTGTTCTTTCTGCGGTACGGGTTCTATGGGTGTCTGTATGCTTCTGATTCTCGGCGGTTATATTCCGATCACACTTGTCTCGCTGCTTGGGCTTGCGGATATGGTCTATGCCAACATCAATACGAGTTACTATTTATCTGTGGAGATTTTCTCCGCCATTTCCGGTGTCTTCCGTATCTTTGCACAGATTGCATACGAAAAGTCCGTGCTGTTTTTGCTCGGATGTGCCGCAATCGGACTTGCATTTACGGCAGCGGCAGTATGGCTGACGGTCATCCGCCAGAGCGAAAAAGCAGGAACACCGTTTGCCTTTGACCGTGTCCGTGACCTTGTCAAGTATCTTCTGATGGGGCTTGCGGCACTGCTCGGCGGTATGCTGTTTGAGGCGATGAGTGCCGGCAGCTGGTCGTTTGTCTGGATGCTGTTCGGCTGCATCTGCGGCGCGATTCTGTGCTGGATGCTGTGCAACACGATCTTTTACAAGACGCCCAAGATGATGTTCGTCGGCAGACGCGGCATGATCATCCTGACCGTCTGCATGATGCTGTTCTCAGGACTTTCCCGCTTTGACATTCTGGGTTTGGACAACTACATTCCCTCGACCGTCATGACAAACCGCATTGAACTGCAGAACCGCGATATGCCGCTCACCGTCCGTGACAAGTCGCTCATCCGGATGTTCAACGCGATGGCGAAGAACGGACAGGTCGCATACGACAAATACGGTCCCGCGGCATCGTACCGCTATCCGACCGATAAATATTTGTACGAGGATAAGTTATGGAATGTACCGCCCATGATTGATATCGGCTGTACCGTGTGGAAGACCAATTATCTGATACCGATTGCAAAGAATACCGATATCCTCTATGAAGATTGGGTACAGTTTGTGAGAGCACTGACCGCACGCGAGGATTTTGCTGATCTGTATTTTGAATCAGCACTCAAAAAGCTCGACCGAGCGGAACGGCTGAACAAGGACGAAACCTATTACGCGCGTGTGTACAGCAATTACAGCCTGCTCGGAACAAAGGGGCTGGACGGCAACGGACATCTGACCGCGGCACAGCTTCGTTCCGTGCTGGAAACCTATCGGGAGGCGATGCGTGCACAGGGAGAGGATGCCATGCAGCAGATCTATTCCGGTACATTCTACTTCCGCCTCGATGATGACTATTTCGAGTTCCCGCTGTACGACGTGTATGACGAAGTCGCGGATGTCATCCGGAATGTATTCTCCGACGCTGTGCTGGAATACACCGATTTTACCTATGAGAAGAAGTTCGTCCGCGCAGAGGTCTATTATCGGGGCACTGTCATCGGCACAATGACCGAGGAGGAGCTGACCGCATACATCAACGAAGGTATCATCTCCGGGCAGTACAGCTCCTACGATACCCCGCTGACGCTCGTTGCACCGGATTACTCGATTGAAGTGCAGTACCGTGTGACGGAAACGGAGAAGCATACCTTCTATCCGGAAGTCTCCATTTATTATGACGAAGAAGGGGTGGAGCATGATCTTGACCCCAAGCCGACAAGCGATATCACGACCAATGAATACGACGAGCACGTCAGTGCATCGTTCTTCTGGGACTGTGTTCCCGCAAAATATCAGAAGTAAAGGGATGAAAGTATGAAACGAATTATGATCGTTTTTCTCCTTTCTCTGTGCCTGTTCTCACTCTCCTCCTGTCGGGAGGAGCAGTGGGACATGGTCGGCTCACCCAATATCAGCGGCGTGGTGGAGCAATGCTATGCCGATGAACTCGCCCTGCGCATCACCGATGAGCGGTATCCCGAGATAAACGGTTGTCAGGCGTATGTATCGCTGGATGTCCGCATGGAGGATTCGCTTGTGCGCTTTGCGCCGGGCGATGAAGTGCGGGTGTATTACAATGGCGTGATGAGCGATGGGGAGCCGGTGTATATCCATGAGGTTTTCACGATTAAGAAAGTCGGGAAATGACATGGATGCATCATACTGTGTTCGGAAGAAGGAGTATAACTGCATGAAAAAGCTGATGGTGTTTGTTATGGTATTGGTTTGCATTTTCGCTTTGACCGGCTGTAACAACAGAAGCATGAATTACATTATCGAGAACGAAGCAAGCATGACGGGTATTGTCAAAGATACCGGTGATAATGCCATCCTGATTGAAAACGGGGATGGTGAATATTGGGTATCTCTGAATGTTGAAAATAAAGACAGCATGACCGATTTCTATGTCGGTGACGAAGTGGTGGTCTACTTCGACGGTATGGTAGCGGAGAGTTATCCCATGCAGATCAATACGGTTTATGCCATCACATTGAAAACACCTGCTGACCGGTCAGTGAACAATCAGTCCTGAATCAACAAAGGAGCGTGATTGCATGAAAAACGGCGTTTTGATGGTTGTGAGCTTTTTACTGGCGGCGGTTCTTTTGATACCGATCCCCATGCGTCTGAAGGACGGCGGTTCGGTGGAATACCGTGCGATCCTGTATAAAGTCGTGGATATGCACAGAATCGATGCCCAGTCCCCGGATGGGTATATCGACGGTACCGTCGTGGAAATTCTCGGCATGGAAGTTTATCGGGATGTACCGTGATTTGGATATCTGTGTATAGAGACACAACGGATGATATGCGAAAGGAATGAATGGAAATGAAAGCAAAAATCATAACAGCATTTCT
>SVRM01000055.1 GCA_015064785.1 Oscillospiraceae bacterium
CTTCGGGATACTCTTTGATTGCCCGGTAAAACTCGTTCGGGATGCTGTACGTGTATGTTCCGTTTTCAGGATCGTCATACGGGGCATAGATCTGAACAACCGGGCTGGTTCTGCGGCCGCCGCTTGCCTTCTCCTCAAATGACAGCATCTCCATCATGGTAAGATTTGCGCTGTTTACGTGCGTCATGTAGCTCCATGCAAAGATGTCCAGCGGGAACACGCTGACACACATCAGAACCGCAAGAAATATTGTTACCAAGCGTTTCATTTGAAAACCTCCATTGATTCGATAACATAGTGTGTAGTCACTATGACCATACTTATCACCTTTATTATACAGTTTTTGGCGCAAATTGCAATAGCAAGTAGCACTAGTTTTCAAAATAATAACAAAAAAATTCAAATATCTGTGTGACTTTTCAAATAATCCTTGACATTCCCCCTGGGTTATGGTTTATAATATAAAATAGAATACAACGCTTCCCCGGAAAGGATGTGTCCCATGCGAATTGGAGATGTTGAACGGCTGACGGGACTCAGCAGGAAAACAATTCGGCTGTATGAAGAAAAGGGTCTGTTATCTGTTGACCGCGCGGAGAATTCTTACCGTGAATATGACGATGCAATTGTTGCTAAGCTGCGTACAATCGCAGTACTACGCCGTGCCGGAATTCCGCTGATGGATATCCAGCTATGGCAGGACGGTGTCATTTCTGCCGAGGAAATGCTGCAAAAACAGATATCTGCACTCAAAAATACTGCCGATCAAACGGTTGGTCAAAAGCGTTTATGCATGAAGCTTCTGGAATATGCTGGAGACGGAACACTGTGCATCCCGACAGAACTGCTCGATATGGATGAAGAAACCGACGGGAATACGACGACCGCGGAAACGGAAGAAGCAGCATCAGAGGTGCTTTCCTTTACCGATCAGCCATGCAGTGTCGGTATCGATATCGGGACAACGACGGTCTGTGCATATGTCCTGCGATTGTCCGACGGTGTTCCGGTTGGAATTTACAACATCCGCAATGCCTCCGATCTGCCGGCACAGTTTGCAGGAGATAAGCGACAGGATGCCGCACTGCTATATGACCGTGTTCATAAATTGATCGATGCACTTCTGCGCCGCTATCCGACCATCTGCACCATCGGCTTCACGGGTCAGATGCACGGTATCCTCTGTACGGATGCAAACGGACATGCGCTGACGCCGCTGTATACCTGGCAGGATCAGCGTGCGGGACTTGGAGAGGATAGTGCGGTTGACAGAATCGCACGCCTGACCGGATGCCGCGTGGCTGCCGGCTACGGTCTTGCCACGTATTACGCACTGATGCGTGACAGGGGTCTTCCCGTCGGCACAGCACGGATATGCACCATCATGGATTATGTCGCGGCACGGCTGTGCGGTGTACAGGTGGATATCATGCATACAACCAACGCCGCAAGTCTTGGCTTGTTTGACTGCCAGAGCGGAACGTTTCACAAGTCTGCACTCACAGCGCTGGGCATCTGCCCCGAGGTACTGCCGGCTGTAACGGATACACCGGTGGTGATCGGACAGTTCCGGGAGATTCCCGTTACAGTTCCGATCGGCGACAATCAGGCCAGCTTTCTCGGCGCCATGCGGAATCCCGAGACATCGGCGCTTGCCAACTTCGGCACAGGCAGTCAGATTTCCATGCTTGCAGACGGTGCTGTCCGCATGGAAGACGGAGGCGCGGTTGAGGTACGGCCGTTTCTGGAGGGGAAACACCTGCTCAGCGGCTCAGCGCTGTGCGGCGGTCGGGCTTATGCGATGCTGGAGCAGTTTTTCCGCACATTCGCGGTTGCTTCGGGACAGGAGGATAAAGAACAGTATTCGGTTCTCAACCGTCTTGCCGCAGAGAGCCTGGATACCAATCAAACAGGCGGCACGCTGCATGTAAAAACGACCTTCTGCGGTACGCGCGACAATCCGGAGGAAACTGGCTCGGTCCTCGGCATCAAAGAAGAACTGTTCACACCGGGTGCACTTGCTGCCGGCATTTTGCGCGGAATGGCAGAGGAGCTGTATTCCATGTACGAAACGATGCCTCACAGTCATATCAAAGAGCTGATCGCATCGGGCAATGCCATCCGCCGCAATCCTGTTCTGCGTCGTGTGCTGTCCGAAGTTTTCGGCGTACCGGTTCTTGTCCCTGCCGAACAGGAGGAAGCAGCATTCGGTGCGGCAATGATTGCTGTGGTGGGTGCGGGATATGCGAAAAGCATCGCTGCACTGTCCAGCTGGGTTCGCTACAGATCCTGATTCTCAGAAAAATATTTAATGTATTTATACAGGAGGTCCACATCATGATGAACAAACGAATGCTCAGCACCGCAATGCTGGCACTGCTGCTCTTATCGGCAGCGGCCTGTGCGGAGGATACCGGCACATCCTCTGAGGGAACCGCGTCACTGACCGAAACGGGATCTGCCGAAACAGAAACGACAGAAGCGCTCGAGGATACCCTTTTCCCGAAACTGAATTATACGTTCCCGGAGGCAGACTGCGGCGGCGAGGTCATCCGGATTCTGACGCGAAGCGACGAATTGTATGCATCAGAAATGGATGTTGCGGAAGCGGACGGTGATACGATCAATGATGCCATCTTTTACCGGAATCTGGCGGTTGAGGAACGGTATAATGTCACAATCGAAGGCTATTCCGACGCAACGGGAAATGACTGGCACGGACCGGAAAACGCAGAGCGTACTGTGTTGTCCGGTGATACCACCGTCGATATGATTGTCGGAAGCTCCTACGGTATTATGCCGCTTACCGCAAACAGCCTGTTTTTGAATCTGCGCGATCTGGAGAATCTTGATCTGACGCAAAAATGCTGGTCACAGGAGCTGCTCAAGCGCGCAACCATTCACGGTCAGACCTTTGCCGCGTCCGGCAGCATCGCGCTGAATTTCTTCAAGCGTGCCTATGCACTTGCACTGAACCGCCCGCTTTTTTCGACCTATGACGTTTCTGTCGATGACCTGTACGAACAGGTCAAGGCGGGAACATGGACAATGGATCGGATGATCGAAATCACAAAGGATATTTATCAGGATGTCAACGGCGACGGCAAGCCGGATGGAAACGATGTCTACGGCTGCGGCATTCTGCTCAACTGCATGAATGACGGCTGGTGGAGCTCCTGTGATATCTCCATGGCAACCGTGGACGGAGACGGCGCTTTGCAGATTGATGTCGATCTGGACAAGCTGGAAACCGTCAATGAGAAGCTGCGTAATTACATCTGGGTTTCCGGCGGTGTGCTTCCGATGTCCGAGGATACAATTTATTCCAGAGAAATCACCGCGGGAAAGGATCAGAATCCCTTCTATGAGGACAAGCTGTGCATGACCACCATCCGTATGGAATTCACAGAAACACCCGCCATGCGCAATATGAAATCCGATTACGGTATTGTTCCCTACCCGAAATTCGATGAAAACCAGTCGCAGTACTACAGCTACATCCACGATGCATTTTCGATTGTCATGATTCCTGTCAGCTGTGAGGATCCTGAAATTGCAGCACTGATTATGCAGGCGCTTGCAGTCGAAGGACATAATACGGTCATGCCGGCATATTACAATATCGTTCTTTCCGAAAAATACATGCGCGATCAAACCTCCGTTGAGATGTTGAACCTCATTTACGAAGGTGTTACACTGGATACAGGTTGGCTGTTCTCCAATATGCTGAATTATGCACCGCAGCTGCTTCTCCGTCATCAGGTCTGGGAAAACAAAAGCGATTTACAAAGTACCTATGCATCTCTTTCCAAGCAGCTTGAAAAAAGTCTTGCAAAGATTAACGAAGGATATCAGAATATCATTGAGAATCACTGACATAAGCAGGAGGAACGGCACAAATGATAAAACAAATTCTCAAACGGTATCACACCGATCACTGTGTTTTCCATACAGAACCGCATGATCTGAAGAACGGTTTTCTTCTGCGACTGCGGCTGAAATCCCTCCCGACAGCAAAGAATGGCGGGGTGCTGTATGAAATTCCCGGAACCCTGCGAATCAACGCCGCATATCTGTCCTGGGAGGAATCCTGCGGCGGCTGGGGATGGAATGAAAATTATTCGTCCTATCCCGATGAAACCGGTCATGTTCCGGTACTGGAGGCGGCAATCTATCTTGATGTCCCGTACCATCCCGAACGTACAGAGCTGAAAATCGGCATTCCGCTGACGATGTACGATGTTGTGAACACCGATCTGCTCCTGATGTATGACGGTATGCATCTGTATTTCCTCCATGACGGCATTGTCATCAACGAAAACTTCCCGACCGGGATGCTGAAGCCCTCCTCCGGCGCGGCTTACAAAGGTGAAAACCTTGCGCTGGCAGAGTTTTCATCGGACCTCGATGCATTGGAAACGACAACGTTTGAGCGCACGCTTAACCGTTCCATTCATGCGTATTCTCCGGCAGGTCACAGCGCATGGGCAGGAGATGTTGTCAACTTCTGGCATGACGGCGTGTACCACCTGTTTTACCTATACGATCACCACCATCACGGAAATCGCTGGGGCGGCGGTGTTCACTATTTCTATCATATGACAACGACGGACTTTATCAATTGGACAGACCACGGACCGGTGTTTGAAATTGAGGAGTCCTGGCAGGCATTCGGTACGGGAACACCGTTCTTCTATGACGGAAAATTCTGGTTTGCCATCGGCTTTCACACCAGCCGCAGCTTTCCGGATGAGCTGTTGTACGCCGGTCATATCAGAGATGCTTTCCGAGAAAAGGGATTTACGGAGGCTGTGCCGCATGAGCAAATCCGTACTGCGGGACAGTATCCCAACGGCGCGAATCTGGCGGTCAGCGATGACGGCGGTTTTACCTATCATCTGACGCATCAGATGTTCCATTGGGCTGAAAACCCGAGTGTCTACACCAAGGAAGACGGCACGCTGTTCATGTGTGTCGGCGACGGTCTGTGGGAAGCGGAAAAACCTGACGGACCGTGGAAACCTGTCAAGCCGGGATTCCCGCCGCACGGGGGACATACACCGCTTGCCAATACAGATGAATGTCCGTCTTTCTTTGAAAAAGACGGGTACCAATATATCATCATGGGCAAGCGCGGTTATTGGAGAACAGACAAAAACAGTAATGACTACCGTGACTGCGCGGCTGTCGGCGAGGACATTTACGACGGTCTGCTCGTCCCGATGGCGGTCAACTGTGACGGCCGTCTGCTCCTTTCCGGCTGGATTGACGGCGTCGGTTTCGGCTCAGTCGTTATTCACCGTGAGTTGGTCCCGTATGAGGATGGCAGACTCGGTATGAAATGGCTTCCCGAGACAGCGCCCATTGCATCGGAGGAAACACTGCTCTACCGCTCGGAGGAGGACTTCTCCTTTGAGACAAACCCCGGGGAATCCTACTATTATGAGATTGATGTCACATCGGATGAGAACGGTATCATTCGCGTCATTTTCGAGGATGAATGCGAGCTGCGGCTGAATACGGATACCAAAGAGGTGCAGATCGGTCTGATCGGCGGCGAACGCATTGCACCGATGCATGAACGTGTCGGACGGGAGGATGCACAGCGCTTTGACGATGTCCACCATGGCGCACGCAATTTCTCGATTGCCAATGTGGACGGCATCCGGGGCAATTACCGGATCCGCATCAGCCAGTTTGCAGATGTCAAGATGCATTCCACGCTGATCGATGCGGAAATCGCCGGCTGCCGAACAATTCTCTCCAACCGTGTACACAGTCACATTCACCGTGTGCACGTTGTCGGTGAAAACGGTGCGACCGTGCGCACAATGGCGGTGTATGCATATCAAATGGAACAGTGCAGATGACTCCGCACCGTTGATTTCTGCATAATGGATATCCAACTGTGATATTTTCATGAAAAATCCCTTTACAGCATTCTTGAAATTTCTTTTCAGGTGTTTGTTGTAAGGGGATTTATTATCCTATCCGCAACCATATAAGTTCTCTGCACAGAATATGCACTGTGGTTTTGTATCCTAAGCGCTGCCCAGAATCAGAACCAAATCATCATGAGGACCAATCGGAATCCGAAGCCGATCATGCAATAGAAAACCGGAAATCGATTGATATGACCGAATGAAACCATTTGTATAGGAGAGAATGCATTTTTTTCCGTCAACCTATTGTTTTTTTTACAGATTTCTGCTACAATGAAGTGAAGAACAATTCCGCAGCAGGCATCTGCTCCCACGAGTCAGCACTGTGCGACGGTGAATGGATCACAGTACCGCGATTTTAAGGAGAATATGGGTTGTTGCAAGTTGAAAACTTGCGGCAGGTATTCAACCTGCGACAGCCACGGGGTCACGAAGTGACCCGAATTTCCCGGTTTTCATGCGAAAATCGCATGAAAATGCCCCTCGGAAGAGGGGCAAGGGAGAACTTCCGGACTGCATTCATGCAGTCCCTTGGGCTGAGGCACATAAGTGCAACAGCCCGGGGTATTGTGGCCTTCGTTAATATTCATCAACGATTTTGCCTGTGATGATATCGCATTCAAAACCCTGCCTCATTTCCGAATTTTGGAACGTAATTCTTGAAAGGTAGGCTTTCGTAAACGAAAGCCACGGTAATTTCTATATGTACCGCAAAACAAACAGACAAACACAACAGTATTTGTGAGGAATAGTATGATTCAATCTATCATCAACGCGTTAGACAAGCCGGATAGAGAATATGCGCCGCTTCCATTCTGGTTTCTGAATGATGAGCTGACCGACAAGGAAATCATCAGACAGCTGACAGATTTTTGTGAGAAGGGCATCTGTGGAGTCGTTCTGCATCCACGCATCGGTGTTCCGGAATCGATTCCGTACCTTTCCGATCGGTTCATGCATCACATCCGCGTCGCCGTGGAAACTGCATCTGCTCTTGGTATGGTCATTGTGCTTTACGATGAGGCGATGTACCCGTCCGGCAGTGCGCATGGACTAGTGGTGAAGGAAAACCCGAAATACGCATCGCAGGCAATCATTCTGACGGATGATGCAGATGAAGGGCACCTGATTGTCAGTCTGAGCAACGGAAGACATATTGTGCAGGTCAACAGCGGCGGCACCATCCGCGGTATCCATTTCGGCGAGGACGATGGTGAAATAAACGCGCCTGCGGCAGCAGATCTTTTGTCGCAGGATGCGGTGGATTCCTTCATCCGTCTTACGCACAAGCGATATTATGACGTTGTCGGCGACTATTTCGGCAGTACAATCATCGGCTTTTTCACGGATGAGCCATCAGTACTCGGACGATGCAGCAGACGAAACTGTCATCCGTGGACATGGGGCTTTGAAGAAGATTTTGTGCGCGCGGGCGGTGTACTTGCGGAGCTGGAGGCGTTGTTTTCTGGTGAGGAAAACGACAGTACCCGGCTGTATCAAACCATGATATTTCAGCGGGAACTTGACATTTATTATGCATCGCTTCACCGTTTCTGCACAGAGCACGGCATTGCGCTGATGGGACATCCGCACAGGGGCGATGACATCGAATGTGAGCGCTTTTTCGATATTCCCGGTCAGGATATGGTTCTCCGATGGATCGCGCCGGAAAAGGATCCGCTTGGGACGCCGGAAAGTGCACAGGGCAAATGCTCCTCGGATGCCGCGCGCATCAGCGGAAAACGCCGTAATTCCACTGAGTGCTTCGGTGTGTGTGTCCGTGACAATATTCCGTGGTATTTCACCGGTGCCGATATGAAATGGTATATCGACTACCTCGGTGTGCGCGGTGTCAATCTGTTCATTCCGCACGCCTTTTATTACAGTGTTGCAGGAAAGCGCAAGGACGAGCGTCCGCCGGATGTTGGTCCGAACAATATCTGGTGGCCGTATTACAGCAGGATTGCAGACTACATGAAGCGCATCTCCTATATCATGACCGATTCGCAGAACGAAGCCCGTGTTTGCGTGATGTGCAAGAACCGCGATATGCGCATAGAACGTGTCAAACAGCTCTATCAGAATCAGGTGGAGTTCAATTATCTTCCGTATGCCGATTTTGATTCGTCTATGGTGCAGAACGGCAGATTGACCGTGAATCGTAATACGTATCAGTATGTATACTGCGACGACCGGGACAGTGTGTCTGGCGTTCAGCACATCCGCGATGTCGCGGATCTCGATTACCGTGATCTGTATACCGATCATCCGTGTCCCGATCTGCGTGTCACCAGACTGAAAAAGTCGGGCGTCCGAATGATGTTCCTGACAAATGAGGGCGATCATCCGATTCATACCACCGCCGCCATTGACGGGGAAACAACACTGATCGCATATGATCTCTGGCGTGGTGAGTATTGGCACGGAGAAAGCTGCGTGTGCGGCGGGAGAACCTGCTTTTCGCTTGCACTGGAAGCACGGGAGAGTATCCTCTATCTGCTGGACGATACAGGCGATTTTCCCGCCTTACCCGAAAAAGAACGGGTGTATGTCCCAGTTGAATTTTCTCTGACTGCACATGATAAACAGAATTATGTCAAAACATACGAAGGAATTCTGCATATAGATCATCCAGCACATGACGAAATCTGGCTCCAGGTTCAGGCTGACGAAATGGTCGAATGCTTCATTGGAGGCAGATTTGTAGATGTCAGCATGTGGAATACACACAGGTTCCGACTGTCCGGTAATTTGCAGCCTGGTGAAAACAAGATCACTCTGCGGGTCACCGGCAATGCGGCGAACCGGTTTACCGCACATCGCATTGCATATGGATTGCAGTCAAAAGCATCAGCAAATGATCTGTCATAAGCAAAATATGTTCATCGCATGTCTGACCAAATCGATCAGCATCCTCGATATGTCTATATAAACATGAATAACTTTTGTAATTTGCAGCAGCAGGCTGCGATTTGTACCATATAAAAATATTATATTAGGCAATTGCAAAATTGCCTTCCTTCATCGCCTGAAGGGCGATATACAAACAAATTGCGTTGCTTTGGCGGGTTTCCCGCCAAAAAAGACACCTGCAAAGCGACCAAAGGGATGCCCCTGATGAAATGCTGTGCATTTCTTCAGAAGTTGCTTCGCAACTTCGTGGTCTTCGCGTCAGACCGAGGAAAACGATTGCAAAATGTAATTCTGCAATCGACAAATATTATTATTATTTACAAAGGAGAATACAACAATGGCAGTAAAAGTAGGTATACTCGGTTCTGCTCACGGTCATGTGATGACCTACGGAGCAGTATGGGCAAACGATCCTTCTCTCGGCATAGAAATTGCCGGGCTCTACGACCACAATGCGGAACGCGCCGACACAAACGCAGCGGCACTTGGGACCGTCGTAAAATCCCTCGACGAAATCCTCGGTGATAAGGATATCACGGCTGTCGTCGTTTCTTCCGAAACCGTTTACCACTGTGAACTTGTGGAAAAAGCGGCGGCGGCAGGAAAAGCAATCATCTGCTACAAACCAATGGCACTCAACCTCGAACAGGCAAATCGTATGGTTGCGGCAGTTGAAAAGTACAATGTCCCATTTACCCTCGGTTATCAGATGCGTGTTGATGACCAGAACATCCGCATGAAGAAGATCATTGACGAGGAAGAGCTTGGCCGCGTATTCCTTTATCGCCGCCGACACTCCCTCAGCACGCACACCTGGGCGGGATTTGATCAGTCCTGGCACACGCAGCCCGAACTTAACCGCGACATTTTCGCTGACGACTCAGCGCATCCGATCGATATGCTCAACTGGATCTTCGGTGTTCCTGAAAGCGTGATGTGTGAAATGTCCACCATGACCAATATCAAGAACGACGGCGGTGTTGCGCTGTTCAAATATCCGAACGGCATGATTGCCGAGATCAGTTGTTATTTCATGGCATCCGCCGCAGAGATCACCACCGAGATCTACTGTGCTAACGGTGCTGTTGCACAGTATTATGGTGATGCGGTGTCAGCCTCCAAGCCGCGTCCTGAGGGACTCTCCGGTCTGAAATGGTATAAAAACGGTGATACAGATTGGACGAATTCCGATATTCCCAGCCCGCCCGCGCACGGAGAACGCATCAAAGCGCAGGCATATCCGTTCGCGGAATTCTTAAAGGGAGAGCGCGGACCGATCTGCTCGGTTTATGAGGCACGTGATTCGCTCCGTATGGTTCTTGCCTGTTATGTCTCCGCAGCCGAAGGCCGCCGCGTCAATCTTGACGACCCGGCGATTGACAAAATCGTCTAATCATAAAAAAATCTGTTTGAAAAGCGCAAACTATTATATTCACAATATCGTACAAGGCACTGCTGATTTCTGCACATGAAAGTTCCGGTTGAACGTTGTTGATCGCAATTCTCATTATTCAAGCAGCAATCCTTGCATACCGTTTGTTTCCGATCACCTCAAGCCATAAATGCATAAGGATTTACCGTACCGTTTGCTGCCATCTCAAAGAGACGTGGGGTACAGCCGGATACAAGTGCCACGCCCTATTCAAAATAAGGTCAAATATTGTTTCAAGATTTGTATTTGCTGCCTCATTAATAGCGGGCTGTTGCACTTACGTGCCTCAGCCCAAGGGACTGCATGAATGCAGTCCGGAAGTTCTCCCTTGCCCCTCATCCGAGGGGCATTTTCATATGCGAAGACCCGCAGTCTGACTGCGGGTCGGCATGAAAACCGGAAAATTCGGGTCACTTCGTAACCCCGGGATGCCGCAAGTTTTCAACTTACAACAACTCCCGGTTGTTTGTGAGGAAGCCCCGGCATACTGTCCAGCTTTGCTTTGTCAGATTCGTATATTATATCTTATTCATTGAGGTATATCCATACACGCGAGTCAATCATCTTGGTGGTTCCTCAAGGGTGCGAGCGTTGCTTGCCCAATGGGAGAGTTCTTCATTGACGATGGCGCGTATTGTAGAATCAATATCGGACACGGCGGTTTCGTTCATGAAAAAGTCGATGATACGCTGCCTGAATGTCATCGGACAAGAGATGGAGCAGAAAAGCAATGCTTCCATCCGGTGTATCTGCGCTTTGAGGAACCGCAAACAGACTGGATACCACAAGATTGGTATATCCGCTGTCATTAGACGGATGTCCGCAGATTTCATACGGAATATCTCCGAAAATACGGTCAAACGAAGGAGATGCCTACAGCTAAGAAATGGTGACTTCCGCATATCTGACATTCCCGCTTTGCAGTCTTTGTGCCATCGTTCCGTTGGACATTTCAAAGCCGGCGTCATGGAACATAAATCCGCCGAGTTCTTCGTCGATGACATCGGACATCAGATACAGAAGGTACAGAATACTTTCACTCTGATTCCGATACAGATACAGTCCGTATCCGTTTGGCAGAATCATTACATACATGGGAGTATCGTCTGCCGCGAACTCCTGTGCGGTAATTTCCGCAGGTTTTGAAAGCGAAATGGTTTCTGACAGTGTACCATCTGTATGAAATGCCTGTAACTGCGGCACATAACGACTCTCTGCACGGCCAAATTCATAGGTAAAATAATATCGCACGCCGGCACAAGTCTAGATTCCATAAGCACCCGCATAGGTATCGGTAATCGGTGTAACTGTGTATTTGCGAACATAACGCTGCGCAGACCGGGTATTCTCAACCGGTTCTCCCGTAGTTATCCCTCTGTCCGTCGTTTTTGATGTGTCAGCGGAATTCCCTGTATCACAGGCACACAGAATACACACGAAAACAAGAAGCAGTATAAAGAATCGTTCCCTGCCTTTCAAGAATTTCGTCCCGAAATTCGGGAATTGGGGCTGGTTTTGCCAAGCAAAATCGATACACCGGGACGGTATTCCGCAATCCCTCACTTACACGGCAGCTGCTGTATCACCTGATGTGCAGTTTCCGTGAATTTTTTTATGATAACCGACGGATATTCCAGATGTTTATGAGAGACATACAGGGTTCTTGTTCCGGCACCGCGGACACGATACAGCGCAACATCCTCCTGATACAGATGCGTTTGAAACATGGTATCAGTCACAAAACAGATATTGTTTCCGGATGCGGCAAGACGGAACGAGGTACTGAGCTGATCCAGCTGATAGCTGATCTTCGGAATAAAGGCGCAGGCATCAAATGCCGCCATGGCATGTTTGTACATGCTGTTGCCGCGCTTCAGCAGAATGAATTTTTCGCCGGAGAACCAGGACAGATCAATTTCCGGCAGATCAGATGCGGAAACGGTTCCGTGATAGATATCGGCAGCACTTGCACAGAAATCCCGGGTCAGCATGTAACTGTCACAGGTCATCGGAACGGCAAGCAAAATGGTTTCAGCTGCCAGCTCTGTGAACGCAAAGTGTGCATCCGTGGAATCATAACTGTCGATGATGATATCGATTCTGTCGTCCCGAAGCATTTTGACCAGTTCCATGGAGGATGCTTCTGATATGGAAATATCCACTCCGAGATATTCCTGCGAGAAGGTATTTGCAATCACAGGCAGAATGTAGGAACAAACATAGTTTGTACCGCCGATGCGGAGAGTGCCGGATTTCAATGCATGGATATTTTCAAGGTTCTCGGCAAAGCAATGCTCGATTTCCATGATTTTTTCAGCACACGCCAGATATTCATATCCGATTTTGGTCGGTGTCCAATCCTTTGTCCGTCTTTCAAACAGCGGCATCCCGATCATCTTCTCAACGTGTTTGATCGCCGCACTCAGACAGGGCTGTGTCACAAACAGCTTTTCTGCCGCTGTTGTCAGATTCTTTTCCTTATATACTGTATAAATATATTCCTTTTTTTCAAACATACCACCCGTACTCACTCCCAATTGTTCTCCGAAATCCATTGGCATCCGATAACTATAAATATTTTTTATAGCATCGATCAAAAATTACAAATTGATTATATCACAAAAACATGGTATAATCAAGTATATGAGGTGAAAAAATTGGAATTTTGGGAAATGGTACTGTTTATTTGTCCGATGCTGTTTTTGGCTGGTATGATCGACGGTATTTCGGGCGGTGGCGGAATTATTTCCCTGCCGACATATTTGATTGCAGGTATTCCGATGAATGCCGCATACGGATGCAACAAGCTGCAGAGCTTTCTCGGAACAAGTGCATCGCTTGCAAAATATGCAAAATGCGGGCTTTTGGACTGGAAACCGGCAATGATCGCCTGCGGCGGTGCTGTTATCGGTGCCAACGCCGCAACGCATGTGATGATGCACCTGACAGACAGCGTCAAATCATGGATCATCATCGGTGCAATGTGTTTTATCATCACACTGACGCTGCTGACATTCCGGATGCAATTTTCGGAAACCGACATAAAAAAGCTCATCTGCAATAAAAAGAATGCCGCACAATGCTTCGGTCTTGGGTTGCTGCTCGGCATGTATGACGGATTTTTCGGTCCCGGCTGCGGTACGGTTGCAATGATGCTGTTTTCCGTGCTTTTCAAATATGATCTGCACACAGCTGTCGGGAACGGCAAAATTATCATCGTTGTTTCCAATCTGATATCGCTCATCAGCTATATCCGAACCGGAAATGTGCTCTATTCGGTTGCTTTGCCGGCTTCTGCTGCCAACATGATCGGCAGTTATATCGGTGCATCCCTTGCGGTCAAAAAAGGGAAAAAACTGGTGCGCGGTGTGCTGCTCTTGGTAACCGCGGTTCTGCTTGTGCAGGCATTTATAAAATTGATATGAAGGATCGGAGAAAAATTCTATGAATCAGAAACGGATCGAAGATTACGGCATCAGAATCGGCACTCTTCCGCGCGGACCGCTGAATAAAATCTCGGATGTCCGCGGCGTCCGTGTCGGTCACACCACGATCCAATCGGAGCTTTATCAAACGGGCTGTACGGTCATTCTGCCTTCAGAGCAGAATGTATTCACAAACAAACTGATTGCAGCATCGTTTGTCCACAACGGTTACGGAAAGACCTGTGGTACGGTACAAATCGATGAGCTCGGTACGCTCGAAACGCCGATTGCACTGACCAACACGCTCAATGTCGGTCTGGTCGCGGATGCGCTTGTGGAGTATACTGTCAACCGCTGTCGGGAAGACGGTGTCTATGCTTCCAGTGTCAATCCCGTCGTTGGCGAATGCAATGACGCATCCATGAATACAATCATTGACCGTCCGGTCAAAAAACAGCACGTCATGGAAGCGATTGCTTCTGCCGAAACAGACTTTGCAGAAGGCAATGTCGGTGCCGGAACAGGAACCGGATGCTACGGCTTCAAGGGCGGCATCGGCTCTGCTTCGCGCACAGTGACCATCAGCGGAGAAACCTATACTGTCGGCATTCTCGTGCAGTCCAATTACGGCGCGACAAGGGATCTGCGGCTGAACGGACAGCCGCTGGATGAAGACATTCTTGCACAGGTCAACGGCACAGAATGTGATAAAGGCTCGATCATCGTCGTGCTTGCTACGGATGTACCGCTGACCGCCCGGCAGCTGAAGCGCGTTGTCCGACGCTGTTCTGTCGGTATTGCGCGGCTCGGTTCGTACATCGGTCACGGCAGCGGCGAGGTCTTTCTCGGATTTTCAACGGCAAATGTCATCGCGCCGGCGGATGAGATGATGAGTGTTCGCTGTATCAATGAAAATGTCATTGACCGGGTATTCCGCGCGGTTGGTGAGGCAACAGAAGAAGCCATTCTCAACTCGATGGTGTGCGCATCTGCGGCAAAGAACCTTGCCGGCAATACGGTACACAGTCTGGCGGAGTATTTACAGGCGGCAGAGTCCAAAACCGAATCATAAATATATAAGTCAAAAAATATAAGTAAAGATAGATTGAGAGGATTTCAACATGAAAGCAAAACAGCTTACCGTACTTTTGCTGGCATCACTTTTGCTGGCATCCTGCGCATCTGACACAGGCGCAGACTCCACTGTGACAACCTCTGCCGCAGAAGGAGAAACGACAGCGGCAGCCGCAGAAACAGAGGACCCCAACGACCGCTCGAATATCAAGGACAATCTGCCCGACAATCTCGATTTCGGCGGACGAACCTTTGCCATCTATGTCCATCCGGAAGCAGAAAAATATTCCATCGGCTCGGAGGATCATGTCGGTGACATTGTCAACGATGCGGTTGTGGCACGCAATATGGCGGTGGAAGAACGCCTGAACATCGTACTGGAGCCGGAATTGCAGACCGCCTTTGACGGCAGTGTCATTTCGACGATGATTACTGCTGGCGATGCGTCATTTGACCTGTTTACAGGATACCAGTATGAATTGGCGAAGCTCGTAACCGGCGGCGGTGTATGCGACCTTTATGATCTGGAGTATCTGGATTTTGAGCAGCCGTGGTGGTGGGTCAACTATATGAGCGAGCTGGAACTCGGTGAGGATTCCCGCTTCTTCGCTGTGGGTGACTATTTCCTGACGGCACTTTCCTATGCGCGCACAGTATTCTATAACAAGGATCTGTATGCTGAGTATTACGACAATGCAGACGGTCTTTACGATATGGTTCTGGACGGTACATGGACACTTGACCGGATGTCGCAGATCGCACGTGAGGTTTATATCGATGTGAACAACGACGGTAAAACCGACGAAAATGACCAGCTCGGTTATGCGACCTATCTGACGATGTCGTCCGTTGACCCGTTTGTCTACGGTACCGATATCGAATTCTGCCGCCGCACCGATGACGGTCATGTGGAGCTGACAATGATGCACGATGAAGCGGTTGCGCTGGCTGAAAAGCTGGTTGGCTTCTTCTGGCAGGCTGGAAGTATGTCGCAGTTTGCGGGCGGCAGTGACTGCACCAAGGTATTCAGCCGCGGCAGCACCATGTTCCTTGGCAATGCCATGCTGGGAACGGCGGAAGAGCTGCGTGATATGGATAAGAATTTCGGTATGATTCCGTATCCGAAGTATGATGAAGCACAGACGGAATACCGCTCTCTGGTACACGACGGTGCACCGATCGGTTTTGTAAACGGCTCTTCGGAAAATCTGGATATGGCAGGCGCGGTACTGGAAGCGCTCAATGCCGAAACCTACCGTGCGGTAACACCGGTATGGTATGAAACCGCATTGAAGATCAAGTATTCCCGAGACGATGCCTCTTCCCAGATGATCGATCTGATCCACGACAGCATCACGACGAATTTCATCTTTGCTTACAACTATGCGCTCGGTGATATCGGTATGATTTACCGCGATCTGGTCACGAAAAATTCGATAGATTATGCATCTTCTGTTGAAAAACGCGAAGCACGTGCAGTAAAACTGCTTGACCGGCTGTATCAGTCATTCTCTGAAAATTCGTAAAGCGGCAGAACACAAGGCAATATCCGATACCCATTCCTGTATACGGTATCGCATAAGAGAAACGATCAATAGATCCTGACTATTTTCACAGCATACAATCGTGAAACAGCAGTGTCTGTACCGTTCTCATCATATTCAGCATAGTCAAAAGTCTGACCGTCGGCATAAACGATATAGAAAAGGGGCTGTTGCACTTACGTGCCTCAGCCCAAGGGACTGCATGAATGCAGTCCGGAAGTTCTCCCTTGCCCCTCATCCGAGGGGCATTTTCATATGCGAAGACCCGCAGTCTGACTGCGGGTCGGCATCAAAACCGGGAAATTCGGGTCACTTCGTGACCCCGTGGCTGTCGCAGGTTGAATACCTGCCCTTTTTCTGATAGACATCCAGACGTTCTGCCTTTGATGCGCAGATATGATCTATGTGGGTACCGTCATCCCATAAAAGGCAAGATTCCGACATGGCTGTTCCCCTTCTCTCCGTCATTATGTAAGATCAGGCAGACGCATCTCCAGCTCATGCAGCCACTCATATCCCATACGTGCCGCAAAACCGATAAAAATTTCGCCATCCTCATACTCGCCGAAATGCGGATCATACATCTGACGCTGTTCATACGGGGTCGGACAGTCAGGAACCTTGGCATACGCTGTAAACGGTGTATCATTGGGACCGGTATGAACCTCCGGCGCAATATAAACAATATAACGGGACCAATTACCGCCAACAGCTATATGCGCATTGTTTTCGACACGATGGAATACAGGACAGTATTCCGTGCCGTCGTGATGCAGAATACATTCGCCGTCACGCCAGACCTTGATCGGACGGGAACCCTGTGCAATCATGATGGCTTCCGTCACCTGCAGAGACATGCGGGCTTCAAATACATACAGATGACCGCCCGCAGGAGCCGCCTGGAAATGTTCAGTCCAATCCTGAATATCACCATCGGCATAGACATCCTGTGACGGGCATTCCATGGAATTCCATACGATTTCACGATGCAAAAACGGCAGGGTTTCGATCAGACCGGCTTCGGTCGTAAAGGAAATGCCGGAGTCAGTCGTAATATTGAAATACATTCGATTGCGGCAGGTCCGTCTCTTTTTGCGCGGAGGCGCAGTCACGGAAAAGTTAATCTCACATGCATCCCCGGACAATGTCTGACAGTCGTGTGTGATGCTCCATCCGTCATCTGCGGTCAGGTGAAGAACGGCTTCCACGGGTTTTCCGGTCGGATTGGAAATCACTGCGCGGTACTGCAAAGTTTCACCGGGCTTGTGGGCAACCGCATCCGGATAACGAACCGTAATGGTATACGGGGACACGGAAATCAGGCTTTCGCGTTTGTCGTACTGTGATGCAATTCCGCCGCGATACAGCGAAATCATTCGATCGGATACTGCCTGAATTCGGAGCGGATGATGGGAATGGGGACAGTCAGTCAAGGTTGTTGTGCTATGATAATAAGCACCTACGGAACGACTTGCATCAGCGATCTGATCACACAGCGCATCGATGGTATCAGCTTCATGCATACCGGGAATACAGGAAGAAAGGACCAACTGGTTGCCGAGCGGCTTTATCCACCGTTCTTCAAATCCATTGGGATACAGAATACCGAACAGGGATCCAAGCGTTGCACCTGTACAGTCCGTATCATGTCCGAGGCTGACTGCGGTACACATCCCACGTGAAACACGTTTTTGAATATCCGTCTCCTCCATACCGTCCAAAAGTCCGATCAGAATCCAGGAAAGATTGATGCTGACATCTGTCCAGTTCATAGCGAAATAGTCACGCAGCAAGGCTTTACGCAATGCAGACGGATCCTTGCAGGTCTGCCAGCGGCTGACGACATCGCGCAGCATCGTTGCAACACGACCGTTCCGCGGCAAGAAGGATAACGCACTTTCAAACAGACAGGTGAAATCCGATTCCACATAAGCAAGACTTTCCAATGCTGCCATAAAAGCAGTTGCATCAATACCATCGTCGGCATGGTCAACCGATGCGTCTTCTAATGCCAAACGAACCGCCAGAGACGGATCACCGGGTGCAAGTGCCGCCCAGATTTCAGTACGGATAACAGACCCCATGCCGGCAGTACATTTATTATCATAGCTGCCGCTCAGCGGAGGACAGAGTCCATGCTTATTGTTGCGCATGGTGACACCGTATTCATCGCATAAACCACGGATATGGTCAAGCCAGCCGCGGGAAAGATCATAGCGGTTCACGGGAAGACCTTTGGTGCGGAGAACCTCAAGCCAGACGACCTGAAGATCAAGGTCATCGTTTGCCAGCATGGTTGTCGGAACAGGATCATAGTATGTTACCTTCTTTTCGGCGATCAGACCTTCCCATGACATACCGAGTGTGCCGCCGACGGCTTTGCCGGTGAAGCAGCCGCGGAGCTTGTTCAGATAGGTTTGATATGATAACTGCATTGTAGCTCCCCTTTCTTATTCAACATCAAGATACATCTGGAAGACTTTATCCAGATTCTTTTCCGCGCTTTTCCGGATACTTGCATAGTACGATGCGAAATCCTTGGTTTGATTCAGCATGGTGCGTCCGATGTAGGAAAGATTCCAGTCGATGGTCGCATCAAAATAACCGTAATCGAAGTACCGCGATGCTGTAATCATTTCCAGCATCTGTTCCGACTCGTTGTCGCGCGCATACTTGGTTTTCAGCGCTTTTTCATAGTAGATCGGCAAAACCGAGTAGTAGCCTTCGATGGCGAGTGCTTCTGTGATTATGGAAATCTTGGTCATATCATTGTTGACTGCGGTTGTCGGAATGCTGAATACATTCTCACCGGCATCGACCAGCGAATAATACCGATCGGTGTTTTCATCATACTTGGGATACGGAACAACGCCGATTTCCGCTTCCATGTCGCGGTATCTGATCAATGCTCCCATAGATGCACTGCCAAACAGTGCACGTTCCATGCGGAACAGATCGATATCGGTCTGGTCGGTATATCCGGGAATCAGAGCGCCCGGTTCGGAATAATAATTTTTCAGTTTCTGCATGATGTCCTCTGTGCGTTCATTGTGCGCTGTCAGAGTGGGGGTACCTTCTTCATCCAGCGTGATAATACTGTCTCCGGCCATATAGAATGTGGCGATCGGGAAGCCCCAGCTGGAACTGTACAGACCGTACTGATCGGCATCCGCGGAAATCGTGCCGTCACCGTTCAGGTCGGCTGTGACTGCACGGCTCATAGTCTGGAATTTTTCAAAAGTCCATGTGCCGTCGAGAACGCTCTGATAGGGGAATTCCAACTCATATCGGGTTGCGATCTCCTTGTTGAAGAAAATGCAGAATGTACCGCCGATACTGTTGTAACTGATTGCACCGGTCATACCGAACAGCTTACCACCGATGGCAGTCTTTGTGCGGAAATCCTGATCCCACCAAGTCTGGGATAGATCATTATTTTCCATATAAACATTCCAGTCAAGAAACATACCGCGTGTTGCATTGTAAAACAGGTGTGCGCCGTGCATAGCGAAGATGTCATTGGCATGATCTCCGGCCTGAATGGCTACAATACCGGGTGTATTATAAGTAGATGTGTTTGTATCGTCATAATTATACGAAAAATTGATATGAAATCGTTCGGATATCTTCAGATTGCGCGCATAGACTGCGTCGTTGACGATATCACCGGTACCTTGTTCCACAACAAAGTCATCTGGATTATAATTCGGGTCTTTCCGGAGGTACATCGTATACGATGCACCTCCGAAATCATATTCTCCGAGCTGATCCAGTGGATCAACAACAGGTGCTTCGGTAACAGCGGAAGGATCCGATGACGGATTATCATTCGTTGTCTGATCGGATGTCGGAGACGACGAACATCCGACGGTGGACAGCAGCAACGCCGCTGCAAGCAGGAAACGAATGTAGTTCTTTGATTTCATGATGGAACTCCTTTCAAAATTATATAATATCGGAATCGCTCCGGCAGGTTTACTGTTCTGGCTTTGGAATGGCAACGACCCACATCTGTCCCGGCGCAAACCAGTATTGGAAACGGGAGCAGATACCGCGGGAACGCTTTGCGACGGTGCCGCCGGTGCTGCGCACCTCATATACCTCGCATTCGCGCTGCAGATCAACATAAACGGATGCCGGTTCTGTGACAGAATTGCAGACGATGGCATAATAGTAACAGTCCGGATCATCCTCTCGCGTGAAGCGGGAAATCAGCAGAGGAACGTCGTTTGTTGCCATGGCGGAGCGAATGCATGGATCGTCATTTTCCCCTAACAGAGGATATCCGCCGAAGGCTTCTCGAATATGATACACCTGCTCCAATTTCAGCTCTGTAAACAGTGTACCGAACACATCCTGGAAAATACGGTTTTCCGTTGACACCCAGTCAAAGGTCTGTGTCCGTTCAAATAGCTCATTGATCGGTGCCACGCGGTAGTTTGCATTGTAGAAGCCGGAATAGAGGAACCAATAGAACAGCGCATTGACGCCGGATGCAGCTGCGGTGCTGATTTCCCAGCGGATATCATCTTCGGTCGGACAACGGTAATACATATGACCAACCGCCAATGTGGTATACCACAGCTGTACTCCAGTCTCATCAGCCGCTTCACGGAAGATGCGCAGATTTCTGAAATAGGTCTCCCATGCACGTTCTGTGGGCTTTCCATGGAGCTCCTCTAACTGGAAATAGCAGTCATAGCTGAGAATGCGGATGCCGGAACGGCGAATAAAATCGATCAGATAGGATTTGTAATCGCTCTGAATTGCGACACGGGCTTCAACACCGCCATATTGATCGCTGTACCACGGCAGAAGATTCAAATAGGCCTCCTTGTGCGGACAGATTTCACGGAAGATCTGTACTGCACGGATGGCATTTTCCGTCTGGTCGCCGTTTGGCTCATCGCCGAGATGAAAGCCGTAAACCGCCGGGTGGTCTGCAAAATCCGCGACAATTTCCCGCACATCCTCCTCATAATGTCCGTTGTTAACGTTTGGAAAGGAAAGACGGACATCGCCGACGATGATGCGGATATTCTGTTCGTAACAACGATCCAGCATACGGCGGAATTCCTCTTTGTCCTCACCCGGATGGAAAAATCCGCTCAGGGTCAGTGTGGCGCCGAAATCCTTCCAATCCTGTACCGCATCCACACCGCCGGCGGTTGCGTGCAGAATGTTCCAAAAGCCGATAGGGAATGTTTTTTTGTCTGACATATAAATTTCCATCGCTTTCGTTTACAAAAGCTTCCTTTCTTTGGGGAATTGGGTCTGATTTTGCGAGCAAAATCGTTGATGAATATCAACGAAAGCCACAAAACCCGCGTGAAAAAGAATTTTTCACGCTGCTCTCCTTTTATGTAATGCTTATGAAATAATTTGTTTTGAACAAAGATCCCAATATACGGTTTCACCTATGCTGCATTCGCAGGTGAGGTTAGTGCCGTCGGGAAGGAGGACAGTCTTTGTGCCGGCTTCCATCGCGGCATATACTGCAAATTTTCCGTCTGTGAAAAAGGCATCCTCCTCGGTTGTGTACACATGAACACCGCACAGGTGTGCAAGTGCGCGGATATTTTCAGCAGACAGCGAGGTTCCGCCCCAGAAAATATTTCTTCCGTTCTGTGTAAATGCACCGGCTGTACCGTCGGCATAGGTGCCGAGCGGTGTTCCGCTTGCAGAGGCATACCGATGCGTGACGTTCTGAAAAAGTGCGGGAACGGCAAATCCGAGGTCAGCTGCGTATGCATTCGGAATCAGCTGTGTTGTGCCTGGGGCGCACGGCAGTATCTCCATGCCGGTCAGTGCTGAGACATCATCCGGTGCCGTCATCCCGAATCCGTACATCCAGACAGCAGACTTGTCTGCCAACTGTTCGCGGAGCTTCTTGGCTGTGTCAGAGCAGATCCGATAAGGATTGAGAAAGATATACAGCTTTCCATCAGGAAAAAGCCCGGATGCAACATCGGAAATTTCTGCAAACGCAAACGAGATACCTGCTCTGTAGGCAGAAAAGCGGAAAGAAGAAAGCAGACTTCCCGAGATGCCGTTGAACGAAGGCTGTCCGACAATGGACTCAGCCGCTTCATCCACGACGAATATTACATCAAAATGACCTGTCTCCGATGCCTGTTCCAGATACGAGGCGTAGATATCCTTCCAGCCTGCAAGTGTATGCCAGATTCTGTTGTCCTTCAACCATCCGGTCCCGCAGAGATCCATTGCCCACA
>SVRM01000056.1 GCA_015064785.1 Oscillospiraceae bacterium
GTTGGAGCGGCCTTCCTCGCAGACAGAGATTGCCTCACACCAGCCCATCGAGGCACCGCTCTTTGCAAAGCGTTCGTAGCGGCGCATGGTCAGAGTATCGGGTGCTCCGTCCTCGGTTGTGTCAAAGCCCTCCATCGGGTGAACGATCAGGCGGTTATCGAGCTTGAGACCGGAGGAACCGAGTGCAGTCGGTTCTGCAAGCACAGACAGGTCCTCGGAAATCGGGATCTGCAAGCCGAGCTTATCGGCAGCGGCGCGGAGGTCATCCAGCGTTTTGTATGTAAACGGATATGCGGTCATAATATCGGATTCCTTTCGGAAAAATTTTCAGGAAAGCCATGTGTGAAGCGTTTGTGCTTCTGTCGGAAATTCTGCCGGATCATTCTGCGGGGTGAATTCCATCAGCAGATGAATGTCCTGCTGGGCACCCTTGAGAATGGACAGATAGTCTGCCCAACGGTCGCGGTGTTCGGCAAGTGTAAACCGACGGGCATTGGCACCCTCCCATGCAAAGACGTGAACGCAATCGATGAACGGAACCAGCAAGGAAAGTCCCCGACAGTTTTCTTCGTGCGTCAGAAACTGGCTTGGCTGCCAGTGCGTGCGGACGTTTTCGCGCCCGATTTCATGTATCATGGCAAGCGTTGCGGCAGCGCGGTTGGTCAGCGTGCCGTTGTGACGCTCAAAGGTGATTGCCTTGCCGTGAGCGGCTGCCATGTCGGCACAGTCACGAAGCTCAGACAGGAGCGCATCCCGCTCGTCATCCGCGATGTCCTCGGAATTTTTTGTGCCTGCCCAGAGCCGCAGTGCCGGTGTATCAAGCGCACATGCGGTATGCAGTATTTTTTCAAATTCGCGGCGGTAATCCTTTCCGTAAGTACCTGCCTTATAATAGGTTCCGTAGGCGGGCATACAAAGCCCTGCGGTACGTGTCATCTCACCGATGCGGACAGCAACTTCGGTATCGCCGTGCGGAACATGGACATCGCCGCCCCACTCAATCGCCGAAAGTCCGTTTTCGACGCAAAGAGAGATGATCTGTTCGGGGGTACACTGGCGGTATGTGATGGATACAAGACCGGTATGAAACATGATGTAGCTCCTTTATGCCATGGTTTCGAGCATTTTTTCGGTGACGTGCCACTTGGTTTCCTCGCCGGCAAGCCAGCGGCGGGATTCCTCAAACATATACTCACCCATGCGCTGAACCTCAAGTCCGATGGAGCCTGCAAGATGCGGCGTCAGAATGATGTTGCGCATCTTGTACATTTCGGAACCGGCGATGGGCGGCTCGGGCATGGTGACGTCAAGCAGCGCCACACGCTCGGGGCATTCCTTCAGCGCGGCGATCATATCGTCCTCGACAACCTGTGCGCCGCGTCCGGTGTTGATGAAAACAGCGGAGGGCATCATGCGGTCGAAGCAGGATTTGTCGATCATGCCGACGGTCTGCGGATTGTTGGCAAGATGGTTGGAGATGACATGGCACGTCTCAAACAGCGTCGGCAGATCGTCCACGAGCGTGACACCGAGCTCATCCGCAACCGCTTTCGGCAGGAACGGGTCAAAGACATAGACATTGAGCTTGTACGGCGCGAGCATTTTGATAACGAGCTTGCCGATCATACCGGCACCGATAATACCGACGTTGGTATTGTAATTGCCCAGAGGGGCATTGTTCATATTGTGGTTTGTCCATGCGCCGTCCTCGTACTGCATCCGCTGGTAATAGCCCTTGTTGGCAAGGATGATTTCGGCGACAGTGACTTCTGCTACCGGTACCGCATTTGCCGCCCACGCGGAGAAAATTTCCACGCCGCAAGCCATATACGGGCGTGCAAAATACTGGACACTGCCCGCACCGTAGAAGACGGCTTTCAGATTCGGCAGGATGGTCCTGATCTGTTCTTCGTCGAGCTTCGGCATACCCCATGTTGAGAAGATGACCTCAACATCGGCAAGTGCGGCGCGATCCTCGGATGCGTCCTTCAGCGTGTAGACACCGGGCAGAAAATCAAAGACCTCTGCCATTTCCGCACGGAGGGATTCTGCGTAGGCATTCGGTATTGCAGCTTTGTTTTCGGACATAAATACGGCTTTTTTCATGATGATTTGTCCTTTCTGTGATCCATATGATGGGTCGATTATTTGTCTTTGTTTTGCGGTACAATGCGGGTGACCACATACATTCCGGTACCGCGCTCTTTCGCGACGGTCAGGATGACGGATTCACCGCGATTGCAGGAATCGGTACAGTGTTTGGATACGGTAAAATAATGATTATAACAGATGGAGCATTCCTCGCAGACATCAAGGTCGATACCGATTTGTGAACGTGCAGTGCTGTATACCTCTGTGATTTCCTGCGGGTACAGTGCGGTATCTATGATTGTTCCGCTGTATGTCTTTTCGGTATCCGGGATAATAGAAAAGTAGGCGTGATGAGCCGCTATCGCTATCAGTGCCATGCCGCAAATCAACAGCAAAAACAGCGACAGAAGAATCAGGATGCTGCGCTTGTTCATATGTATCTGTTGTAGATTTCAGCCCAGATGGCATCCATGCGTGCAAGCATGTCCTCCTCATGGGGCTTGTTTTTCATATAATTGGCAGTGATTGACTGGAAATAGGGAATCCCGTTCCATTTGCCGTCATCGATGGTTTTCTGTACCAGTGCCAGCTTTTCGTCCTTAGGCAGATCGAAATTGCAGACAACCATCCATTCCACCGCATAAATTGAGGTGATTTTTCCTGCAAGGCTGTTCCATTCAGCCAGCCGCGGCAGATCAGACAGCTCCTCGGTGAGAGCCCGATACGGCTCTGGCGTCAGTCCCTGTGATGACAGAATACAGCCTGCCATCAGGTAGTGTCCTCTGTCGTTGGGATGGACATGGTCGGGGTTATAGACTGTCTCGCAGAGATAATATTCGGACAGCATGGCGTGGAAGTCGACAAGCGGCAGTCCGCGCTCACGTGCCATGTTCCGCACGGTTTCGGCATAGCGGCGGATCAGCGCATAGCCGCCGGGCAGAGGTGTCTGATCGGTGACAACATATTCGGCATACGGCGCCGGGGTACAGAGTGTAACCGAGACACCGTCATTTTTCAATCGGTCGAGAAGCGTGTTCATGCGTGTAATGTACCGCGTGTGCGCCGCATCGAGCCGGGCAGTTCGCTGTGTCTCGTCCGGGAGATTCAGTGCATCGCGGTCGGAGTCGTTGACACCGAGCATGATGAGCGCATAGGTCGGATGAAAGGATGCGACAGATGCGTCGTAATAGAGCAGAGCGGAGTTTGCCGATCCGCCGGAAACACCTGCGTTTTTGAATGTAACGCCGAGATGCGGCAGATGCCGGACGTAATACGCTGCCACACGGGCGGTAAAGTTTACACTTGCGGTAATGGAGTCACCGATGAAAGCGACACGCGCATTTTTCGGAAATACGGTCATGGCATTTCTCCTTGTTTTTCCGGAATCCGGAAATCAGCCCATATCGCGGAAGACCGGCTCAAAGTCGTCCTCGTTGTCTTCCTCAGGTTCGGTGTAGTACGGGTCGATCATGATCTGCTTGATTTTGGGATAGGCAGCATAGGTTGCCATAAACGCACAGGTGCCGAAGATCAGCAGAATAGGCGTGAGCAGTCCAAGCGGGACATACATCAGAAGCACGGCATAGCAGAGCAGGCAGAAGATAATCATACCGATCACGGCGGTGATGTTGCGCTTGAAGCCGAGCAGTGCGAAAATCAGCGCATTTTTGAGCATCTTGAAGATGGACAGATCAAATGTTACCATCATCGGGTAGATATAGAAGCGCATGATGAAATACAGGAAGATGAGGAACAGGCTCAGATAGAAGCAGACATTGGTGAAGAACGAGGCACCGATGTTGTAGTAGAAAAAGATCACGTCATAAACGAGCAGAGCGCAGAACAGGATATCGAGAATACCGAAAATCAGTGCCTGACGCCAGTTGCGCTTGATGGCGTAGAAGAAATCGCTCATTAAGAAAATCGGTTCCTGCCGGATGAGATTGCGCATGATGTAAGCCGTGCCGACATTGACAAAGCCGAAGGTGAAAATAATCAGCGCGGCGAGCATCATCACAACATACGTTGCTGCTGTCGGAACGTAATTGATCGTCCGGTAGCCGAGAACACCATTCAGCGCGGCTGTCACAGGGTTCAGATTGCCGGAGAGCAGAACGCCGTGGAAGGAGGAGTTCAGGATATGCGTGGAGGCAAGGCTTTCTGTGTTGATGTTGCCGGAACGCGCAAACAGATAAAAGATGATGGGGAAGTTGCCGAGCAGATAGAGCAGATTGAGCTGGATCATCCGGCCGAAGTTGCGTCCGTACAGCTTGAAGAAGTTCACCAGATTGAAATCGGTGATCTTGTCCTGCTTTCTGACGCCTTTGCCGTCAAAGCCGCCGGAAAACATTTCATAGAGATTGAAGCCTTTTTTCTTTTTGTTGCGGTATTCGCGGAAGTTGTTGCGGTTTGCCATAATGATTTCCTTTTCTGGATTATTAATAAGATGGTCATCCTGCGTACAGGGTACAGATACAGGAGATGAGAAGCTGTCCGAGTGCCTGCGCGGTGAGTGTGAGCAGGACTGCGGCAGCGGTCGGTGCGGTTTCCGATAACAGCCGCTGTACGGAAAACGGTTTTGCTGACTGCGGCGAAATCCGGTGTCTGCGTGATGCATACCGGATGCATTTGGTGCAGAGATAGATGCATTCTGCACACAACACCGCCTGTGCAACGGTAAAATACACGGTGAAGACGGAAAATGTTCCAGTGAGTGTACAGACGGAAAAACCGCAGAGTACACCGCGCAGAACGGTGAGAATATGACACAGCGGCCGCGGATACACGGTGATGACCGTGAACAGCGGCAGGAGTGCCGGCAGGGCATGATGGAAAAACCACGCACTGAAAAATATCAGATATGTCCGCAGGGAGCTGTATGCCGAGAAGGCCCGGGCTGTGACATAATCGTGTGCCGCGGTCTGTACATCGGCAATCGGTGCGGCATCTGTATAGTAAAAGCAGAAGATGCCGAGCAGAATCCCGACTGCGGCAGACGCGGAGAGCCTGCAAACGGTACTGAGCTGCTCTGGGCGAGCAAGCGCGTATGCGTGCATTCCGTCCATGAAGCAACGGCGCGCGTCCGCGTTCTGTGTCTGACGGCGGCTTTGATGGGTTGTCTGTTCCATACCGTGTCCCCTTTATTCTGAATTTGTATATCCGTACAGAAAGCACTGTAAGGCAGATGATTCAGTATATGATGGACAGGCGGAAATATTTGACGGTGACGAAATTTATTTGTACTGTGCGCCAAGCTCCTCGGCGCGTGCGGTACATGCCTGCATGGCGCGTGCGAGAATGCCGGGCAGATCTGCGTCATACAGCACCTGCATGGCGCGTTCTGTTGTTCCGCCGGGAGAACAGACGCGGCGGATCAGGGTATCGGGATCCTCGCCGCTGTCACGGATCATCTGTGCTGCACCGGCGGTCATCTGGCAGATGCCGTCAAGTAGGGTTGGTGCATCAACACCCTGTGCCAGCGCTTCGTCATAAATGGCTTTGATAATCAGGTACAGATACGCCGGGGAGGAGCCGGTTGCCGCAATGACGGCATTCATTTTATCCTCCGGTAAATCCATGACAAGACCGGATGCGGAGAAAATCTGCTTTGCGTAACCGTATTCCTCGTCGGTTACACAGGCGTTCCGGGAAACAGCGGTTGTACCGAGTCCCAGCAGCATCGGTGTGTTCGGCATGGCGCGGACGACGGGAACCTCCTGCCCGAGCATTCGGCAGACAGCATCCGTGGAGATGCCTGCGGCAATGGAGACAAAAACCTTTCGTCCGTCAAAGCCTGCTTCTCCAAACTGTGTCAGAACATCAGCATACTGCTGCGGCTTGATGCCGAGGACGATCATGTCAGCCCAGTGCAGTGCTGCGGTGTTGTTATCAAAGACTGTCACGCCGCGCGCACGGAACGGCTCACATTTTTCTTTTGTTCTGCTGGATAGACCGAGGACAAACGGTGTGTCCGCCGTTTTGCACAGTCCGCCGATCATAGCAGAGGACATATTTCCGGCGCCGATAAACGCCAGTCGAATGGGATGATTCATAATGTATATCCTGTTATCATTAATTATAGTTTTCTAATATGATACCACAAAAAGCGGGGAAATGCAAGACAATTCCCCGTTTTTGATGAAATTTTCGGAGATCAATGCTCCTCCTCTGCGGCAAATGCGGTCAGCGCGTCACCGGTCAGGCGGTAGGTTGTCCACTCATCCATTGAAGCGGCACCCTGTGCGCGGTAGAACGCGATGGACGGTTCATTCCAGTCAAGACAAGCCCATTCCAGACGGCCGCAGCCTTCTGCGACGGCGGTTTTGGCAAGGGTTTTCAGAAGATGCCGTCCGATGCCCTGTCCGCGGTATTCCTCACGGACGAACAGATCCTCAAGATAGATGCCGGCACGTCCGAGCCATGTGGAAAAATTATAGAAGAAGAGCGCAAAGCCGACGGCTGTTTCACCGTCCCACGCGAGGATGATGCGGGCGACCTTTTTCTCAAACAGCCATTCGCGGTAAAGCTGCTGGGTGGCAATGACGGCATCCTCCATGTGTTCATAGGCGGCAAGCGCGCGCACCAGCTCCAGAATGACAGGAATGTCGGTTGATTCAGCAAAACGATAGGTAATCATGTCGTAATTCTCCAGGTTTCATTTTATTGTGTGACGGTGATGCCGGTTTCGGAACAGACGGCGCGGATATCGCCGTCAGAGGTCAGATAGACCTTGGCATTCAACGCATGCAGTTGGGATATTGTCATGGCATCGGGCGGGTTTTTGTCCGAGCAGGTAATGATGGCGTTGGCGGGACTGCACGCGGCAAAAAAAGTGTCAATGCCGTCGTTGTATACGCCGTGATGCGGAACCTTGAGCAGTGCGGTTTTGGTGATGCCGGCAGAGGACAGCTCGGAAATCAGCTCCTTCTGGCGCAGGGCTTCCGCGTCTCCCGTCAGATACAGGACCTGTGTGCCATGGGTGACGGTGATGACCAGCGACGCATTGTTGTCCTGCTTTTTTGCATAAGAGGACTGCTTGGGAACCGAAACGGAAAAGGCAGTTTTTCCGAGGGTGAACTGCGTATCCTCCGTCAGCACCTGCACAGGATAACTCCCGTCGGCGAACAGCGCAGTCATCTGTTCATACGGCGCACCTTCGCCGATATAGTCCGGCATGAGAATGTGACTGGCAGAAAGGGAGGACAGCACGCCGGCAACACCGCCGATGTGGTCTTTATCAAAGTGGGTCAGAATCAGATAATCGAGTGTTTCTATACCCACAGCTCGGACCTTTTCGACGATTTCGGGTGCGTCGTCGGACTCTCCTGTATCAATGAGAACGGAAAAGGGGGTTCCGTCCTCCTGCACTCCACGGATCAGGATGGCATCCGCTTTGCCGATTTTATAGAAATCCAGCGTCAGTGTACTGCCATTCTCTGTCTGACAGCTGACAAGGAGCGAACAAAGGAGCAGAATCAGAACAAGGAACCATGTATGGTACTTGATTTGGAACCGTTTCATTGTGAAATCCTCCTATATATGACATTTTTGAATATTATACAACGGGAGTGTTGCCATCCTGCGGTGATTCTGTAAAAAATATGTGAAAATTTCGCACCAAAATCGGGATTTCCTCTTGCAAGATGCGGCAGAACGCGATATAATAATACAAATAAACAATTCCGGAAGGCTATGGCACCGGGAAGGAGACCAATATGAAACATGAACTGCCGCAGATGCAAAACACGCCGGTAATTCCGATCGACCATTTTCCGACACGGATGCAGTGCTTTATTTTCAGAAACTGGGAGATGCTGGAGCCGCAGACACTCGCGGATGTGCTTGGCTGTGATGCGGATTCCGTCATGGAGCTTGCCGCAGAAATGGGTTTGCCCACACCGCCCGATGTGAATGGCGATTGGAAAACCAAAGGTTACATTACGATCATCCGTGCCAACTGGCATCTCTGTACTTACGCGCAGATTGCATATCTGCTCGGCATCAGCGAGGATCAGCTTGCGTACATCCTGCGCGAGGATGATTTTCTGTCGGTCAAGCTCGGCAATTTCAAGCCGGAGGTACCGCCGCTGACCTATGCACCGCTGACAGAAGAAGAACACCGGCAGACAACGGCTATCCGCCGTGTCATGGAGGCGGCCTTTGCCGAAATGCCGCACCATCCCGCAAAACCGTTTGATTTCCGCCCGTGCTTTGCGTCGCTCGGACAGTATCCGGCGTGGGAGGATGGGAAAGCACCGCAGCGGTTTGAACACCGCATTGTATACTCCTACTGTGCGCTGTACGGCGATACGTTTTCTGACCGGGAGCTCATTGATGAATCGTTTCCGGATGAGCTGCTCGCGGCATATCAGTCGCTCGGTGTGACCGGTGTCTGGACGCAGGCGGTTCTCTATACGCTGACGCCGTATCCGTTTGCGCCGTCACTGTCCGAGGGCTGGGAGCGGCGGCAGGATGGTATGCGGTATCTGGTGGAAAAGCTCGCAAAATATGACCTGAAGCTGTTCCTTTACATGAATGAACCGCGTGCGATGCCGCTTTCGTTCTTTGAGGCTTCCCCGCATCTGAGAGGTCATATCGGACGCGACGGATATGCCAGCCTTTGCGTTTCCACGCCGGAGGTACAGGACTACCTGCGCGGTGCCTCACGCGATCTCAATGCCGCAGTCCCCGGTCTTGGCGGCTATCTGACCATCACGGCAAGTGAAAATCAGACCAACTGCTACAGCCACGCAGACAAGTCCACCTGTACCTGCCCGCGCTGCAAAGAAAAAGATCCTTCCGATATCATTGCGCTGACCAACCGCCTTTTGTATGAGGGAGCTGCCGAGGTGAATCCCGATTTCCGCGTGCTTGCGTGGAGCTGGGCTTGGAAGGGCAGGGAACCGGATATGACGCACCATGTCATTGAGAAGATGCCCGCCGGTGTCGCTGTCATGGGTGTCAGCGAGGAAGCGGTCAAAAAAACGGTCGGCGGTGTGGAGACATTCGTTGTTGACTATTCGATTTCTGTTGAAGGGCCCGGTGAATATGCGCTCGATACCTGGCGGCACGCCCGTGCGCACGGACATGATGCGTATGCCAAATTGCAGCTTGGCGTCACATGGGAGATTTCGAGTGTGCCGTGTGTTCCGGCATATGAAAAAATCCGCCGTCATCTGAACGGCATCATTGAACGCGGCTCTGTCAACGGTATTATGCTCGGCTGGACACTTGGCGGCTTCCCATCGCCGACACTGCGGCTGGCACAGGCGTTCTACACCGAACACGGTACACTGCCGGACGCACACACGCTGTACGGGAGAATGTTCCCTGGTGCCGATGCGGATGCGCTGACCTATGCGTTTGAAATCCTGAGTGATGCCTACGACGCATACCCATTCTATATTTCCACAGCGTATGTCGGACCGCAGCAGGTCGGCTCCTCCAATCTGCTGTATCCGGAGAAAACCGGTTATTCTGCGACGATGACCGGCATTCCGTATGACGACCTCAACGGATGGCGCTCGATTTTCCCGCAGGAGGTCTATGTGTCGCAGATCAAGCAGCTGTCCGACGGCTGGCATGAGGGTACCCTTGCGCTGGAGAATGCCGCCCGCGGCTGTGACGATGTTCACCTGACGGCACTTGTCCGCTGGACAAAAGCCATTGACTGCCATTTCCGTTCCATTTATAATCAGAGCATGTTTGTCATCCGCCGCGATGAAGCCGGTGTCGTCGATACAGCGATTGCCGCGGAGGAAGCCATGCTTGCGGCAGAACTGCTGTCGATGTCCTGTGCCGATCCGATGATCGGTTATGAATCCGCAAACCATTATTTCTACCATCGGAACCATCTGCTGGAAAAGCTGGTCAACTGCGACTATATCATGAGAACGTATAAGGGAGAACTGCAATGAAGTATCTGGAAGAGAAAATTCGAGCGGAAGGTGTTGTCCTTCCCGGACATGTACTGAAGGTCGGTCATTTTGCCAACCATCAGATCGACATTGCGCTGCTGCGTGAAATGGCACGGGAGCTTGCCCGGCTGTATGCTGATGCAGGGGTCACAAAGGTGCTGACCATCGAAGCGTCCGGCATTGCGCTGGCTGCGGCAGCGGCACTGGAAATGAACGTGCCGATGGTGTTCGCAAAGAAAAATGCAACCGCCAACGTTTCGGGTGAGGTGTACCGCGCACAGGTTGCATCGTTTACGCACAAACGTGTGTATGATGTCATTGTACCGAAGGAGTATCTCTCCGCCGATGACTGCGTGCTGATTGTCGACGATTTCCTGGCGCAGGGCAATGCGCTGAATGGTCTCATCGACATCGTCGGTGAATCCGGTGCGTCCGTTGCCGGCTGCGGCATCATCATTGAAAAAGGCTTTCAGGGCGGCGGTGATGCGCTGCGTGCAAAGGGCATCCGTGTCGAATCCCTTGCCATTGTCGAATCCATGGATGCTGATACCGGAGTGATCACATTCCGCGGTGAATAAATAAAAGTCGAGGTACTGCAAGTTCCAGCAGTACCTCGTGCGTTTTATATGGGAGATCAGCGGATGGAATTGTCGTCGGCAAATTCTTTGTAGATGGCTCGCATTGCCGTTTCAAAACCGGATTCGGAAACACCGATGATGATGTTCTGCTCGGAGGAACCCTGGTCAATCATGCGGATATTGACATCCGCCAGTGCAATCGCCTTGAAGACACGGCTTGCCGTACCCTTTGCCTTGACCATGCCGCGTCCGACGACAGCGATCAGCGCAAGGTCTTCGTCGTAGGCGATGGTGTCAGGCTCCACGGTCTGGCAGATCTCGTTGAGAATCATATCCTGAACGCCTTCCATATCGCGCTTGTTGAGGATGACGCACATCGTATCGATGCCTGAAGGAAGGTGTTCAAAGCAAATAGAATGCTTTTCAAAGATTTCCAGAACGCGGCGGCCGAAACCGACCTCATCGTTCATGCGGTCCTTCTCCAGCGTGATGGTGCAGAAGCCCTTCTTGCCGGCGATACCAGTGACGATTTCCTTCGTCTCATAAGACGGATGCTTGGAATCCGGAACAATCATGGTACCGGGTGCATCGGGCTGGTTGGTGTTGCGGATATTGATCGGAATGCCTGCATAGCGGACAGGGAAGATCGCATCCTCATGAAGTACGCCCGCGCCCATGTAGGACAGCTCGCGCAGCTCATGGTAGGTGATGACATGAATCGGCTTGGGATTGGTGACGATGCGGGGGTCTGCCATCAGAAAGCCGGAAACGTCGGTCCAGTTTTCGTACAGATCAGCGTCAGCCGCGCGTGCGACGATGGAACCGGTGATATCGGAGCCGCCGCGGGAGAAGGTGCGGATGGTATCGTTAGGCATGGCACCGTAGAAGCCGGGAATGACAGCATTGTGCATGGTACGGAGCTTTGCTGACAGAATGGTATTGGTCAGTTTCGCGTTGAAGGAGCCGTCTTCGTTGAAGAAGATAACACCTGCCGCATCGATGAATGGGAAGCCGAGGTATTCTGCAAGAATTTTACCGTTCAGATATTCGCCGCGGGAGGCCGCATAGTCGCGTCCTGCGTGGAACAGAAAAGCGTTCTTGATCTGTGCAAATTCATTGTCAAGAGAGAAGTCAAGGCCCAGATCGCGGATGATATCGTTGTAACGCGCAACGATCTTTTCAAATTCCGCATCGATGTTCTCGCCCTTGGAGGCGTGGTCATAGCACTGATAGAGCAGGTCCGTGACCTTATCATCCCCTGCAAAACGCTTGCCGGGTGCGGAGGGAACAACATAGCGGCGTGCGGGATCTGCCTTGATAATCGCGGCGACCTTTTCAAACTGCTTTGCGTCTGCAAGCGAGCTGCCGCCGAATTTTACTACTTTGATGTCCATTGTGCCGTAAAACTCCTTTATCTATTTCAATGGTGTAAAAATCAAAAATATATATTATATTATACAAAAAATCGAACGGTTTGTCAAGAGGTATCTCTGAAAATAAAGGCTGTTTCTGCAAAAATATTCGCAGTAACGCGGAAAATTATTCGTTTTTGACACAATCACCGCAATCCTCTTGCATTTGGCAGAAAATTGTGCTACAATAGGATATACAAGAAACCAATGTGAAAGGAACCATCAACATGAAATTATTTTGCAGAATTCTGCCGCTTTTGCTTTGCTGTTTTATCTGTTTGACAGTGACTGCATTTGCTGACGGCGCTCCCGAGGTGCTGACTTATACCTATACCGATGCCGCACCTGAGGTCGATGCAGGACAGTTGTTTCTTCCGATTTATGAGGAAGTCTGTGACATCCGTGTGGAAGGCGAGCGGGCGGTGTTCCATTTTTTCTATGAAAATATTTTCCGCTCCACAGAGAAGTGGCGCAGCTTTTCCGCAGCAGTCGGTGTAATGCCCCTGTCAGATGCCGGTGCTGCTGTTTCATCAGAGATTGCCGGTGCGCTTGCCAGAGAAACGGCATTTTTCATCGATTTCCGCGACGGTGATGTGTATCCCGGAACGGCATCTGTCTCGGTCCGTGCCGATGATATTCTGGATACGGCCGGCAGCTATGCGCTGTACGAATATATTCCCGGCGTCACAGCAGTGGAAGACGGCGGTGTCAGCCGCGCACCATCGGTGCGTCCGATTGCGTCCGGCCTGACACTCGGCGCGGATGGCTGTGTGTCCTTTACGATGACAGAGGCGCACGATTATCTGCTGGTGGCAGCATCTGAGCGTGCATCCGCCGCATTGACAGCATATGTTTACACACCCGAATATGACGCGGGCGGCGGATTCTTTGCCGGTGCCAACATCGGCTGGATTGTCTTCTTTGTGCTGGTCGGTCTGGCGCTTGCGGGACTGGTCATTTACCTTGTCACGGTGAAAATCATGATGAAGCGCCGCAAGCAGCAGAAAAAGGCGCTGCCGAAAGGTAAATAATGACACGCGATGAAATCAAGCTGCGCCGCCTGTCGGCGCAATATCTGACACGAAAAACCGAGATACAGACCGCCGTGCGCGGTCTGTGCGGCTTTCAGGCTCAGTTTTTGACCAATGCACTCCACTCCATACACCTGCGCTGCTTCGATGATAAAGAGGGCGGCATCCCGACAGGGCTTTGCAAAAACTGGACGGTACGCGGAACGGTACACGTGTTTTCCGAGGACGATCTCGGACTGTTTGTCCGCTCTGATGGCGGACGGAACTACCGCTCCCTTGATTTTTCCGGGTATACCTTCTGGAATCGGCGTGATACCTGGTCGCTGACACCGGCGCGCCAGCGGTACTTTTCCGAGGTGATCCTTGATGCACTTACTATAGGTCCTATGACACGCGAATCCCTCAAGGCGCTTTGCCGTTATCATGGCATGGACGACGGTGAGGAGCAAAGCATGTTCGACCCGTGGGGCGGCGGCATCAGAGAGCTGTGTGAGCGCGGTTTTATGCATTACACGGTTACAGAAGAAAAAACCTTCTGCCTGACCCCGCTGTATACGCCGATGGAGGACGATACGGCAGAACTGGAGCTTGCGCGGCGGTACTTTACGCACTACGGTCCGGCAAGCATCCACGACTGTCAGTATTTTTTTCATGCCACAGCAGCACAGGTAAAGGGGTGGCTTGCACATCTCCCGGTACAGTCTGATGCGTGTGACGGGATCACCTACTTCTGGATCGATGACGGGCAGACATTCTCCACTGATTTGCCAGAATGCCTCTTTCTTGCCGGATTTGATGCGCTGATGCTCGGCTATGAGAAAAAGGAGAGTCTGTTTCTGCCGCCGGAGTATTTGCGCGGCATCTTCAATCTTGCGGGCATCGTCATGCCTGCAGTTCTGGTCGATGGTCGCGTGGTCGGCAGATGGAAAGTCAAAAACCGGAAATGTGCGGTGACGCTGTTTGAGGATACGGCGCAAATCCGCAAAGCCGTGTCCGACGGTGCACAGCAGATGTGGCACGAATTGCGGACACTGACATTTGAAACATAAGAATGAGAGGAAACCCATATGAAACATCCCGAACGAAAACTGGCAAAACGCTTTGATATGCCCGGACGCGCGGCGGCATTTACCGATCTTGTATATGCCGGGGAGCGCGGCTCATGGAACGAAATCCGTGCAGATCAGGCATCCCGTCTGCCGGGAAAACCGGAATACAACGTCTACTTCGGTGAGCTGCACGGACACTCCAACCTGTCCGACGGCGGACCCGACATCGATACCTATTACCGGGGGCTGCGTGACCGCGCGGGACTGGACTTCGGTGCGCTGTCCGATCACGATCACGGAGGCGTCGGCAAGCCGGAGCTGTGGAACGACGGGAAATGGGAGCTGATACAGGCAAAAGTCCGCGAATACTATGAGCCGGGGAAGTTTACCACCCTGCTTGCTTATGAGCGTGATTCCTACCCGTGGTATAACAATCTGGTTGTTTATTACCGGGAGGATACCGGTGAGATGCTCCGCGGTGTGCGCGACGGGGAGATGACACGGGAGGAGCTGCACCGCTGGCTTGCAAGAGAGGACCTGATTCTGGTTCCGCATGACACCAATGTTCTGTCCTCCGGTGCCGATTTTCTGGCGATGGAGCTTTGCGACATGGTGCCGATGATTCAGGTCTGGGGACGGAACAGCAGCTGTGTGGAATACATGGGCAATCCACCGATGCCGGGTGACGACTGCGAGGGTGGTCACTGGCAGGACGCGCTCGGACGCGGTGCGAAGATGGGCTGTATTGCGTGCTCCGACGATCACGGCGGCATGGGCGGTCTGATGTCCGGCGAGGGTCTGTACCGCTGTCCCGGCATTACCGGTGTGTGGGCGGCGGAAAATACGCGCGAGGCTATCTTTGATGCGCTCCGTGCACGCCGCTGCTACGGTTTTATGGGACCGGGCAGAATCACGGTCGATTTCCGCATCGACGGACATTATATGGGCGAGGAAATCACAGTTGCCGACGATCCCGAGGTCTATTACAGTATCACCTCCGAAACACCGGTGGAGACAGTTACGGTTGTCAAAAACTGCCGCGACTATCTGGTGCTGCGGGGCAAACGCGAGCAGCTCTTTTACGATTACCGGCAGGAGCAGGCGGAGGACTGCTATTATCTGCGTGTGAAGCTGACCGACGGACGGATGGCGTGGACATCACCGATCTGGGTCAGACGGGCATAACAAAAATCGCCGCATGGCAGGGAATGTCTTTCCCGACCGTGCGGCTTTGCTGTTATTTGAACTGTATCAGCACATCACAGACCGTGTCCTGCGGCGGCGGTGTGATTCTGCCGGATTTCATTCCGTATGCCAAAATGACGGTAATCATACCGACATACATGGAGGCGCACATTCTGTCCGTATCTTCTGCAAGATGGGAGGGGAACAGCGCCCGATACCCGGTAAGAAACGCATCGAGACAATGACGGTACGCCTCTGCAAGCGGGTGGAGATGCCGATCGGCAATCTGGTCAAATGCCGCTTTCTGTGATAATGTGAAAGCCGGTGTTTTGACAAAAAACGTGCCGTTTTCCATACGGTCGATATAGCCGCGGCGGACGGCTTCCGCTGCAGAATAGCCGTCATCGGTGTCCCCGCGTGTCAGAAGATCCTCGCATACATTGACCTCATAGTCAATCATCATTTCCCGCCACGTATACCCGTTTCCGATTGCGTAAACCGTGTGAGAATAATTGCCGCGGCTGCCTTGATTGCAGCATTTCTGCTCGCCGATGCCGACCCTGTGGTGCGCACCCGATTCCATGTTTCCGATGTAGCACCAGCGGCAGCCGTCGTACTTTTCGCAGAATTCGGGGTAGGGCAGATGACTGCGCGTCATGCTCAAGCGGCTGAACGCAAGCACGCTGAAAAGCCCGTACAGTGCCTCCTTCGGTTTGCCTGCCCGATAAAAGTCCAGTGTCATCGCTTCTTCTGCAATGGTATCCAGCGCATCGAGCATCGGCTCCATGACGGGCATCAATGCTTCCTCTGCATGGGTTTCGCAATAGATGTCATATCGGTCATCCCAGATGAGAAAATCGGTGCGGTATTTGCCGTTTCCCTGTTCTGTCAGTGCCTGTCTGCGCAGAAGATTGGCGATGCTGTCCTCGATATAATAGGCAGGAACACCGCAGTGCTTTGAGAGTGCTTCCACCGACAGTGCTTCATCATAACAGGCAATCAGTATGTTCTGCGACAGTGCATCGCTGATGTAAATATGCGGGAAGGGCTTTCCTGTGTCGGAATAGTCTCCGGTGCCGTAGATGTCAAGCCGCATACATTTGGGCTTCAATGCTGTGATTTCCATGTTTTCAAGCTCTCCTTTCAGTTTTCGCCGTGCCTCGGACAGCCGCCATGTAACGGTCCCCTCGGGGATGTCCAGCCGGTCAGCGATTTCCTTTGTCGAAAGGCCGTCATAGTAATGCAGAATGACAATGTCCCGGTACCGCCGCGACAGTCCCGCGACGCATCCCCGCAGAGACGCATACAGCTCCTCATCCTCCACTGGGTATTCGTCCTCATAGGACAGCGTGTCCGGCATATCATAGACAAACATCGCGCGCTGTTTGCCCATCCTGCGTCGGAATGCCCGCGTGACATTGGCGGCAATACCCCACATCCAGCCTTGGGCAGCATCCTCATTTTTCAGGGTCGGGAGCTGTTTCAGGACCGTGTAAAGAATTTCCTGTGTCAGATCGGCGGCTTCTTCCTCCGTAAAGGTGTGCCGTACAGCATACCCATACAGGCGGTCATAATAGGCTGTCAGATGTTCCGGTGTCATTGCATCACGTCCTTTCATCCATAAAGTGCTTCGGAAAGTGTGTTCATTGGGTGTTTTTGTAAAAAAATCAATTAAAAATCAGTTTGTTTATTGACATTATAGCATATATGAGATATAATTACAATAGAAAACTATCATGTTACAGGAGGAGATAACCATGAGACTGACCAACAAGCACATACTCCCGGCACTGGCGGCGCTGCTTCTGCTGTCGCAGACCGCCTGCGGCTCGCAGACACAGACCGAAGGTACTGCGGCGGTCACCGGCGATGCTGCGGCAACAGAAACCGCGGCTGTCACAGAAGACCCCGGCTACGACTACGCAGGAAAGGATTTCGGGGGAGCAGAGCTGAATATCCTGAACTTTGACTCTTTCTATAATGCCTATGTCTATCTTGATTTTGAAGGCACCTCCGGTGAGATGCTGGACGATGCGGTCTATAACCGTAACCGCCGCGTCGAGGAAGCGCTGAACTTCAAACTCAGCGAAGTCAAATATCAGTATAACGGCTGGCAGGATAGCCAGGAGGCACTGATCGATACTGTGACAAAGTCTGTCATGGCGGCGGACTATGCATACGATGCGGCATATCTTCCGGTCGCGTTCAAGTCGAGCGTGATTACCGACGGGTATCTGTATGATATGTATGAGCTTCCCGGTATGCAGCTCGATCAGCCTTGGTGGGATCACTATATCAATGATGCGCTGGAGCTCAACGGTCATCTGTATGCCGCCTCCAGTCCCCTGCATCTGCAGACGCTCGATATGTCCGATGTGCTTCTGTTCAATGAGAAGATGTTCACAAACATGGGTATGGATTTCCCATATCAGCTTGTCCGTGACGGCAAATGGACGCTGGATAAATTCCATGAATACATTGCCGCACTGACCCAGCTCAACGGTGATTCCTCGTTTACATTTACCAGCACCGGTAATTCTGTCTACGGTGTTGCCGTGCATCCCGACCTGATATTTGCCATGACCTATTCTGCAGGTCCGCGGCTGGCAGAAAAAACGGATACCGGTTTTCGTCTGACGCTGGAGGGTGAGCGTTGGTATAATGTTGCTGACAAGCTGGCAAATATGCTCCACAGGGAAAGCGGTTATGCGCTTGACAACACCGATGATGAAACGGATTCGTACTATACAAAGCTCTTCCGTCTGGGCCGCGCCGCATTTGTCACCGCGGAAATCAAGATGACTATGGAGCTTCGTGATATGGAAGATACGTTCGGTCTTCTGCCGATGCCGAAGTATGATGAAGCACAGGAGGATTACTACACTGTTACCGGCTACAGCACCGCGCTTCTGACCGTACCGAGCGTGATAGAAAATCCGGAAATGGTCGGATGGGCACTGGATGCGTTGTCGTATGACAGCTGGAAGTCTGTCCTTCCGATCTACTACGATGTCCGACTGGAGCAGAAAGGACTGCGTAATGAGGATTCGATTGCGATGCTCGACATTGTCCGCTCCAGCCTTGCGGCAGAACCGACGCTGATGTTAGGTATTGCTTATAACTACGTTTCCGCAATGGACGATGCCATTCTGAACGGGAACGTCAATATCGCATCGCTTGCAGCATCCCATACGAAGAACCTGGAAAAGAATATTCAACTGGTTGCAGATGCATTTGCGGATTGATGCATAACGAAACACCGGCGGTATCGCGGGGTATTGATTCCCTCGGTACCGCCGGTTTGTTTTCGGTCAATAAAAAAGAGGGAGCGAAAAATCGCTCCCTTGAAAATTCATGTTTGGTTTGATTAGTACATACCGCCCATGCCGCCGCCCATACCGGGAGCAGCTGCTGCGGGTGCGGGATTTTCTTCCTTCTTGTCAGCAACAAGAGCCTCGGTGGTGAGGACGGTTGCAGCAACGGAAGCCGCGTTCTGAAGAGCGGAACGGGAAACCTTGGTCGGGTCAACGATACCGGAGGCAACCATATCACAGTATACTTCCTTGTATGCGTCGAAGCCGTAGCCGATCTTGTCAGCGGTCAGGATCTTGTCGATGATGACAGAGCCTTCCAGACCTGCGTTTGCGGCGATCTGGCGGACGGGTTCTTCCAGAGCCTTGACAACGATCTGGATACCGGTCTTTTCGTCGCCTTCTGCGTCAGCGAGCAGTGCCTTGACATCGCCGATGACGTTCAGGAATGCGGTACCGCCGCCTGCGACAATACCTTCTTCGACAGCCGCACGGGTTGCATTGAGCGCGTCTTCGATGCGGAGCTTCTTTTCCTTCATTTCGGTTTCGGTAGCAGCACCGACCTTGATAACAGCGACACCGCCTGCGAGCTTTGCAAGGCGTTCCTGCAGCTTTTCACGGTCGAAGTCAGAGGTCGTGGTCTCGATTGCCGCACGGATCTGTGCAATGCGGGACTTGATTTCGTCGGATGCACCGGCGCCGCCGACGATGATGGTGTTTTCCTTGGTGATCTTGACCTGGCGTGCCTGACCGAGCTGTGCAAGGGAAGCATCCTTCAGATCGAGACCGAGCTCATCGGTGATGACTTCGCCGCCGGTGAGGATGGCGATGTCACGGAGCATTTCCTTACGTCTGTCGCCAAAGCCGGGAGCCTTGACTGCAACGCAGGTGAATGTGCCGCGCAGCTTGTTGAGAACGAGCGTGGTGAGTGCTTCGCCTTCGATGTCTTCCGCAACGATGACGAGCTTCTTGCCTGCCTGAACGATCTGCTCGAGAAGAGGCAGGATGTCCTGAATGTTGGAGATCTTCTTATCGGTGATGAGGAGCAGTGCATCGTCGATGACAGCTTCCATCTTGTCGGTGTCGGTGACCATGTAGGGGGAGATATAGCCGCGGTCGAACTGCATACCTTCGACAACCTCAGAGTAGGTGTCGGCGGACTTGGATTCTTCAACGGTGATAACGCCGTCGGAGGTGACCTTTTCCATTGCGTCCGCGATCAGATTACCGATCATTTCGTCGCCTGCGGAGACAGTACCGACGCGCGCGATGTCTTCCTTGCCTTCGACGGGCTTGGAGTGGCTCTGCAGAGAAGTGACAGCGACGTCAACAGCCTTCTGGATGCCGCGGCGGACGACCATCGGGTTTGCACCAGCGGTGATGTTCTTCATACCTTCGCGGATGAATGCCTGTGCGAGCAGGGTAGCGGTGGTGGTACCGTCACCGGCTGCATCGTTGGTCTTGGTAGCGACTTCCTTTACAAGCTGTGCGCCCATGTTTTCCATAGCATCTTCCAGCTCGATTTCCTTTGCGATGGTAACACCGTCATTGGTGATCAGCGGAGCGCCGTACTTCTTGTCGAGAACGACGTTGCGGCCCTTCGGACCGAGGGTGATCTTGACTGTGTCAGCGAGTTTATCAACACCGCGGAGCAGTGCATTTCTGGCTTCAATGCCGTATACGATTTCCTTTGCCATAATTGATTATCTCCTTGCTTGATTTATTCTACGATTGCGAGAATGTCAGACTGCTTGACGATGGTATATTCAACACCGTCACACTTGACCTCGGTACCTGCGTACTTGGACGTGATAACCTTCTGACCAACCTTGACTTCCATAACGATTTCCTTACCGTCAACGATGCCGCCGGGGCCGACTGCAACGATTTCCGCAACCTGCGGCTTTTCCTTTGCCGTACCTGCGAGAATGATACCGCTCTTGGTGGTTTCCTCTGCTTCCGTCATCTTGACGACAACTCTGTCTGCTAAGGGTTTGAGTGTCATTTTATGTTCCTCCTTATATGAAAGATGTTATTTACGTTGTGAGTTTAGCACTCGTTGAGTGGGAGTGCTAAATTACATGATATATTGTACTCACTTTCCAAGGAAAAATCAAGGGTTTTTCGGAGAATTAACATATTATTAACACAAGATTGCATGATTTGCCATATTTTGAAACGGGCAGCGCTCTGTTCTGGCAGTCTGGGGGCGGAGGAATGCGGCATGGAATGCGGATGCTGCGAATAGAATGATACATCCAGTCAATCGAAAGGACATGATTTCAGATGAGCGGCTTTCTGTTTCCGTTATTTTTATGTATTGCCGGCGGATATACGGCATACCGTCTGCGATTTTTCTGCTTTCTGCATCCGATTTGGACCCTGCGCTGTCTGCTGTCGCGTGAAAACACCGCTGTGGGTTACTCGCCGTACCGTGCGCTGGCGGTGGCACTGGCGGGAACGCTCGGCGTCGGCAACATCACAGGGGTAGCGGCGGCGATCATGCTTGGCGGCGCGGGGGCACTGTTCTGGATGTGGGTGTCGGCACTCTGCACGATGCTGATCAAATATGCCGAGGTATACCTTGCGGTCAGCACGCGGCAGAAACGGGTGACAAACGGAGCGGTCAGCTGCTTCGGTGGTCCGATGCAGTATCTGCGGCAGCTGCCGGGCGGACCGGTATGGGCGACGGTATTCTGTCTTCTGTGCATTGCCGCCTCGTTTCTGCAAGGCAATCTGATGCAGACCAACGCTGCGGTTGTCAGCATGACCGATGCTTTCGGGCTTTCTCCGCTCACAGCGGCGGGAATGCTCGGACTTGCGGCGGCGGTACTGGTGTTCGGCGGACGTGGACGCATTGCCGGCTTTTGCGCATCGATGATTCCGTTTATGACCGCACTGTATCTTGTGATGGGCGGGACGGTCATACTGCGCAATCTTCCGGCACTGCCGACGGTACTTGGTGAGGTGCTGGACAGCGCGTTTTCGATGCGGGCAGTCGGTGCGGGCGGCGGGATGTCTATGCTGCTTGCCATGCGTCACGGCTGTGCCAAGGGGGTATTTACGCATGAGGCGGGCTGCGGTACAGCGCCGATTTCCCATGCCGGAGCGGAAACGGAACATCCCGAACGGCAGGCGCTTCTCGGTGTTGCGGAGGTATTTGTCGACACGATGGTGCTGTGTACGGTGACAGGGCTGGTTCTGCTGCTGTCCGGTGTCGGCGGAACGGACGGCGGCGACTATCAGCAGGTGGTGCTGGATGCATTCCGGCTGTGGTTCGGTGATGCAGCAGGCATCTTTCTGACGGTGTCGATTGTGTTTTATGCGTTTTCGGCACTTGTTTGCTGGTCGTTTTACGGCACGGAATGTCTGCGGCATCTGCTGTCGGACTGCGGGGATATTGTGGTGCGGCGCGGTGTGCATGTCTACCTTTCATTATATGTGCTGTGCGTTTTCTGCGGGGCAGGCGTCGGCAGTGCGGCACTGTGGCGGCTGTCGGATGTGCTGACCATGGCGATGACGGCGCTGAATACCTGCGGGGTGATGGTGCTTCTGGGACGGGTAAGGGTGCCGGTGTATGAAACAAAATGCAAAAAAACCATTGACAGCACACGGCAGTTGTGATATAATACAAATAATTCAATGAGAAAAAGCTATGATGGAAAGAGTAGCCTTAGCGGAACAGCCAGAGAGAGAGGCATGATGGTGGAAGCCTCTTATGGGAAGCAAAGGTGAAGACCGCTCCTGAGCTGCGATACCGAAAGCAGAGTAAGTGTCGCCGTGATCCTGCGTCAACGGATAGTGCTTGTTTGAGCATGAAATC
>SVRM01000057.1 GCA_015064785.1 Oscillospiraceae bacterium
TTTGGTGACCCGTAGCAGAATCGAACTGCTGTTACCGCCGTGAAAGGGCGGTGTCTTGACCGCTTGACCAACGGGCCTGGTAGCGGAAGTTGGACTTGAACCCACGACCTATCGGGTATGAACCGATTGCTCTAGCCAGCTGAGCTATTCCGCCATCTTTTTGCGTTTGCTTGAGTATTATATCATATTTTCGACGGTTTGTCAATAGATTTTTGAAAAAAGATAAAGAAAATTTCTGGAAATGACGGCGTTCAGAAGATATCCCGCGGTATTCCACAGCTTTGCGGAATCCGCGGGATCAACTCACCGCTTCCGGACGGGCAGCCACAGCTCGATGTAGCGTGTGCTGCTGACCTCGGGTGCGTTCTCATCAAAATACCAATGAATCACGGTGAGTTCCGGTGCATCGGTTATTGTACGACAAACATTGCCCGCATTGCAGGAACAGTGATCGAACTGCCAACCGAAAGCGGCGTGACAGTACCGTCCGACGGATTCCAGATTTCGGCATCTGCCGTACCGGAGTACGAAAGGACAGCGTCTGTACGGGACTTGTTTGCAAGCATATACAGTATCTTGCCCTCTTTTGTGACGAATCTGCCGCGCAGGACAATACCGCCTTCTGCCGTTCCGCGGAATGCAGAGGTATCCTCTTTGGCCAGCAGGTCGAGAATTTCGGGAAGCTCAGCGATCGGCGCGGCGTTTTGGGAAAGCGCACCTCCGGTGAGCGCATCAAAGCGCGGCTTTTCGTGGAAGAAGACCACGTTGACACCGGCACGGGTCAGAATTTCCAGCGCGTCATATACATCGCCGTACATAACATCGACGCCGGGCAGCAGCAGATGCTTCACGGTACAGCCGGAGATCATCGCGACACCGGTTTCTTCTGCGGTCTGTGCCGCCGCGAGAATATCTTCACGGTCGACATAATAGTAGTCGTGACCTGCCTCATAAACGGCGCGGGAAAGTCCGCCGGTTGCCGCGTCTGCCTTGCGGTCACCGTTCTGCCAGCTGCCGCAGTATGCAGGCTTCATCTTTGCCTGTGCATCCTCCAGCGGATAGTAGATAAACGTATCGCAGTCGTTGTGAAGACCGTCAAGCATGGTACCAAGCCGTCCGACATACTCGTTGAACCAAACCGTTTCCGCCTGATTTGTGTAGCCCTTCGCGTTGGGGAATGTTCCGTCACGCCATGCGGAGAAGTCCGCCGAGAAATAGGAATTGGTTCTGCGCACGCCGCCGAGGTACAGCAGCCCCATCACCGCGGTCATGTTGTCAAGCGGCGCTTTTTTGAACGTTTCGACATCGGCAAACGGGCAGATTTCGACCATCATGCCGTTCGTCTGCTTCTTGCGGACAACCATTTGCGCGTATTTTGCCGTGTTGTAGTCGTAAATTTCGGGATAACAGCAGAGGACATCGATGCCGGGATAGCTTGCCTGCATCAGCACACGGACGTAGCTGCCGTACTGCATGACATGCTGACAGATGGCTTCCTCGCATACATAATGTCCGGAGAAGCCGCCGCCGTGAGATTCGCACCATGCCGCGATCTGACCGGAATATGCCTCGGCAACCAGCTTGCCTACCAGCTCATAGAACTTGACACGGACAGGATAGGCATTCTGCTGTCCTTCAAAGAGCAGCGGCAGCGTCGGGAGCATCGATTCGCCGTACTCTGCCTCATACGCTTCAAACAAACCGTCGACCCACGGCGCCAGCGCATAGTTCCATGTCTCATAATCACGGGCATAGGAGGTATGCAGGCTCGGCTCGTCGGTGAAGACGCCCACGGCACGGCGGTACGCATCGGGAATGGTCTTTACAATCGGTTCAAAGCAGAGATCGAGGAACCGTTTGACCGCACGCCGGTCCATGACATTGACATTCTGCTTGAAGGAGGAGACGTTGTGTGTGCTGTGGGAGCCCTCGTGCGCGTTCTTGACGCAGAAAATGTACAGAATTTCGCGCTCGGCAAGGTCACAGACAACCTCCGTTTCGGTGAACGGCACCGCTTCCATTTTATCAAACTGGACATAGGTGTCGTCAAGCCGCGGAATATACAAGGGGTACTTTGCCGCCCAGACGATCTTGTCGGAGATATCGTCGAGATGGTAGTGGATGTGCTTCGGCTCATAGGCGATCCGGCGCACCATATAGAAGCCCTTTGCCGCATATTCCGGATGTCCGTCCAGAACCAGACCGCCGCCCTGTCCGCTCGGATAGCCGTGTTCGTCGTAGATCCAGAAGGCGAGGTTGTGTTCGTCCATGGCATCGAGCAGAGTGCCAAAGCGCCGGACATTCTCCTCCGAGGAGGTAAAGCCGCCCTCAAACGGGACATTGGTGACGGCGCCGCCGTAACCGTAGTCACGGTAAGCATCCATGTGTGCATTGTAATCGGCCATCCAGTTGTGTGTCATCGGGAATACGCGATAGCGCAGTGCCGGGTTTTGAAATGCTTTCAGATCTTTCATGAGGATCGTCCTTTCCTATATATATTGATTATATTCAGTATATCGGATTCCATGGGGTTTGTCAAGACGCTTTCTGCAATTTTCTTGACGGTACCGTGAATTTGTGGTATCATTATAGCAGAAACAAATGGGAGGTCATCAGATGCTTATCGACATTTCGCAAAATGTACTGTCCTGCGCGGTTTATCCCGGTGATCCTTCGCCGGAGCTGCAGAGGCTTTCGCGCATGGAGGACGGTGCGCTTTATAATCTGTCATCATTTTCCATGTGTGCGCACAACGGTACGCACATCGACGCGCCGGCACACTTTTTTGCCGACGGGAAAACGGTCGGAGAACTCGATCTGTCAGCATGTATCGGGAGTTGTTATGTCACGCGGTATTCCGGTGTACTGTCAGAGGAGGCGGCGGAGGGAATCTGGTCTGCGGCAGAGGCACTTGGCTGTTCTGCGCGGATTCTGCTTGCCGGGAGGACCATTGTGACGGAGGAGGCTGCTGCGGTCTTTGTCCGGCACGGTGTCCGGCTGATCGGTGTGGATTCGCAGTCGGTCGGTCCTCTCGACGCACCGATGGCAGTACACAAGATCCTGCTTGGGGCAGAGGTGGTACTGCTCGAGGGACTGGTACTGTCCCATGTCACAGACGGGAGATATTTTTTGAGTGCCGTACCGCTGCATCTCGGCATCGCCGAGGGAGCGCCTTGCCGTGCGGTGCTGATGACGCGGGAGGGATGACGGTGCTCGGTCGGTATTTTGCCAAGAAAAATCGCGCCTATAACGAGACATTCCGGATTTCCGGCTATATCCGTTCTCAGCGTGACGAGCCTGTCCGCAGGATGCGGTACGGGTGCAGAACGATGGACTACAACGGATGCGAGGTCATCGCCTGTTACCATGCACTGCTGTCACTTGGAATGGATGTTTCCTTTGCGGAGATTGCCGATGCCTGCTCGCAGCTCGGACTGTGGCTGGGCGGGGTGTGGGGTACCCGTCCGCGCGCACTTTACCGCTTCTGCCGGCAGTACGGAATCTCTTATCGGCAGTATCGGAGACAGGATTTTTCCACTATCACAGAAGATGTCGTTTTGTATGCGTATTGGAATCCGCGTTTTCACGGGATTCACACCGTGGAGCTGCACAAAACGGAATGTGGATACGGTGTGACCAACCTTGGGTATCTGCACGGGCGTTGTTTTCCGACGATGGGTGAAGCACTCCATGCGATTCGCACACCATGGTCGATTTTGTGCCTGGGATGCACCAAAAACAACCTCTGAGAGGGGGAAATCATGATAAAATCCAAAAATCAACCGACGGTTGCGGGGAAAATCCACAAATGGTTGCGCTGCTTCTACCATCGCTCCATTCCAAAATCGGCTCGAATATCGTATAATCATCTCAACGGAAGGCAGTTTGCCGCCGAATTCAATGTAAAACAGGAGAACGAAAATTTATGATGACAACAGAAACCCTCGGCGCACGGCTGCAGCGGATGCGGAAGCAGAAAAACCTGACACAGGATGAGGTTGCGGAGCGGCTGAATGTTTCCCCGCAGGCAGTTTCCAAATGGGAGAATGATCAATCCTGTCCCGATATCATGCTTCTGCCGCAGATTGCAGAGCTGTATGGGACTACGACCGATATTCTTCTTCGGGGAGAACCGGACGTTCCCGAAACGCGCCTTGCACCGCCGGAAGAGCGCAAATCCTTCCATCAGATGATGCTGCGCATCCGGGTCAATTCCTCCGACGGTGACATTGTCCGCGTCAATCTGCCGCTTGCGCTGATAAAAATCTGTCTGGAATCAGGACTTGCGATTCCGCAATTACAGATGCACAATGAGATCATCGGCAATATCGACTGGAAGCAGATCATGCTCCTTGTTGAACAGGGTGTCATCGGCAAGCTTGTCGAGGTACAGTCCGCCGACGGTGATACGGTGGAGATCACGGTAGAATAATATGAGAATCATTGTAAAGCCGCAGGACTTCCGTTTCCCGATTCCCATTCTGTTTCCGTCACTGCTTGTGTTCAATCATATCACCGCTGTCATCGGGCTTTTGATTTTGCTGATCGCCCGGATAAGCGGTGCCAAATGGAGCAAATCACTGCCGCTGCCGCCGTGGAAATGCTTTTGTCTGTTTCACCGGTTCATCCTCGGATACTGGATGACGCGCATCCGCTGTCCCGGCTGGAAGATGGTCGAGGTGCAAAGTGACGATGCCGATGTCACAATAAAACTGTAATTCCCTGTGCGAATTTTGGAAAACCACTTGCAATGCGTCATGTTCTATGGTAAAATATAGTATCTATTTCATCCTGTTAGCAAAGGAAAGCATACCATGATCTATAATACCATTCTTGATGCCATGGGACATACGCCCATGATCCGTCTCCAGCGTCTGTCGTCTCCCGACGCGGCGGAGATTCTTGTCAAATTTGAAGGACTTAATGTCGGCGGTTCCATCAAGACCCGCACGGCGTTTAATATGATCTGCGATGCCGAAGCCAAAGGCTTGATTGGTCCCGATACCATCATCGTCGAGCCGACCTCCGGCAACCAGGGTATCGGTCTTGCACTGGTCGGTGCGGTCCGCGGCTATAAAACAAAGATCATCATGCCCGACTCTGTATCCATGGAGCGCAGACTTCTGGTTGAGCACTACGGTGCCGAGGTCATTCTGATCCATGATGCCGGCAACATCGGCGCGTGCATCGAGGAATGTCTGCATACCGCGCTGCGCATGAAGGAAGAAGACCCGCATGTCTTTGTTCCGCAGCAGTTTGAGAATCCGGCGAATTCCGCCATTCAGCGCAGTCAGACTGCCAAAGAAATTCTCGATGACGTCGGCGGTCCGATCCACGGCTTCTGCTCCGGCATCGGTACAGGCGGTACCATCACCGGCATCGGCGAAGCGCTCAAGGCGGAAAATCCCGACATCACGATCTGGGCAGTGGAGCCGGAAAATGCGGCGATTCTGTCCGGCGGCTCCATCGGCACGCATGTGCAGATGGGCATCGGCGACGGTGTCATTCCCGCCATTCTCAACACGGAAATCTACAACGATATCTGCATTGTCAAGGACGAGGAAGCGCTTCAGGTGTCCAAGGATCTTGCGCTGAAGGAAGGCATTCTCTGCGGCATTTCCAGCGGAACCAACGTCGCGGCGGCAATGAAGCTGGCAAAGCTGCTGGGACCGGGCAAGACGGTTGTGACCGTGCTTCCCGATACGGCAGAACGGTATTTTTCCACACCGTTGTTTGAATAATCGAAAATTTTCACCCCGTGAACGGTTCATGCCGTATCACGGGGTGTTTTTGTGAAGTTTGCATATCAGAGCAGCAGCATCAGCCATTCGGTCAGATAGACTGCGGCACATGCTGAGACGGCAACGGTCAATAAACCCCGTCCGAACCATGCGAGGATGACGGAGACGGCAAGACCGACGGCGGCAGATGCCAGATGCGAGGTCGAGTAGAGGATTGCCGGGAAGGTCATAGCACCCAGCACGGCATACGGCACATAATACAGAAATGACTTGATGAAGCGGTTTTGGATGGGCTTTCGGAACACGACAAGAGGCAGCATCCGGATCAGATACGTCACCGCCGCCATGACGAAGGTGTAAAGCAGGAGCATTGGAACGGATGTTGTCATGCGGATTCACCCTCCTCCCCGTCCTCGTCCGGTATCGGCGCAAAAATCGCACCGAGCGATGCCGCGATCACAGCGCAGATGATGATGACAAAGCCGCCCGACACCCGGTTGAGTACGGGCAGATAGCGGAACGCGCACGCCAGCGCGACAGCACCGCCGAGAACCAGCGCCACCGCACGGCTCTTTCTTGCCGGCGGGATGACGATGGCGACGAACATGCCGTAAATGGCAATGCCGAGTGCCGCCATGACCGATTCGGGCAGAAGTCCCGATGCGACGGTACCCAGCAGGGTACCGGATGACCAGCCGATGTACGGCGCGACGATCAGACCGAACAGGTAATATCGGCCGACCTTGCCCGGTTGTCCGGATGCAACGGCAAAGACCTCGTCGGTGTTGCCGAAGGCGATGAGGAAGCGGTCACGCAGGCGGACAGTGGCATCCATCTTCTGCGACAGGGAAACGCTCATCAGCGCATACCGCAGATTGATGACGCATTGGGTCAGGATCATTTCGCCCATCGCACAGCCGATGACCATTAAGTCCAGTCCTGCCAGCTGACCGGCGGAGGTCAGATTGGTCATCGAGATCAGAAGGGCGATCCAGCCGGGAACGCCGCGCGAAACGGCCGTAATGCCGAACGCAAACGAGACCGACAGATAACCGAGTCCGATCGGAACACCGTCGCGCAGACCGCGCAGAAATTGTTGTCTTGGTGTCTCACCAAGGGCAGTTGCTTGCATAGTAAAATATCTCCGAGATAAACTGAAAATCAGACAGTAATTTCACCCATGACGCCGTTTGTACCTTCGCCGAGCACGGTGCCGTCCGCGCGGACAACACGCCAGCCCTCCCGCTCCAAAAGGACATCAAAGGATGCGCCGTGGGCACGGATATTGCGCAGGTACAGATGGTCAAGCCCCTGAGGCAGGGTTGGCTTGATTGTGAAGCTGTGCAGTCCCGTCGGGATCATGCACAGAAGACCTTCGGTGATGACCTTGCAGTACAGCGCCGATTCGCCGGACAGCTGTCGTCTGCCGCCCTCCGGATATGCCTCAACGGCATACGGAACACGTTCACCGAGCAGCCGGTTGGTCGAATACCGCAGCAGCAGATCGAGTGCGGTTTCCGTCTCGCCGGATGCGAAAATGCCGCGCAGGGCATACAGCGTCGAGCGATCCCAGATGGTGACGGAGCCTTCCTCGGTCAAAAATCCGTCGGGCTTCATCAGGTATTCCGAGCAGAGTGCATCGACAGTACCGCGTGTGCGTCCGTACAGACCGACACACAACGGCATACAGATCCACGAGCGGAGCTTTTCACAGCCATCGTAATAGCGATAGGTTTCCATGCCGTGCAGGGCATAACCGAAATGGGCTTCAATGGCTGCGGCAAGGGCATCCGCACGGGCTTCAAACAGCGCGGCCTTGTCCTCACAGCCAAAGGCACGCTCAAGAGCCGCCAGTCCGAGCAGACCGGCATAGGTCAGCGTGGAGGTGCAGAGGTTGGCATCGCCCGCCGGGAAGCGGTTTTCCAGTTCATCCGCATCGGAGGCAATGACACCGGCGGCGTTTTTCTGCCGCTCACAGTATTCCGCGCACCATTCAATTGCGCCAAGCAGTTCCTCTGCAATGTCCCGGTTACCCGTGGTCAGTGCATAGCGGGACGCACCGTAGAGGTACATTGCCGCATCCCCTCTGTCTCCGGCACCGTTCCAGAAGTCTACGCCCTCCGCGATGACGGAAGATGGAATCGGCAGATACGCATCGCACATGAACGGAATGTACATGCGGTAGGCGTTCATGGCAGCATCGAGCAGAACCGGGTCGCCGGTGTAGGCAAAATAAGGACCGGCGTATTCAACCTGGTCGTTGCACCATGTTGCGGCATAGTAGCTGAAGCCGCCGGGCGCATGGAGCTTGCCGTAACCGAAGCGTGTGTCAAAAATGCTCTCGCCCGCACGGAGCTTGGCAAAGCGGAACATGGTATCGAGCGTTTGATTACCGGTATCCAGCTGCATCGGCTCCGTCAGGCGGCAAACGGTTTCACGGCGGTCGCGCAGGGCATCGTCTGCATCTTCTGTCGGAATGCCCTCGTTTGCAACACGTCCCGAAATGGCAATGGAATAGGTGTATTCCGCGCCCGGCATAAGCGTGACCGGTGCAAAATCGGTGGAATATTCGATGAGATTGATGCCCATCGGTCCCATATCGCGTCCGAGGACACGGTCGGGAGCGGTGATGTCGAGGGAAACGGGGACGCAAGATGTATTCCGGACGGTGATGCGCTCAAAGCAGAGACGCTTTTGTGCCGAGGGGTAACAGCGGTGTGCCATCTTCAAGGTGCCGTCCGCCGCTGTTGTTTCCAGATACAGCGTGCCGTCCAGCTCTGCGCGCAGAAGCGTTTCGGCAAGCATTTCGCCGCCAGCGGTCAGACGCGGAAGGTGATCGGCGGGGATTGCCATCTGATAGGATGCGTGGGTGTTGTTGGGTCTGGTGCGCAGGGTTGGGAAGACAGGGTGGTGCTCAAGCAGAAAGCCGTCCTCCGTCATACCGTAGGTGACGACTTGTGCACAGCCAAAGCCTGCCATTTCAATATCATCGGTATGCGTATCCCCGGGGATGACATCCCAGGCGACGGCATGACCGTCTCGTATGATTTGCCAGCGTGACATAATGGTTCTCCTGTAGATTATATTAGTATTCTGTGTTCAGAGGATACGGTTCGCCCTCCGGTGTTCCGAGGGTCAGCGTCACCTCGGAAAGCTGCTGTTCCGTCAGATGCGGCAGACCGTGAACCTCAATGTCATAATCGAGATGACCGTTGCCGGCTCCGGTGCGGATGACAATTTCTTCGGCACGGTGTCCGTTGACGGTGACTGTCAGCACTTCGCCGATCTCGTCGTACAGTGTCGCCGGATCGCGCACAACGGAACCGTCATAGCTCTGACTGACCAGCGGATCCAGCTGTGCGAACAGTGCGCCGGAATAAAACAGACCGGCGTACTGATAAAATGCCATCGAGAAGGTATAGACGCCGCCATCGGACTGCATTGCAAGATCAAAGAAGTCCGCATCCCCCATACCGGTGATGCCGTCTTTGGTATAGCGGACGGAGAAAGCCCCGACTGCCGCGTCGCCTTCCAGTTTTTCTGCACCCAGGGACATCGGAATGCGATAAACATAATCTGCCGGAATCGGGCTGGTGATTTCCAGTCTGCGGGCATCCCCGCGCCAGTTGACGGTATACCCCCAGCTGCGCATCGCTTCTGCATGGATGTAGGTCCTGCCGCCGATGTTGCACGCAGTGATCGGTGTACCTTCCAGATAGGTGACGATGTCTGTAACATAGTAATTGCCGATGACCGTTCCGGACGGCTTTTGTGATCGGACAACCGCAGGCGGATTTTTGATCTGTGCTGTAGTTTGGGTGATGCGCAGGGTGCGTTCTTCGCCATTCCAGATGACACTGTAGCCGAAATACCGCATATCTTCTGCGGAAATCAGCGTCTGTCCGCCGATGTTGATGGCATCGATTTCCGTGCCGTTCAGCGTTGTGACAATGTCAGTGCTGTAGTATTTGCCCGCGATGTCTCCCGGATGTGCCGCAGATACCGGCAAAACAAAAGCTGTCATCAACAAGAAAGCGGCAAGTAAAAATGATAGATAAGATCTCATGATCGTTCCTCCTATTTTCCGATATCTGCATTTGATTGCGTTTTATACAACGGTGATGCCGTCGGGAATGACCGTTTCCACCGCAGTCTCTCCGGTTTCGGTGCGGTGCATATCGATGACGATCATGCCGTGCGGCGTGGGTATTTCTACATGTGCCGATGCAAGACCAAGCAGGTCGGGATCAAGCGAAATCTTCTCATAGGCAGGTGCAAGCAGCTTCAGTCCCGACAGTGCCAGCGGCAGCGCATAGGCAGGAGTGCCGCCCCATGCATGGCTGTGGTCAAAGTGATAGCCCTCCGGTGCAATAAAGCCCTCTGCCAGACCCTTGGAGCAATCATGGCACGGTTCGACCCACTGACGGAGAATCGTGTCGGTATATTCTGCGCGCAGACCGTTTCTGTAGACTGCATCGAGCAAAAAGTGCGTAAAGTACGGCTGCAGCTCACCAAGGCTCTCGTCGGTCATGACCTTTTCGAGCAGGGCGCGGCAGGTATTGCGGTCCACGATGCCGAAATATGCCGCGAGGACATTGGCGTGCTTGCGGTAGTAGCACTTTTCGACATTCTGCGGCATCGACCAGTCGTTGACAAGATGTTCTGCCGTCGGTGTGTTCAGTCCTTCAAAAAACAGTCCGCGTTCCTTGTCATAAAGAATCTCGCAGACAGCCTTCTGAAGCGATGCTGCGGCTGCGCGGTTCATTTCTGCCATGGCATCCTCGCCGAGTGTCTCGTAGACCTTGACAGCGGTCATCAGTGCGCCGTAGTAGTACATGTTCATGCAGGACTGACCGAGTGCCTTGGGCGGATGGTGCATGTTGATGCCGTCCGGATACAGCCAGTCGATGAACATATAGTCCGGCGGATTTTCGATGATGCCGTTGTCGCCGACATAGGTCGCAAAGCGTGCAAGCAGGATGGTCAGCGCGTCTTCACAGTCGGAAAGCAGCGTCTTGTCTCCGGTCAGCATATAAACATCCCACAGCATCTGTACCCAGATCAGGGAATAGGTTGTGTGGAACATACGGCCGTCGCGGTAGCGCAGCAGCTGTGCCGTGCGGCGGACGTCAAACGCGGAGAGGGTCTGATCGCCGTATGTGAACTGCGTCATCATTGCTTCAATGTAATAGTCGCCCGTACAAGCCATCGGCTCGCAGTGACGCGGGCTGTCTAAATGCAGGGTCTGCCGGCAGTACTTCAGCGTATGTGCGCAGACATCGGTGACAAGATTGAGATCGTCGTCGGAGGTGACGGTTTTTGCATGGACATGAATCGGATAATGCGTTGCGATGATGCCCATCGCAACCGCTGCGGGAGCGTCGCCTTCGTTGGTCACTTCCACAATCAGTGCGCCTGCGGAATGGATGTCAAAGCCGCGGTAGCAGGTGTCCTCGGTAAAGAGATATTCTTCTCCCGAGCCGCGCTCGCCGGTTTCCGATGCCCAGACCTTGACGCGGAGGGGACCTGTCGTCTTTGCGTTTGCTGTGATGTATGCCGCGTAGATTTTGTCCATTTCCATCGTGCGGGTGACGGTTTCGCCGGGGGCAGCCGTGATGACATTGTCTGACGGGATGACGGTGTGTTCGGTGCAGGGCTCCAGCGGGGAGGTCAGGCTGTGCCAGATGTTGGGGATGTTTTCCGCCTTGACCCAATCCTCGTTTGCGACAGTGCCGTCATAGCGATACGGCTTTACGTAGGCGCCCATATAGCGGATATCCCAGGTTTCGTCGGTTAAAAACAGCGTTTTTGTGCCGTCTTCAAAGGTCACATGTGCGGTTAAGAAAAATCCGCCGTGGCCGTGGGACATTTCAAACATGCGCGTCGGCTGCATTTTGACCACCGCGAAGAAGTCTGCGGTGCCGTCGGCAAATGCCGCGCTGTCGTCCTGTGTCAGATGCAGCTCGGTTGCATACTGCTGCGGATAAACACGCTCATTGAACAGAAAGTCGCCGCCGATGCTGGAGGGACCTGTGGCAAGATGCGCGCCGTTCAGATACAGCACAAACGCAGTGTCGGCGGAAAAACGCACGTCCATTTCCCGGATGGCTTTTCCGGCGGAAAACGTCTTTTTGATCTGACAGACGGCATAGGTATCCGCTGCATCGGAAATGTTCTGACGGGTGGTCTGGTGGGTCGGATACTGCTCATGCGGCAGCCAGATCCACTTTTCGATGGGTTCCATTCTCATCATGGTGGTTTTCTCCTTTGATGGATAGATTTTCTTACATTATATCACAATCGGCGGCATGAAATCAAGATAAAATCAAAAGTCTGCGTACTTTCCGACTGTTTTTTTCAAAACCTCTTGCAATTTTTGCCCAAATCCGTTATACTAAAGAAAAACATATTACAGAAAGGATCTCTTTGTTATGACAGAAGCTCAACGTCTTATCAATCTGAATGTTCCCACGGGTCCCGTCGACTGTGTTCTCGATACCGATACCTACAATGAAATCGACGACCAGTATGCGCTGTCCCTGATGATCAAGCATGAAAAGTTCAATGTGAAAGCGCTGTATGCCGCGCCGTTTTTCAACAACAATTCCACCTCGCCCGAGGACGGCATGGAAAAAAGCTATGATGAGATTCTCAATCTGCTGTCTCTGATGGGAATGCCGGAAAAGAAGGCAATCACGCACCGCGGAAGCCGCACCTATATGCCCGACGAAAAGACACCGGTGCCGTCTCCCGCCGCCGACCATCTGTGTGATCTTGCGATGCAGTATACGCCGGAACATCCGCTGTATGTCGTTGCCATCGGTGCGATCACCAATGTCGCGTCCGCCATTCTGTACAACCCCGAAATCATCGACCGCATTGTCATTGTCTGGCTGGGCGGTCACGACAAGTCCTGGCCCGACACCAAGGAATTCAATCTCTGGCAGGATGTCGCTGCCGCACGTGTCATTTTCGGCTGCGGCGCACCGGTCGTTCAGCTGCCGTGTATGGGTGTTGTTTCCGCTTTCTACACGACACAGCCGGAGCTGGAATACTGGCTGCGCGGCAAGAATGCGCTGTGTGACTACCTCATCGATCACACCGTCGAGGAAGCGGAAACCTACGCTGCCGGCCGTGTATGGAGCCGCGTCATCTGGGATGTCACCGCTGCCGCCTGGCTGCTCAACGATGGTGACCGCTTTATGACCTCGGTTCTGGAGCCTGCGCCCATTCCCGAATATGACGGCTACTACGCATATACCAACAACCGTCCGACCATCCGCCGCGTGACGCATATTCACCGCGACGCGCTCCTCGGAGAGCTGTTCCGCGTACTGGCACAGTAATCAATATCGGCTGCCGAATGCATCAGGCATTCGGCAGCCAAAGTTTTTGCGTGGGGATATCCTTTCATTTCATGCTTTCTCAAAGCATAAAAAAATCCGAGGTGTTGCAAGTTCTTGCAACACCTCCTTAGAAGTTTTCCTTGCCCCTCAGCTGAGGGGCATTTTCATGCAATTTTTGCATGAAAATCGGAAAATTCGGGTCACTTCGTGACCCCGGGTTGCCGCAAGTTTTCAACTTGCAACAACCCCTTCTCTCTTTTCCTGCCCCGCAGGTGATTTACGGCATATCTGCGACGGTTTCGCGGAGCTTTTCGATCTGTACCGTAACGGCATTCTGCATCTTTTCCAGCGTGGAAACAACCGCATTGTTCTTCTTTAAGAAGATGTCGGACATAATCTTGTTGCCGATGTGTTCCTGCCAGACGTTGATGCCGTAGTCAAAGGTAATGCCGCCGAAGACGATGTCCAGCATTTCGGAGGAGTCCTCGTCGCGTGCAACCTTGTTTTCCAGAAGCACATTTTTGTATGTGGGAACGATTTCCTTCTGCGTGTAGAAGCTCATTGCCTCCAGCAGCGTTCCGATGTTTTCCAGACGGTCCGGATCGTAGGAGCGCGGCAGCGTTGCCACTTCACCGTTTGCCATGTTCGCATAATAGGTGTCCTGCGCCTCGTCATACTTGGGCGCGGGGATGATGCCGAAGTCGTCCTTCATATCGCGCAGCGCGGTGATGTTGTGCGGCCATGTGACATAGAACATGCATCCGCCCGCCTGAAAATCGACGGGATAATCCATACCGTCAACCGTTGTCGGCCAGAAGAACGCATTGGGGTCATTTTCCTCAAGCTGAAGCACCTGGCCGATGAAGCCGACGAGCTTTTCGTTGCTGACCGCATCAAATACGGGGAAGTTTTCCTCATCCATGGTGACGTAATGCAGACCTGCACCGATGACCAGCAGATGGTGGAACGCCTTGACGGTACCCGTAACGCCCATGCGGTCATTTTCATCCATGGCACCGTCGCCGTTGAGGTCCTTTTCTGCCAGACGGCAGACACGGAAGAACTCGTCCGTGGTCCATTTTCCGGTGCGGACGGTATCGTAAAGCGAGGTTTCGAGGTTGATTTCATCGTGAATGGTCTTGTTGAACAGCAGACAGTTCGCCGTGGAAACGTAGCTGAGGGAGAAGTTTCCTGCGGCAGCGACCTGCTTGTCGCCGATGCGGAAGGTCCGGGTTGCATGAGGATTCCACCATTCCCGGTCGAGGCTGAGATGCGGGATGTGCGTCATATCCGCCATCTGGTCGATCTTACCTGCGACGTCGATACCGTACAGCATGATGATGTCATAGGGGTTATCGCCGGCCATGACAATCTTCTGATAGCCGGTGCTGATATCGTGCCACGGTTCGGAAACATAGTTCAGTGTACAGTTGAATCGCTCCTCAATATAGGAATTCCGCTCGAAAATGCTGTCATTGATCAGGTCACCGTTGGCGGCCTCTGCATCCAGCTGGACATTTGCCCATGTCAGGGAGTCTCCCGTTGCGTTGAGGAACCGCATTTCGAATCCCTGCATATCCGTGTCGGGCAGTCCGTCTGTAATCACGGCTTCCGTAACAGCAGCAGTGGATGCATCTGTGTTTCCTTGGGTTTCATCTGGTGTGGTACCGGGGGTGTCTGTTTCGCCGCAGGACAGCAGCGCGCCGATGAGGACTGTGCAGAGAAGAAAAAGGGATAGATGTTGTTTCATACGCTTGTTTCCTTTCTTTCGTTGCATTTATTTCGGCGGAATCGGCTCCGCTTATTCCTGAGTCATGTGGATATACTGGGAATGGGAAACCGTCAGGTGCAGTTCCTCTCCGTGCAAAAAGCGATCCAGATCGTCAAGGATTGCCGCGGTCATTGCAGAACCGGACGGCATTCCTGCCAGATGCGGCTGGAGGATCAGATTGTTCTCGCAGGCAAGCAGCCGCTCATCCTGCGGAACACCTTCGCGCTCGTAGACATCCAGTACCGCGCGGATGCGGCCGGATGTAAGCTCTGCAATCAGCGCTTCGATATCGATGAGGGAACCGCGTGCGGTATTGACCAGCAATGCGTCATCCGGCATCAGTGCAAGCGCTTCGGCGTTGATCATATGGTAGGTTTCCGGTGTCTGGGAGGCATGAATGGAAACAACGGGATTGTTCATGGCTTCCTCAAACGACGTGCGCTCTGCAAATTCCCATGCATCCAGCGCACCTGCGGGCAGATACGGGTCGAATACCTTGACAGTACAGCCGAAGGGACGGAGCATGTCAAGCAGATTGCGTCCGACCGTGCCAAGTCCCACAAGACCGATCTCACCGCCGACGATGGTGCGGGTCTGCGGCATGTTCTGATGCCATAGTCCGCGGCGCATGTTGCCGTCATAGGCGCGGACAGCACGGATGCCGGACAGGATGTAGGCAAGCGCACCCTCTGCAACATATTTTGCCATGATCGGATTGGCGCTGAGAACGGGAATGCCGCGTTCATAGCATTCCTCACTTGCGATGTGCGCGACGGTACCGGCGCAGTGTGCCAGCAGCTTCAGTTTCGGTGCGCAGTCAAGCATTTCTGCGTCATACTGGATCGAACCCCAGTGCGTGACGACGATATCCATGTCGGGCAGAATTTCCTTCAGCTCGTCGCGGGTATACTGACGGCCGTGCGGATTTTTCATAACATCACCCATGGCATCAAGACGTGCCATCAGCTTGGGCGGGAAATATTTGTCGCGGTTGCCTCCAACCGGGACCGTAACCAGAATTTTCATAGTGTTTTCCTCTTTACCGTTATTCGTTCATCAGATCCTGTGCGGATTCAACGGTTTTCTTGATACCGGCTTCAATGCCCTTGCGCGCTTTTTCGATGGTCGATGCGAGCTTGTCACCCCCCTGCTCAACACAGTTCTGCGGCAGTGTGATGGCGGAGGACCAGTTGAAGACAAAGCCGGGGTCATACTGCTTGGAGGCGGTAATGATGTTCAGCATTTCAGCGGATTCTTCATCGCGGATGTAGCGGTTCTGCAAATAAGTTTCCGCAAAGGTCGGTTCAACATCGACATGGGACAGATAGGACATCGCATCCAGCACCGTACCGATATCGCCGTTGTCAGCACCGTGTACCTTCGGAACGGACAGGGAGGTCGTGAACCAGATGGAGGTCATCGTGTAGTATTCCTTCTGATCGGCATTGTACTTCGGCATCGGCAGAATACCGAAATCCTGCGCCATATCGGTAAAGCTGCCAAGGTTGCCGGGGCAGTTGAACATGAACAGACCCTTGCCTTCTGCAAACTTGCCTGCCCACAGCGTATTCCACGGATCATCATGACCCTTGTACATGCTGTGGTTGACAACAATGGTGCGTGCGGTGTCGGAGAAGAAGTCGGAGACGACCTGCATTTTGTCAAAGTTTGCCTCGTCCGGCAGAACGAACTGCGGAACGTCATTTGCATCTTTGTCAAAGATCTTACAGCCGAAGGACGTTGTCAGTGCCAGCGCGTCAAACATCTGCGCAACACAGCCGAACATATCGTCGCCGTCGGTCTGACCGTTACCGTTGGAATCAAGCGGAATCACTTTCATCATTTCATACATGGCATCGAGCGTCCATGTGCCGTCGCGAACCATCTGATAGGGATCGGGAAGGTCATAATCGTTAAACAGCGCCTTGTTGAACATGACAAACCAGGCAACGGAGTCTGCATAGTGGCAGAGCGGAGACAGCAGCAGGAATTGCAGTCCGCCGATGGTAAAGGATTCGTTTGCGTCGCGGTTCCACCATTCGCGCTCCAGCTGCAGATTCGGCACACCGGACAGGTCCATGAGATAACCGTTATTGAAAAAGACCGCCTGAATATGTGTCTTTGCATTGATAACGTCGTAGAAGCCCTCGCCGGAAAGCGTATCGTTGGAAACGGCGCTCTGGAGATCGGAATCGGAATCAAAGCCGTTGCAGATGAGCTTGACACCGAGCTTTTCCTCTATCTCACGGTTGCGGGCATAAACAGCATCGTTCATCTTCGCGCCGTTTTCCGCATCGGTTGCAATATCATTGATGCCCATTTCCTCCGAACCGATATTGATCGCCGCGAAAGCAATCTCGGTGTCGGGGGCGGAAATTGGCTGCAGAGACGCAAAATAATCTGCCTTGTCTGCTGCCTTCTGATCGATGGTGACCGCTTCCGTCCCGGTCTGTGTGTCCTGAACCGTATCTTCTGTCGTCCCATTGTTGTCAGATGCGCAGGATGCCGTCTGCAAAAGCAAAAGTGCGAGTATGGCGGCTGCTGACAGTCTTTTGGTGTGTTTCATGATAATACTCCTGTCATATAAATTTTGCATGAATAACTGAAGATATGTTATGTGAATTTTTAACATTATAACATGGATTTTTGTCTTTGTCAACTTGAACGCAGGAATATGCAAAAATTTCGATAAGTTTGAAAAAACATCTTGTATATTCCGATAGAATGCGATATAATATTATTGTTATACCCAAAATTTTACATCAATTTCAGAAAGGCTCCTGATATGAAACTCTTTCAGCCCAAGCTCTTTTCCCGTGATGCCATGCGCGGGTACAATGCATCGGCGCTGACGCGCGATCTGATCGCCGGTGTCATTGTCGCCATCATTGCGCTGCCGCTGTCCATCGCGCTTGCCATTGCTTCCGGTGTTTCGCCCGAAAAGGGTATTTACACCGCCATTGTCGCCGGTTTTGTGATTTCCTTCTTCGGCGGCAGCCGTGTCAACATTTCCGGTCCGACCGCGGCCTTTGCAACGATTGTCGCCGGCATCGTCGCACAGTTCGGCACGGAAGGTCTTGTTATTGCCACACTGATGGCCGGTATTATGCTCATTCTGATGGGTATCTGCCGCTTCGGTTCGCTCATCAAGTACATTCCCTACACCATTACCACCGGCTTTACCTCCGGTATTGCGCTGACCATTGTCATCGGACAGATCAAGGACTTTCTCGGACTGACCTTTGCCCCCGGTACCCATGCCGTGGAAACGATGGAAAAGCTGGAAGCGGTTGCGTCCTCTATCGGCACATTTCAGCCAATAGCTCTGCTGGTCGGCGTGATTGGTCTTGCGATTCTGATTGCATGGCCCTATGTCCCCGTTGTCGGCAAAAAGATTCCCGGCTCGCTGATTGCCGTTGTTGTGGGCACAGCCACGGTTAAGCTGACCGGTATGCCGGTCAACACCATCGGCGATCTGTATGAAATCGGACGTACCCTGCCAACACCGTCCATCCCCGCCTTTGACTTTGCGCTGATCGGCGAGCTTCTGCCGTCTGCCGTGACCATTGCCGTGCTTGCGGCAATCGAATCGCTTCTCTCCTGTGTCGTTTCCGACGGCATGATCTCCGACCACCACAATTCCAACACCGAACTGATTGCGCAGGGGCTTGGCAACATCGCATCGGGTCTGTTCGGCGGCATTCCCGCAACAGGTGCGATCGCACGTACCGCGGCGAATGTCAAGAACGGCGGCAGAACACCGGTTGCCGGTATCGTTCATGCACTGGTACTGCTTCTGGTTCTGGTTGTTCTGATGCCGTTTGCCGCATGGATTCCGATGCCCATCATTGCGGCTATCCTGTTTGTCGTTGCGTACAACATGTGTGAATGGCGCCATTTCGTCGAAATCTGCAAGACGGCACAGCCGGCTGACATTCTGGTTCTCGTTGTTACGTTTGTACTGACTGTGGTCTTTGATCTGGTTGTTGCCATTGAAGTCGGTATGCTGCTCGCGGTTGTTCTCTTTATGAAGCACATGGCGGATGTCACGCATGTCCGTACATGGACCGCCGCCGACGCATACAACGAAGAACATGTCCACAAAGAAGGCAAGAACATTCCCGACGGGACTGCCGTTTACGAAATGGAAGGTCCGATGTTCTTTGCATCCTCCGATACCTTCCGCGCACTTCCGATCCGGGACGGCATCAAAGTCATGATTCTGCGTATGCGCGGTGTCCATACGCTTGATATTTCCGCCATGCGTGCACTCCGTGCCATCAAGTCCGTCTGCGACGAGCGCGGCATCACACTGCTGCTCTCCCATGTCAACGAACAGCCTCTTGCTGCCATGAAGCGTGCCGGCTTTGACCGTGAAATCGGCGAGGATCACCTGCTTCCCGACATTGACCGCGCACTGGAAGCCGCATGTGCGCTGTGCGGGACTGCCGAAAAATAAAAGGAGAGGTTCCACAATGATTACAAAGCATTACAGTGCGCTCCCGCCGCTGCGCACCGATCTGAGGCAGCATCTGGAAGATACCCGTGCGTACATTGCGCGGATGTGTGAACGGGGAGCAGCGGAGGAAATGTCCGACTTCTTTACGGTTCGCGGTGACGGCTATGATGCGCATATGCAGCAGTTTTCCGCCTGCTATGATGTGACGGTTTCTCACATTCCGGAGGACTGCGAAGCGCTGCTGGATCTCGGCTGCGGCACGGGATTGGAGCTGGATGCGCTGGACCGTCTGTGCCGCGAAACGGGACGCAGATTTCCGCGTGTGGTCGGCGTGGACATGACGCAGGCGCTGGTTGACCAGCTGTATGCCAAGCATCCGGACAAGGATATCACCGTCAGAATGGGTAGTTATTTTGAGGTTCCGCTCGGAACGGAGGAATATGACTGCGCTGTATCGGTGGAATCCCTGCATCATTTCTCACTTGCGGAAAAGCTGCCGCTGTTCCGCCGCGTCAGAGAGGCACTCAAGGTGGGCGGCGTGTTTCTGCAATGCGATTACTTTGCCGCATGTGAGGAAGAGGTCGACATGTGCGAGGAACACTGGCGCATCCGCCGCGCGATGAACCTTGACATCGGCGAGGACGATTTTGTCCATGTCGACCGTCCGAAGATGGCGTATGACGAAGCCGATATGCTGATGCAGGCGGGCTTTTCCGAGGTGCTGTACTGCACCGTCGGTGTTGAGGGAACGCTTTTGCTGATTGCAAAAAAATAACTCGGACACATATTGCGGGGACAGGCGTCCTCGACTGTCCCTTGGTAAAACGGAAGTGGGACAGTCGGGACGTGCCTCAGCCCCAAGAACTGCATTCATGCAGTCCGGAAATTCTCCATTGCCCTTCTTCCGACGGGCATTTTCATATGCGAAACCCCGTAGTCAGACTGCATTGCGGCATGAAAACCGGGAAATTCAGGTCGCTGCGCGTCACCATACATAACACATCCGAACGATTTCGTCAATCGAAATTCGTTCGGATTTTTATTTATTATTCGCAGATTTATGATATAATGTTGTCTATATGGGTATGAGAACATAATAGAAAGGAATTACAACCATGAAATATCAATTACGGATTCTCGTTTTCCTTGTACTGCTCTGTCTGTCGCTTCTGTGCGGCTGTCATTCCTCACCCGAAATACTCCCGCCGCACACTACCACCATGACATATTGCCGGCACGGAAATAATTTCTATTTTTACGGCTACCACAGCGGCAACTTCAACCCGGCACTCGATACCGAGGTTCCGCTGTGCTTTGACCCGCTGTGCTCGCATAAGGAATATGACGAAAAGAAAAAAATATGGTACTCGGTCTGCCCGCAGAATCTCGTTGATATTTCGACAACGTACGCATCGGACGGCAAGTACATCTACATGGCGACCCGCGCGGAAAACGTCGATCATACCGATTCGATGAAGCGTTCGATTTACCGCTTTGATCCCGAAAATCCCTCCGCCATGAAGCGCATCACGACCTATTCCACGTCGGGACCGCTGTTCAACGCGCCGATTTATGTCTATGACGGTATGATCTACTATGTACAGGGTGTGTACAACGAAGATTTCATCAAGGGCGGCTATGAAACGTATGACGATCAGTATATGCGGCTGATGCGTGTCAAATCCTCGGGCGGTGAGGGTGAGCCGGTGCTCGATGACAAATACCGCGTGGACAATAAGTTTTATATGGATGCGGAGAACTATTACATGATCAATTACGACGGTCCGCTGACGGTCATTGACCGCGAAACGCTTGCAAAAACCGAGGTTCTTTGCGACGGGCTGTCGCCTGCCATGGTCTACACCGTGGATGGCGCGCAGTACCTGTTCTGCAACGATCAGACACACACCGTCACCTATGAGACCGAAACGCCCGTCACGACCTGCTGTGTTTACCGCTATGAAAACGGTGCTTGTGAACTACTTGTCCGTGATGTTATGCAGCCGCAGATCATGGACGGCGCACTGTGGTATATTCCATATGAGATCACCTACTATGGCTCCCATGAAGAATTCAACGGACGAGAAAACGTCATGCGTGACTACATCAGCGAATATGCAGGCGAGCTGCACCGCATCGACCTTGCGACAGGCGAGGAAACTGTGTGGAAAAACGAAGACCCCGATCTTGATCTCTGGTTTGTCGGTGCTGTGGGTGATACCGCGATTGTCGCACCGCGCCAATGTCCAAGGTGAAATGAACGGCGAGGCGCCGTGGCGGACACCGATGTACTGGAAGGCGGAGCTCGGTGAGGACGGTGTGATCCGGCTATTGCAGGGGATTGAGGAAAATTGATGTGGCAATGGCAGATTCCGGGGAAAACGTTGTCAGTATAGGTGAAAGGACGGTATGAACCTATGAAGAAAACAGTATTGGTACTCACAATTATGATACTCCTGCTCTGCACCGCTTGCAGCAAAAACGAAACCAACCACGATGCGTTTTTTGATACATTTCTGCTGACAGACATGAAGGTGGACGGTATAACCACCCCTGCGCTGTTTAATCCGGCGAAAGGAACCTCCACGCCGATTTGCACCGATCCGCTGTGTGCTCACACAAAGGATGCCGGATGTCCCTTCGGCGGCTACAATAAAGTGGGCGACATCCATTACCACAATAACGCCATCTACTATCTCTCCGGCAAACAGTCACTTCTCGATTCCGACATCATGCGCTACGACATGGAAAGCGGCAAGGTAGACAGTATTGTATCGCTGACAGAGCTTGCGGAATATGTACCTGCAGACATCAAAAGCGGAAACGGCATCGGACATGGCTTTATTGACGGGTATTTCCGCTATATCATTCGCAATGCCGATTTCACCACCGCGTTCCAGCTTCGTGTCGATCTGGATAATGGCAAGGTTGAGGTGCTCGA
>SVRM01000058.1 GCA_015064785.1 Oscillospiraceae bacterium
TCCTTTTCGGGAACGAGCTTTTCCGTAATACGAAGCAGCATTTTCTTTGCCGGCATCAGCATTGCAGTATTGATGACGTTGAAAATGGTATGAATAACAGCGATGCTGAAAACGGTCGCTCCTTCAGAGAGGATTGCGGGTTTAATAAATGTGCTGACGAGAATGAATACCGTTATAAGAACAACCGCACCGAGGACTTTGATGACCAGATGCACAATGGAAACACGCTTTGCATTCGTGTTGGCGCCGATGGCGGAAAGGATTGCCGTGATACAGGTACCGATATTCTGTCCCATGATGATCGGAATTGCTGTACTGATCGGAATGAAGCTGGACAGTGCCAGTGCCTGGAGAATACCAACGGATGCGGAAGAGGACTGTACAACTGCGGTAACAACTGTACCGAAGAGAAGACCAAGGATGGGATTATCAAATTTTACAAGAATGTTTTTGAATGCTTCGGATTCCGACAGCGGCTCAACAGCACCGGCCATCATGTCCATACCGAAAATCAGAACGGCGAAGCCGATGAAGATGGTACCGATGGTATGCTTGCGTTCGCTCTTGGACATCATTTTCATGACGATGCCGATGAATGCGAGAACTGGGGAGAAGTAGACTGGCTTCATCATCTTGATGAAGAACATGTCACTTTCAATGCCCGCAAGGCTGAAAATCCATGATGTGATGGTGGTACCGATGTTGGCACCGAAGATGACCTCAACGGTCTGTGCCAGCTGCATGATACCGGAATTGACAAGACCTACCAGCATGACGGTTGTTGCGGAGGAGGACTGAATCGCCATTGTGATGGCAGTACCGAGCAAAAGACCGCGGATGGGACTGGAGGTCATGCGCTGAAGAATTGATTCCAGCTTGGAACCGGCGAGTTTTTCCAGGTTGTCTGACATAACGCTCATACCGAACAGGAAAAAGGTCAGACCGCCGAGCAGTGAGATTACAGAAAATATATCCATAAAATATGCTCCCTTTCTTTCTTATATAGTATTTTGTATGTACAAAATAATTATACTGCAAGCAAGTGAACGAAATATGAATAATATGTAAAACGAAGATGAACAAAAGGGGTTTTGTCAGAATTATGCAAATTCCACACGAATTCTGTGGTTGTTACTGTACTATATGTTTGACGGTAATTCCTTCGTCTGAGGAGCGGATAATTTCGTCCAACTCCAGCATGTCCTCATAGCCGTCGGCAACGGTTGCTGCAAGTCCGTATTCATCGCCGTTGAGCCGGTCAATGAAGCATTGCATCTGGGAGACACGATACTTTTGCGGGATTTCAAGGCGGCGGAAGGTATGGCTTCCTTCATCGGCACCCTCGCAGATTTCCAGGAAGTCATCGTCTTCAAGTTCATAAATCAGCGCACCACGATCACCGTAAATCTCAATGTGCTGGAAATTGCCGCGTCCGAAGGCGTTGCGGGAAATCTCAAACGATGCTGCGATTCCGCCGGTGGTGTTGGCAAAATAATGCGCATAGTCATCGACATCGACGGCTTCCCGAACGCCGTTCTTGGCGGGATCGATTGAGCGACGGTCAAGGACGAAGGTGCCGTTCTGGGCGGCAAAACAGGTATATTCTTCGCCGGTCAGAAAACGGACGAGGTCGAGCATATGGGAACCAAGGTCCGCAAGCGTACCGGAGCCGCTGGCAGCACGGTCAAAGCGCCAGACACGGGGGCAGTCCTTTTCGGGGTTCCCCCAGCCCTGCAAATACCGCACATAGATGTGACGGATGGTTCCGATGCGTCCCTCTGCGATCAGATCGCGTGCATACCGAGCCGCTTTTTTGAAACGGTAGGAAAAGCAGACCATGTTCTTGATGCCGGTCTTCATGACAAGGTCATAAAGCGGCTTTGCTGTCGGTGCATCGACGGACAGTGGCTTTTCGCAGGCAAACGGAATGCCTCGTTCGGCAGCTGCCATTGCGACAGGAATATGCATATGATTCGGTGTGGTGACGGAAACAGCATCGACCAGACCGGAATCGAGCAGGGCAGTATAGTCTGTGAATGCTGCCTCAGGTGCCAGACCAAGGGCCTGACGGGTCTGCTCCAGCCGCTCTTGGTTGATGTCGCAGATGGCGGTGATTTCAGCTCCCACCGCTGCCTGAATGCCGGGAATGTGTGCGCCGCGTGCAATGCCGCCGCAGCCGATGATGCCGTATCGGATAATTTGTTCGCTCATAATGATCGTTCCTTTCTGTGTTCTTCCCTGTGGAAGTTGTTCTGCATTCATTATACAGGAAATAGCGGAAAAATGCAACCGATATTTCTGTTTTTTTATAAAAAAATCAAAAATCTCCCGTACACACCAGCGGCATCCGTGAATGCCGCCGTATACGGGAGACATGGTGTTTGGAGAATGCAATCAGATCATCAGATCGCAAACAAGCGTGGAAAGTTCTGCGGGATTTTCAATGGACATGCCGCCGATCAGACGCGCCTGCGCGTAAAGAATCTTAGCATATGCAGACAGCTTATCGCGGTCATAGACATACAGCGACTTGAGCTTGTCAGCAATCGCGTGGGACGCATTGATTTCCAGAACGATCTGTGCCTTGACCGCTTCCTCGCCGGACGGCATCCGATTGAGAACCTGCTCCATACCGACAGACAGACCGCCTTCGCTTGTCAGGCAGACAGGATGGCTGCCGAGTGCATTGGTGAAGCGGACAGCGGATACTGCATCTCCGAGCGCTTCCTTCATCGCGTTCAGCATATCCTCAGAGGATTCGTTTTCTGCTTTGACCGCTTCCTTTTCTTCTTCGGTCGCAATGTCGAGTTCCTCCGCGCAGACGTTGACAAAGTTCTTTTCGTCATAGTTCATCAGCATCTTGAGCGCAAATTCGTCGACATCGTCGGTCAGATACAGCACTTCATAGCCTTTGCCTGTGACGGCTTCGCACTGCGGGAGCATTTCGATCTTATCGACGGTTTCGCCGCACGCATAGTAGATCGACTTCTGCTCTTCCTTCATGCGAGAGACATATTCCTTGAGCGTGACGAGCTTCTTTTCAGCCGAGGAGGTGAACAGTACCAGATCCTGAAGAACATCCTTGTGCTGACCGTAATCGGAATACAGACCGAACTTCAGCTGCATACCGAATGCACGCCAGAATGCTTCATACTTTTCACGGTCAGAATCGAGCATCCTTGCAAGCTCGTTCTTGATCTTTTTTTCGATTGCCTTTGCAATGATCTTCAGCTGATGGTCGTGCTGGAGCAGTTCGCGGGAGATGTTCAGCGACAGGTCGGCAGAGTCGGCAAGACCGCGGACAAAGCTGAAGTAATCCGGCAGAAGATCGGCGCACTTTTCCATAATCAGAACACCGGAGGAGTACAGCTGTAGGCCTTTTTCATAGTCCTTGGTGTAATAGTTGAACGGTGCCTTGGCAGGGATGAACAGCATGGCATCGAAGGTCGCCGTACCCTCGGACTTGAAGTGAATCGTTTTGGCGGGGGCTTCAAAGTCATAGAATTTGTCACGATAGAATGCGGCATATTCTTCCTCAGTCACTTCCTGTGCGCGCTTCTTCCAGAGAGGTGTCATGGAGTTGAGCGTTTCGGTGGTCGTGACGGTTTCGTACTTGTCTTCTGCATCGGAGGACGGATCAACGCCCTCTTTGAGCTTTTCCGTTGTGACATCCATGCGGATGGGGTAGCGGATGTAGTCGGAGTATTTTTTGACGAGATTCTTAATGCGCCAGGTATCGAGATATTCGGAATACTTCTCCTCATCAGTATCTGCACGCAAATGCAGGACGATTTCGGTACCGACAGAAGCCTTTTCGCCTTCAGTTATGGTATAGCCGTCAACACCTTCGGACTCCCAGATCCATGCGGCATCGGCGCCGAATGCGCGGGTTGTGACGGTGATCTTGTCGGAGACCATGAACGCCGAGTAGAAGCCGACACCGAACTGACCGATGATATCGACATCTTCCTTCTGTTCGTTTTCGTTTTTGAAGTCATACGAACCGGACTTGGCGATGGTACCGAGGTTGTTCTCCAGCTCGTCTGCTGTCATACCGCAGCCGTTGTCGGAGATGGTGAGCGTGCGGGCGACACGGTCGGTGTCGATGCGGATTTCGTAATCACCGCGGCTGAGCTTGACGGAATCATCGGTCAGCGAGCGGTAATACAGCTTGTCGATGGCATCGCTTGCGTTGGAGATCAACTCACGCAGGAAGATTTCCTTGTGCGTGTAGATGGAGTTAATCATCATGTCAAGCAGCTTCTGCGATTCGGTACGGAATTGTTTCTTTTCCATGGTATCAAATTCCTTTCTTCTATATGTGATGTGTTAGTAGACTGATATTAGCACTCTCGAATGATGAGTGCTAATATATTATAACACAAATTGAGGGAAAGTCAAGCACATCGGGCGAAAGTTCATGAAATTTCCGAATATTCTTCATAAATAGCTGATATTTTCAAAGAGACTGCAAAAAATTTTGGAGACTATTTTTCTGAACGCTGTCGATATTGCCGTGGTGTAATGCCGTAGTAGGAGAAAAAATGACGGTTGAAACTGCGCATATTTGTATATCCGCTGTCCAATGCACATTGCAGAATTGTCTGATCGGAATTATCCATGATATAACATGCTTGATGCAGACGGTACTGATTTACATAAGTATGAAAGGGAATCCCGATTGTGTTTTTGAAGAAACGGGACAGATACGTATACTCATACCCGAGGGTATCTGCCAGCGACGTGAGTGAACAATCATTCTGAAATTCGTTTTCAACAAATAAAAAGATTTTGCCGAGCAGATCCGTGTGCGCGGTTTCTCTCGGAATATATGATGCATGTTTTTCAAAGCTGACACAGAGCGGGTAAAGTGCAGCCATTTTTTCAATCAGAGTTGCCTCTTTGGTTAGATTTTGCAATGCTTTTATCAGATAAGGATGCGGTGTAAACAGGTTGTTTACCGGAACAACATCAAGGTACTTGGAGTGATATGCCTGAATGAGCTTCGGGGAGAACACGTAAATATAATGTTCTCCGCATTCCGCAGAATAATTGTGAACCTGATGTGGAAAAATCAATACTATTTCGTTCGCATGAAGACAGTATTCACGGTGATCCACTGTGACATGCATCTCGCCGGATACTAAACTGATGATTTCAAAACATTCATGCATGTGTGGCGGAAAACTGAAATTTATACCGTGGTGAACATGCAGATAATCAGGGGTCGCAGGGTGTTGTCTTTGATAAAACATAAATACCTCTGAATTCTTATGATTACTGATGTTTATATTATACTGGATGAGGTGATTTCTGTCAACATGAATCGATGAAAAACTTCCCGGCATCGTACATGATACCGGGAAGGCGGGCGCTTTAGAGTTGGATTGTCAGAGAACGGTCACCGCTTTTCACAAGATGCAGAGGTATTGTGAGTTCCTTGTCCGCAGTACATACCGTGATGTCATAATCACCGAAGAAGCCCTTGAAAGAAGCTGTGCCGTTCTCACTTGTCATGAGATTGCTGCTGGTATGCCAGGTTTTGTTGATCAGCTCATCCAGTACAAGGAATGATTTCTTTGGAGTAAGATCATTGTGCAGAAAACCGCATTTGTGTCCTGACCATTCAAAACCGTCGACAAAATCCCAATAAATGATGGCTTCCATATTGGGATGGCTGAACCAGATGCTATAGAGATTGCGAACGATTTCCGCTTGAATGTCCTCATCTTCTTCTGTATAACGATAGGTGGGAACAGAAATCTCTGTGATCTGCATCGGAAGCGAAAAGTCTGCATACCGATCGAGAACATCGTAAATGCGTTTTGGTGAATAACGCTTCATTGCCGCGTTATATTCCGCACTTTCCGGCATAGTCATATGGTATTGCATACCAATAGAATCGATTCGGCAGCCATGATTCAATGCGCGTTCAATTAACATATAATATGCACTGCGGTTTCCATTGAAGCAAGACCAGATATTGTCACCGCTTTCATTGATGATCAGTCGGTTTTTTGGAAATAATCGGTCTGCTGTGTGAAAGTCCCATTCGACAGTGTCGTTCTGATAGAAATGCGGTGTATTATGTACAATCGGGGCATAATTCGGCGGATACAGATTTTCATTGGTCACTTCCCATGATGGAATGCGGTCGGCATATCGTCCGGCAAGATCAGCAAAATGATCGTAAAGCGCTCGGCGTACGGCACCGAGATCGTTCAGTTTTTTCACCCATTCCGGTGCATTTCCGTCATATTCCAGGCAATGCGCTTTCGGTTCCAGACCGTAAGCATCACAGAATTCAAGACACAGATCAATCGGCGGTCTGCGGTATTTTTTCGGTGCATCCTTGGCATATCGCTTGATGCCCGGTTCCGGAACAAGATCATTCCAGTAAAAAGGAAGCGTAGCCAGATTGAACAGCTGCGCGAAGCGACGCTTGTATTCCTTGTTTCCTTCTTCTGAACCCATTTCTTCCATAGAATACATGTTTGCACCAAAGCGGAATTCATGGCTTTTTTGATTTACAGTGATCTTAGCTGCAGGGATTGGCTTCTTTTCACCATCCAGAACTGTGAGTGTAAACCATGCTTTTCGATGCTGTTCAATACCGCTTTCCATGCGGTCTTTCATATAATCAGACTGTTCTATGAATGGGGTCAGGACTTTTTGTCTTTCAGATGCCATATTTTTCTCCGTTTCTATTACTGGTCTGCAAAGCCGGCAATGACGAGATCCAGCCGTTTTTGTGCATTCTTTTTGTATTTCTCAAATGCAGATGCAAGGTCTTTCGTGCCGGATGTTCGGGTGAATTTCATGCGTTCGCCGAGAAGGTGAGCAAATCCCTGCCAGTTATCGTAGCAATATGCGAAAGACGCTGTAAGGCTATTATTGATGACTTCCAACATGGCGACATCTTCCTGTGCATCGGCAATCTTGCCTTGAAGCGTTAGTTCATAATAAGCAGGTGACACATCATAATATCCGTAATAGGTCATTGCTTCAAAGACAAATCCGGCAAGTTCTGTGTTTTGACAGGTCAGTGGAACAGAGAACAAATTTGGATATGCGAGGGAATAATACGATTCCTGCTGTTCATCGTACTTTGGCATTGGTGCAATACCGTAGGAGAGGGAGGAATCGCGGTAATGCGAGGGAGCGTAATTGAGCTGACCGTAGGAATAAGCAGTATTTTCTTTTTTGAATATATTAGATGTAAAATCGGCTTCTGCAACACGGAAGGTTGTCAGAAAAACATCACCGGATTCATAATACCAACTAAATAATTCACTGACCAATGTTGCCATTTTATCGGAAAGAACGGTAAACTCCAGTCCTCCGTCATCTGTTTTGGCAAGGACTTGTGTACCACATGCAGTCAGAATGCCGACCTGCTCCGGATGTGTAATAAAACCGAACTGGTCGTCCGGATCCCGTGTGCTGTTGCCATTCAGGTCTCGGTAAAAGCCTTTGGTTTCCGTGATAAGCCTGTCGAGCGTCCATTTACCATCCAGAACCCATTGATATGGCAGTTCCATATCGTGCGCATCCAACAACTTTTTATTGAAAAAGATGACAGATGCGTTTGCAAGCGGCTTGTAATTGATACTGGACAATGTTGTAAACATCTTGCCATTGAGTGTCATTTCTTCGACCGATTGCTGTGACCACCATGCTTCCTGAAAGTTCAGATATGGGATGTCATACAGATTCTGATAAATGCCTTCCACGGCATTGTTGCAGGTGTATACACATGCACCGGAAATGAGTTCCCATGCATCCTCTCCGGCAAGAACAGCTGCTGCAACATCTTTACGGTGCTGGACATCATCGGTTGACCAGGATGCTTCATAAACAAAATTGTATTGTTCGGAAAGTGCGGCATTTCTTTCGTATATGATGTCGTTGACAGGTTCACCGGTGATACTGTCTGCGATCAGTGAACGGGCATCGGACTCATAGGTTGCATAAATGCGGTATGCAGCACCGCCGAAATCCGTTTCAGGCATGGTAAGTGCGGGACGATTGATTTCAGTGACAGCCTCTGTTTCTGTGATGGGTGCATCCGTCTGTACTGCATCGGTTGTAACAGAGGGGGCATTCTCACCGCAGGCAATCAGTGCCGCTGCCGAAAGCAGCAGGACAGCACCGATAGGATTGATGTGTTTTTGGTACTGTGTTTTCATTGTGACAGACACCTCCTGTTTGTTTGAATATATTATAACATAGGAAATTGCCTGTTTTCTTGCCATTTGTTGTGTCAAATATGGACAAATCTTGCTGTCGTTTCATACAATATATAAACCAAAGAACATGGGTTATGTGTTTTGAGATGGAATTTTTATACAATCTTCATTATATTGTCAGAAAACACTCCATGAGACTGCATGATTGGGGTTGTACTGTTTTTGCACCGGTTTTGAAAATCCTCTTTACTTACCGCAATTCCTGTGGTATAATGATACCGACAACCCGTTTATGTATCTGCGAGAGACTGTGCGCGGATGCAGTGCCATTTCAGGAAAAGGAGTTTAACCATGAGAAAACTGATCATCAAGGGAACGGAAATCTCCGCTGTCCGTGTCTGTGCCGGTGTGTCCGAGCCGGAACAGTATGCAGCAGAGGAGCTGAAAAAGTATCTGAGTGCCATCGGCATTGCTGTCACAGAAGCCCCCGATGCCTATCCGATGAAAACCGCGGTTGACCCAACGGTCGGCCGTGACGGATTCCGCATTACGGTCACAGAAGAAGGTCTGACGGTGAGCGGCGGCAACGGCCGCGGCGTCATTTACGGCGTGTATCGGATGCTTGAAAAATTTGCCGGTGTGCGGTATTTTCTGCCGGGTCTGGAAACGCTCGGCGATGGAGATATTGTCATTGATGCCGATTATGCTTATACACCTGTGTTCGAGATGCGCCAGTCCGACTGGCAGTGCAGCAATAACGATGAGGACTGGTGCTTAAAGAACGGCATCAACCGCCGTCAGATTCCGAAGGAGCACGGCGGACATGTCAGATACGGCACGTTTGTCCATACAATGGGCAGATTGACCGGCATCGGCGAACCGAATCAGCCGTGTCTGTCCGATCCCGAAATGCTCTCCCGTGCCATTGCCTCTGTGCGGGAAATCCTTGCCGCTGACCCGGAAATTTCCATCATTTCCGTATCGCAGAACGACAACCGCAATTACTGCAAGTGTGAAAAATGTGCCGCAGTGGATGCGGAGGAAGGCAGTCACGCAGGAACGCTGATGCGCTTTGTCAATGCTGTGGCGGATGATATCCGGGACGATTACCCGGATGTCGTCATCGATACGCTTGCTTATCAGTATACCCGCAGTGTGCCGAAGATCACAAAACCGCGGGAGAATGTCTGTGTCCGTCTCTGCTCGATCGAATGCTGCTTCTGCCATCCGCTGGATGATATCACCTGCAAGCAGAACCTCGCTTTCTTCCGTGATATCGTCGCGTGGAACGAAATCTGCGACCGCATTTACATCTGGGATTATGTGACCGACTTTGCGCACTACATTCCGACCTTCCCGAATTTGTCGGTGCTGCGCGAGAACATGCGCTTCTATGCCGAGCATCACGTTCGCGGCATGTATCCGGAGGGCGCACATAATGCACCGCTGTCCGGTGAGTTTGCCGAGCTGAAGGCGTATCTGCTTGCACAGCTGATGTGGAATCCGTATATGACTGCCGTGGAATATAACCGCTGTATCGACGAATTCATGGCGGCGTATTACGGCGAGGGATGGAGATATCTCCGCGCATACGTCGATCTGATGGAATCGTTCACCAAGGGACGTCATATGGGCATTTTCGAGCTGCCGTGCAACTACCTTGATTATGAAAAAATGGCGGCGATGGAGGAAACCTTCGATCAGTGGTGGGATAAGGCATACACACTTGCCGGTGACCGTGCCGCATCTGTGGAACGGTCGCGCTTCCAGTGGCGCCATCTGAAGCTGGAGCTGCATCCGGACCCTGTCGCAGGCCGTGCCTTCTACGAGGAATGCCGTGCGCGGAACATCAAATGGAACGAATGGCGTCCTGTTGATCCGGAACATGTCGATTTTTCACAGCCCCCGTCCAAGTGGGCTGCGGCGACTTCCTATACCATGGGCTGATTTTCTCACTGCTCCAAAGCCTCAACTGCATAACTGCCAGAACCGCTGTACATGCCCGATTGGGAACTGTACGGCGGTTCTTTTTGTGATATCTTAAGAAATCTTAAAAAGATATCCTATTGGAAATTCATATAATCTGTGATATAATAGTGTCACAATCAAAAAACAGGAAGTGAATCACTATGGCAAACGAACAGACAAAAATACTGATATGCGACGACGAGGCGGACATTGTCTCCGCGATCTCGATTTATCTGCGCGCGGAAGGATATGACGTTCTGTGCGCATCCAACGGGCAGGAGGCGCTGGACATCTGTGCCGCGGAACCGCTGTCGCTTCTGATTCTCGATATCATGATGCCCGAGATGGACGGCATCGCCGCGCTGACCGCGCTGCGTGCCGACACAGATTCTCCCGCTTGTAATCTGCCGGTCATCCTTTTGACGGCGAAGGGTGAGGATGCGGATAAGGTGCTGGGGCTGAACCTCGGCGCGGATGACTATATCGCAAAGCCGTTTCACCCGGCAGAACTGGTTGCAAGGGTCAAATCACAGCTGCGGCGGTATCTGTATCTGGGAAGCAGGGTATCCCGCCCGGAAGTACTGCGGTGCGGCGGACTGGAGCTGGATCCCGATACGCGCACAGTCTCCATGGACGGTGAGGAAATCTCTGTCACGCCGACGGAATATGCGATTCTGAAGCTCTTAATGAGCGAGCCGGACACGGTGTTTTCGACAAAGGAAATCTGCGCAAAGGCATTGCGGCTCGGGATATCCGGCGACACCTACGGGGCAGAGAACAATGTCGCCGTACACATCCGTCATCTGCGCGAGAAAATTGAGATTGATCCCGCCAATCCGCGTTATCTCAAAGTCGTCTGGGGACGCGGCTATAAAATCGATGCGGCAAACACGAAACGAGGAGGGTAATGGGTTATGAAGAAGAATTTGTTTTATCATCCGCTCATCAAAGGACTATGTCTGGTGCTTTGTTTTGCGTCCATTCTGTCATTTGTGTTCTGCGGAATGCGGAGTCTGTATCTGGAATCGTTCGGGATGATGAGCGAAAATGCGGAATTTGATATTCCGTCCCAGTATCAATATCAATGGAACCGCACAATCAAGCTCTGGTGGCCGAGCGAGTGGTCATGGTCCTCCATACTTGATATGCGGGTGGATAACAACTACTGGTTAGGCGAGGACCGGCTTGCCGACAGGGTTCGAGAACAGCTGCAATCCCCCGCGTTTTCCGCGTATCTGAACAACGGAACAGTCAGAGAGGAGAACGGGGAGGACGTTACCTACACCTACACCGGGGATGCGGATTTTCCGGAAATTGTGACCGAGAACAATATGTCCTATCCCAAAGAGGAATATGCCGGACTGAAAGCATTTCTTGACGAATATCCGGGCAGCGGCTCCAATCTCCGATTTCGCGTCCTGCTCGATGACCGTGTTATCCTCACAAACGATGCAGCATGGGATGAAACCCTTATCTTTGGCGGACGGTATTCCACACCGAGCTCCGGCAGCAACACCGTGTCCGGACACGCAGTCGCCGTCGAATACGGCATCCTGCATAACCGACCGTATGCCGACGACTACCAGACCTATGTCAATGCATGGCGACTGGATGCCCTGCAATGGGAGGGGTGGCTGCTGGCGACGGGAATTGCGGCCGCTGCATCGCTTGTATGCCTTCTTTGTGTGCTTGTACAAACGGGTATGCAATATTCCGCACCCGGCGTGAAGCTGAATGTCATCGACCGTCTGCCGTATGAGATCACCTTGTTTGTCAAGGGGGCTCTTGCGGTGCTTTGTATGGCAGGGATCGACGCGCTGGATTGGTTTCAAATACAAGCGGTCTTTCTGCTGTTTGGCTATATCGAGGGCAATCTGTATGAATGGCTGGTACCGCTTGCGATCATTGCGCTGTTTGCTGTATTTGTTCTGCTGATCCTGTCCATCCTGCGGGAGGGCGCACGCCGTCTGCGCGGTGGAAAATGGTGGCGCAATACGCTCATTTTCCGGTTCGCTCGGCTGTGCTTCGGCGGCTGTCGGGCGGTGTGGCGCAGATGTGCGCTGGTGTTTGAAAATCTGCCGCTGACAGGCAAATGGCTTGCGGGATGTGCGATTTTCGGTCTGTGGACGCTGATTGTGATCTTTTCCAATGGGCTTGTCGTGCTGTGGTTTTTGACGGCACTGGCGGCGGGACTGTTCCTTTGCTTTTATATGCTGGAGCTGGATGTTGTCCGACGCGGTGCGAAGAAGATTGCCGCAGGTGATATCAATTACCACACCGACACCGCCCGTCTGCACGGTGCGCCAAAGCAGATCGGCGACAGCCTCAATCACATCGGCGACGCGATCTCCGTTGCGGTGGAGGACCGCATGAAAAGCGAGCGGTTCCGCACGGAGCTGATTACCAACGTTTCTCACGATCTGAAAACGCCGCTGACCTCGATCATCAATTATACCGATCTTCTTTCAAAGGAAGAATGTGAGAACGAAACGATGAAGGAATACATTTCTGTGCTGTCGCGTCAGGCAATCCGGCTGAAAAAGCTGACCGAGGATCTTCTGGAAGCGTCCAAAGCCTCCACAGGAACGCTTGCCGTGACGCTGATGCCGACCGATGCCGCGGAGCTTCTGACGCAGGCGGTGGGGGAATATGAAGAACGGTTTTCTGCGCGCGGACTTCATGCGATGCTCGATATCCGGCACAATCCTCTGTGGATTACAGCCGACGGCAAGCATCTGTGGCGCGTGTTTGACAATCTGCTCGGCAACATCTGCAAGTATTCGATGACCGGCACACGCGTCTATCTGACGGCGGATCTGACAAACGACGGACGTGTGCAGATGACGTTCCGCAACATCTCCGAAAATCCGATTTCCGTGTCGGCGGATGAGCTGACCGAGCGGTTTGTGCGCGGGGATGCATCCCGTCACACCGAAGGCTCGGGACTGGGACTGGCGATTGCCGACAGCCTCTGCAAGCTGCAGGGAGGAGGACTTTCGCTGACTGTCGACGGCGATCTGTTCAAGGCAGTGGTCACCTTTGCCGCCGCTCCCGCACCTGCGGAAATGCGGGAAACGAGTGTATAAAAATGAAAAAAGTCTCCCACGGGAGGCTTTTTTCTCTGCAAAATTGCTGTGCAATTTAGCAGCGGGGTCTTGCAAATATGCGTCTTGTCTGTTATAATAAAGATATCAAAATAACGGATGGGAGGACTATCATGCAATCCTATAAGCTCTGGAACACAACGCCTTTTTACATGGAAGGGGAGGAAGACCCGCAGATTCACTATTATCCGGCAGAGAACAAGACACACGACGGTACTGTTGTCATTTTCCCCGGCGGCGGCTATGTACACCGCGCGGAGCATGAGGGCAGGGGTTACGCCGAATTTCTGAACGCAAACGGCATGGACGCCTTTGTCGTTGACTACCGTGTCGCGCCGTACACTCATCCTGCACAGCTGCTGGATGCGCGCCGTGCTGTCCGTTTTGTCCGTGCCAATGCAGAGAAATTCGGTATCGCACCCGATAAAATCGGTGTCATGGGATCGTCAGCGGGCGGCAATCTGACAGCACTTCTCTGTACATACACAGCTGCATTGGACGGCGAGGAAATGGACGAGCTTGCGCACATTGACTGTATGCCGAACGCGCAGATTCACTGTTATTCCTACATCAGCTTTGCAGAGGATGGCATCCGCATCGACTGGTGCACAGAAAAGCTGTTTCCGGGAAAGGTCGGGGAAAATGCAGAGACGTTTTCTCCCGAGCTGCACATTCCCGACAATGCGCCGCCGGCGTTTCTGTTCCACACGGTGGAGGACAGCACCGTCAATGTGATCCATTCGCTCCGATATGCAGAAAACCTCCGGAAAAAAGGCATTCTCTATGAGATGCACATTTTCCCGGAGGGCTCACACGGTATGGGACTTGGTACCCGTGCCGACCGCGGCAATCCTCATGCGGCACAGTGGCCGGGACTGCTCTGGAACTGGCTCTGTCATATCGGATTCTGACGATTCCTTTTATTCGGAAGCTGCTTCGTTTGAGGCGGCTTCTTTTTTTGCGGTTCTGCGTTCTTTGATGTCATGATACAGTCCGACAAAAATGGCAATGAGCTGAATCACGTTGCAGATGATGCCGGAGACCGTGCCGGACATCAGTGCGTAGAGCAGCCAGCACGTCGTGGACGGCAGACTGAACAGCCGAATGGTCAGAGGGCTTGCGCACCAAAGACCGATGACGGCAATGGATGCACCGAGTGCGGGGAGTGCGCTCTGCCATCCCTGCCACGAAAGCACAGTGGAGCTGCAGTTGATGATAATGAATACCACAACCCAGATCGGTGTCTGCGCCCATTTTTTGGATGTCTTATACTGGAACACGGTTTCGCGTCCCATGTTGATGACATTCATGATGGCACCGGGATAGGCACCGAGCATGAAATAATGGGTTGCCCACAGGGCGTTTGAAACAAATTTGAGGGTGATGAGTGTTTTGCGTGTCCTGGCAGAATAGATGAAATACGCAAGGACCATGGCAATCACGCCGACACCCTGTGCGATGATGGTGTAAAGATCAAATTCCGGCATGAATGGATTTCCTCCTGTGGTTTACCAGATCTGCGGCGCGTCGCCGTAATCGGGGATGTCGAGCGGAACACCGCCCAGCTTTGCCGATTCGTGTGCGATCAGACCGGGGATTGTGAAGCGCGCGGCGAGCCATGCATGAACACGCGGGAGCGTATCGGATGCGGCAGCCGTGCAGAAATCGTCGATCAGAAACTGATGAGACGCCATATGACCGTTCGGGCAGTCCACAAACGATGCTGGCAGACGGGAGACTTCTCCGGACTGAACCGGTGCATGGGAATTTGCCTGCCATGTATGATTGGCGACACGCTGACGGAAGTCCTCGTCGGTGCGGTGCGCCTCCATGGCGGCAGGGTTGACATCCGCCGACACATCGGTCAGATCAACACCGGTCGGGGTCAGGCGCGTGACGAGGTGCTGGGCGTTGTTGAACTGATAGGAGCCTTTGGTGCCGTAAAAACCGGAGATGAAGGAGGACGGCGCTTTGTAGCCAATGCGGCGGCATTCACTGATGCGCGCAACACCGCCGTCCGACAGCTGCATCAGCGAAAACTCATCGGAAAATTCGTTGTCATACGCATTCTCGCCGACGGCAAACGGTGTATTCTCCTCGGTATCACGGTATCCGAATGCTGTTACGCGGGTCGCATGTGCACCGGTTGCCCAGAGCAGCATTGAGGTGGAGTGCGTCGGATAGAAAAATGGCGGCAGTGCTGCGGAATATCTGCGGTCCGCCTGATAATCCGGCGGGAAATGCGACAGATCGTGGAAGTACTGCGCCTCGCCGAAGACAAACTTGCCGAAGGTGCCGCGTTCGTATTCCTGTTTGCAGAACATCGCACACGGATAGTATATGCAGGTTTCGCCCATCATGTAAATTTTGTGCGAGGTGCTGACCGCATCGATGATCGCTTTGCATTCTTCCGGGGTGGATGCCATCGGAACCGCGGAATAGACATGCTTTCCCGCCAGAAGTGCGCGGACGGCCATCGGTCCGTGCAGATGCCGCTGGGTGAACAGCGCAACCGCATTGACGGTGGGATCGGCAAGCGAATCCTCAAAGGATGGGATGATATCGACGCCGAAGCGCTCGGCATACGATGCGGCACGTTCCGGGATCAGGTCGCAGACACGGACACATGCCACGTCGGGATGAGACTTGAAGAGCGGAACGAAGGAGCCGGCGAATGCACCGCAGCCGATAACCGCGATGCTGAGCTTTGTTCGTTGTTTCATAAGCGTTTTGTATCTTTCTGAAAATGAAATCGCACGGGTGCCGCGATGATCGTGACAGCCCGTGCGTGATTTTCGGTACGGATGGAATGCTGCGGGCTGATGTCTTATTTGACGAAGAAGAACATCGGGGAGGTCAGCATACCGAGCTCACGGACGCGGTATTCATCGCACCAGCGGTCAGAGCTGTAATAAACAGCCGCGGGGACACCGTCCTCAATGACAACGTCACCGATGGTACCCTTGTGGTCGCCGGTTCTCCAGATGCCGGGGCCTGCCCAGCGCTCCTCAAGGTTGGCATTGTGGACTGCACCGAAGCAGTTGTAGCGGTTACCGTTGACGCAGAAGACAACTTCATGCTTGCCTGCCCGGACATTCTGCACGGTTATGGTGTACGGCTCATAAGCAATGTGTCCGAGGTCCTCACCGTCCATTTCAACACAGACGACAGCACCGCGGTAGGTTCCTGCGCGGATGACCATCGTACAGTCCTCGGGAACGTCCACTTCGGTTCTGTAAATGATATTGCCGCCGTAGAACGGAAGTCCCTGCGTCGTGACAGACTGGAATGCAATTTCGTCGGTCGGTGCGGTGACGGTTTTTTCAAAGCCTTCCAGACGGACATTGAATTCGCCGAGCAGATAGCACCATTCGGTATTCGTCTGCGTGCCGAAGGGCATGGTGACAATCAGCTCGTTTTCACCCTTCTTCAGCGCGGGAAGCGGCAGAACCTTGATCGATTCGTCTGTGAAATAGTCAACGATGTAAGGCTCAACACCCTCACCGTTCCATTCGATGGCGAGATCTTCTGCACGCTCAATCGCAAGTGCGATTTCGTCCGTCTCGTATTCGGAATGGATCTTGAAGCGCAGGGTCAGCGTATGTTCCGGAATCTCCGGCGGGAATACCCACGGCTGAACAATATGTCCCTGACGCGGCGGCATACCGAGCTCTGCACGGACGATGTTGTCCAGACGCAGAATTTCTTCCTCTGCACGGTAGTCCTCCATGTCGTCCCACTTGTATTCCGCATAGTCGAGCAGAAGCACATTGGGCTCGGTGCGTTCATACGGAACTTTGGTGCGGATGACCTTGGCGGGGCAGATCTGCTTCAGCGCGGTCTTGGGCAGAGCTACCGACGGAATTGCCTGCGGCAGGAGCTTCAGCAGAAGGCTGTCGGAGGAGAAGATGGTGCGGCTCAGAACGGTACAGCCGTTTTCGGTTGTATAGGAGAGGGCTTCCGTTTCGCCGTTGAGCGTATTGTAAAGGACGGGTGTATATTCGCCCTTGATGGAGATGCGGATGTTCTGCGGCTTTGTGATGAATTTGTTTGTGTTTTCGGTCAGATGTGCGATGAACAGCCAGTCACCGTCGTTGTCGCGGCGCATCTGGTAAAGCAGATTGGAGGTCAGTGTACCGTCGGTGTTGCGGATGTCGACAATACGGTCACATTCGACCGCTTCCAGAATGGCGTTGCGGTTGAACGGGGTATGTTCACATGCATCGTACAGCGTGCGGATCTCGTCTGACGGGACAGCATCGATCAGTGTCGGGCAGTCGCCGATGAAGACGATGTGACCGCCGGCAGCATGGTACTTCTTCAGAATCTCAAAGGTTGTGCGGCGCATGGTTTCGAGTGCCGGAACGAGAATGGTATCATACGCCATGACGCCGACAGGAAGCTGCTTGCCGGTGATGTCGCCAACCTGGTCAGGCAGCAGGGATTCGGAGATGAAGTCAAAGTCGACAAGCCCTGCAATCAGTGTGTTGATGAGGGTGTTAAAGTTGTTTTCCATCTGCGAGCGGACAGATTCGGTTGTGAACTTTGGACCGAAGTGCAGCCAATAGCTTTCAATCGGATGGATGACACCGACATTGACCAGGGGCTTGCCGCGGGTCAGTGCTGTGTTGACTCGCGCAAAGTGATCCTCGACATAGGCATATTCTTTGTACCACGGAGACTGATGACCGATGGATGCGGGATAGTCGCGCTTTGCTTCACCTTCCATGGAAACCCAGTACAGATGCGGGACACGGATGGTAACGCCGAGTGCCGCCTGCCAGTCGCCCTGGAACTTGTGACCGCGGAAGTCGAAATCCCAGTCGGTAACGCCGTACAGCTCAGACAGCATACCCTCGCGTCCGTACTGGTGTACCGCGGACTGCGCCTGCTTTGCGGTGGACAGTTCGATGTGGTTGCAGAGCATGTCAATACCCGGCAGACCGAACTTGCGGTAAGAACGCATTGCTTCGCCGAGCGCGGAGGTCTGGGAAAGCAGCGTCGGTTCTTCCATCATGTGACCGGTCATATCGATGCCGTGATCCATACACCACTGGCCGCAGTTATCGGCAAAGGCCTCGGTAAAGCGATCACAGACATGGTCGTGATAATGATAGCGCGCAACGGAGATTTTTCCGTCCGGCAGATCCCAGAACAGCTCCGGAACGAAGGGCAGAAGCGCATAATTGTACTTTGCGGCAAAGGTTTCGGGAAGATCGGGTGTCCACGGCAGGGCGACATTGCGCAGATCGGTTGCAAAGTTGAATGTCTGCTTGCGGGTGAACTGCGGCTCGTCCGTAAAGATTGCGGGAACAACGCCGTCAAATTCTTCACCGATGGCATCGGCGTAGGCATCATGTGTGACATGAATGAACTGATCGATGGCTTCCTTGGAAAGCGTATCGACATAGGACTGACCGTTGTACCAGGGGTTGTTGCCGGCAGTCATCAGGTATGCATACCACTTGGTGCCTGCGGCATCATCGTTTTCGCCGATCATCTGATAGGAAGAAAGATACCCGTTCGCATCAAGAACGATGTCATAAACGGCGATCAGCGTCGGCTTGCCGTTATCGAGCGAGGCTTCAAAATCAACCGCATCGTCGAGCTTGGCGGTTGTGAAGAACAGATGACGGGCACGCAGGCGGTAGTTCTTTGTGACAATACCGCCCGCAGCACCGGACGGCCAGCGGTCTTCGTCGTAAAGCCAGGCAAGCATATTTTCTTCTTTTGCCTTTTCGACACAGCCGCGGACGCGGTCCATAAATTCCTCGGTCAGATACGGTGTTGCCATACCGGTACGGGAATGCATGTGGAAACCGCCCATGCCCATTTCCTTCATGGCTTCGATTTCACGGTTCAGATGGTCCTGTTCGAGCTTTGTGTTCCATGCCCAGAACGGGGTACAGCGATATTCTGCTGTCGGGTTTTCAAAGAGCTCTTTGGAAAGCGTCTCTGATTGATTCTTTTTGTAAAGCATATGTTGCCTCCTGTAAAGTTGTTGGCTTTATTGTATCAGATTTTTCGGCGGTTGTCTATATCTTTTTCAAAAAAAATCTGTATGAGGCGGGAATTTTGCGTACTGGTCTTGACAAAATGTATGCGGTGTGTTACGATAGGTGCAGCAGATTTCCACAATTTATTTTTAGGAGATTTCGATCCATGAAAACGTACTGCAATCCCTTATCCATTCCGGATGTCCCGAGCGGCAGATGGCTGGATACCGATCTGACACGACGCAATCCGCGTGATTTTAAGGATTACCGTTCCATATCCGATCCAAGTGTGGTGTATCACAACGGTAAATGGATTTTGTATCCGAGCTATTGCGTTGCCTATATTACGGAAGATTTTGTAAACTGGAAGCATATTGATATTGGGATTCCGCATCTGCGTTACAGTCCCGCGGTGGTACAGTTTCGAGGAAAATGGTATCTGAACGGACATAATATGTCGGAGGTTTACGTTTCTGATGAACCGACGGGACCGTTTGTGCTGTGCGGGCATATGACAGACTGCAAGGGCATTCGTCTGACACCGAGCGACGGATGTTATCTTGCGGACGGTGACCGACTGTATTTTTACTGGCACAGCGCACTGCCGGTCGGGGATGCCGATGTGGAATATATGACCTGTACCATCGGTGTGGAAATGGACCCCGATGAACCGTGGCGAATGCTGCACGAACCGGTTGTCATCAACAATTTTCGACCGGAGCTGGAATGGCAGCGGCTTGGAGAGTATCATCAGAACGGACGCATCGGCTGGGTCGAAGGTCCGTGGATGAAGAAAATCGGTTCCCGTTATTATTTGCTGTACGCCGCGTGCGGTACGGAATTTGGCGCATATACCAACGGAATTCTGTACTCCGATGAAGGTCCGCTGTCGGGTTTTCACCCGCAGGAGCATCATGATCCGTTTACGGAAAAGCGGACGGGTCTTGTGCGCGGTGCCGGACATGGATGTCTGGTCGACGGCCCTGGCGGAACGCTGTGGACGTTTTATACGAATATTTTCTGCTATAATTGTATGAGCGCAGAATCAGCATGGATCCTGTCGGCATTGATGAAAATGGGGAGCTGTATTGTCCGAAGACCACGGAAACGCCGCAGTTTGCACCCGGAATTTTGCCGCACCCGGAAGACGGAAATGATACCGGCTGGCTTCCGCTGACGTTTTTGCAGCGTCCGTGGGCAAGCAGTGCGGCTCCGGGACGGGATGCGATTTATGCGTGTGACGACAGTGTACTGTCCTGGTGGCAGCCGGATGATGATGATCCCGAACCGACAATCACATGGAGACTTGGCGACGGAACGCGGTATTATATTCACGCGGTACGGATGATTTGGCGTGATATCGAAATGGAAACCCTGGATGGTATCTATCCCGGCGCGTTCCGGTATGTTGTGGAGTATGCGCCGAAGTCGGATTTGTCGGAATGGAAGATGCTGATTGATGCGTCAGAAAACACTGACGATCTTTGTGTGGATTATCGGGAAACGGAGGATATTCTTGCTTTTGGCATTCGTCTGCGGATTCTCGGCGCTCCGGAAGGTATTCGACCGGGCCTTGTTAGCCTGACAGCATTTGGTAATTATGTGTGCGAACGATAAGATATTGTCGGGCAAAACCTCGGATTTACGGGGGTTTGCCCGATTTTATTCAAAATTTTGAAGAAATTTGAAAAATGGTATTGACAAAAGCTGGAAGTGGTGATATAATATACAGGTCGCAAGCGAAGGTTACAGAAACGTGACCTGTAGATGAAGAAAAAGTTAAGAAAATTTTGAAAAAGTTTCAAAAACCTCTTGACAAGTCGAAATGTTTGTGATATAATATATAAGCTGTCGACGAAAAACGGCAGCCGATGATCCTTGAAAATTGAACAACAGACGAAAGATTGTACGAATGAATGAGAGATGAGAAATTGTCTTTCAGGAATCTCGACAATTCCTTTTTAAGCGATGTAAAAATCGCACTCTAACAAAGTAAGAGAGCTAAATCATAGCTCGGATATTGATTGAATGCCCTATGGGGTTTTTAATACCAACATTCGAGAGTTTGATCCTGGCTCAGGATGAACGCTGGCGGCGTG
>SVRM01000172.1 GCA_015064785.1 Oscillospiraceae bacterium
GCCGATGCCGAGCGATTCGGTCATCATGGTATTCCACCAGGGTTTTGTCAGATCGGCGTATGGCAGATCATTCCAGTCGTAGAGCAGCTGATCCGTGACCATGCCCGGAACACCGTCCGTTGCGTGAGGGAGTACGAAATCGTATTCCGTATCGCCTGCCATGACAGAATTGCGGAATGTGGTCGTCGGATTGTCCATCTCAACAGCTGCAAACTCGACATTGAGCAGCTCAGATACGGCATCGTTTCTGCGCACACCGGCGTCGTTGAGTGTTTCCCCGTCCGATTCTACAGCGAGACGGAAGTTGTTGTTGTAATTGATCACTGTCAGAAATGTAACCGTATGACCGCCGTAGTCGGCACCCTCAGGCAGGTTCGGCTTTGGTCCGAGGTCTTCTGTTACAACGGCGGTGTCGGTGATGGGTGCTGTCACATCGGTATTATAACCGGGTCCTGTGGATTCTCCTCCGCAGGAAATCATGGCTGTGGAGAGGAGTGCGATTGCCATGAGAGAGGATGCGATGCGTGCGTTCTTTTTCATGGGGAAACTCCTTTCGGACAAATTTTTTCGGGGAAAATCAGCGAATCATGAAATCCTCGCCGAGATTGGCCTTGGCATCTTCTGCCAGCATTGCTTTGAATTCCTCGGAAAGAGGTCTGAACGGCTTGCGGCAGGTACCGTAGTCCAGACCGCCGATCTTGAGCAGCTCCTTGCAGGCGGGCATGACACCGTACTTGAGAACAGCGGCGATGATTTCGTTTGCCTTGCGCTGAACCTCGAGTGCTTCCTTGGTCTTGCCCTCATGGTAGAGACGGTAGATTTCGAGCATTCTGTCGGGCTGGAAGTTGTAGGTCGTACCGATACCGCCGTCAGCCCCTGCGGAAAGACCGGAGAGCAGCATTTCGTCAGAGCCGTTGTAGAAGATATGGTCGGGATGCAGGGTGACGAGGCGTTCGAGCTGGAAGAAGTCAGATGCGGTGAACTTCATACCGGCAACACCGGGGATCATCAGAAGCTCATGCAGCTGGTCAAAATTCAGCGTCATGCCGGTTCTTGCAGGGATGTTGTAAATGATGACAGGCAGGCTCGACGCCTTCGTGATGTCGATGTAATACTGCTTGACATCGGCAAAGGAGTATGCAAAGTAAAGCGGTGTGACCGAGGAAAGTGCATCAGCTCCGACCTTCTCCGCATGTGCGGCGAGCTCACACGTTTCGCGTGTGCCGGTTGCACCGATGTGCGCAATGACGGTGATCTTGCCCTTTGCTTCCTCGACGACGGTTTCAAGCAGCTGCTTGCGTTCTTCGATGGAGAGCAGCAGCATTTCGCCGGAGGAGCCGCCGACGTAAACGCCGTGGACACCTGCTTTGATTAAGCGGCGGACAAGCGCACGGATGCGGTCGGTATCGAGAGCGGACAGGTCATCGGTAAAGCCGGTGAGCAGAGCAGGCATAATGCCTTTTAAGAATTCGGGTTTCATAATCGTTTGATTCCTTTCCTTTATATATAAGATGTATTAAAGATGTGCAAACAGAAATTCCATACAATCATCGGCGCGATCCATTTCATGATCACCATCGAAAGTTTTCAGAAAAATGTGATCCTCCGCGTTCTGTGCGGCGAAGAAGGGCTTGAGCCGTTCAAATTCTGCTTTGGTACTGTCAGAACCGAAAAGCTGGTCTTGATTTCCTGCATCAAAGCAGATATACCGCGGTGCAATCAAGGCGGCAATTTCCGCCTCCAAAAACGTATTGGCACTGTTCTTCCATGTCCAGTCCGTGAAGCTGTTGTACTTGATGGCATCGATGAACGAGCAGGATGCATATGCAGATTTGATGCGGAGATCTGCGGCTGTGGTCAGTGTCGTAAAGAAGCCGCCGTAAGACAGCCCTGTCATACCGATGCGGTCGGGATTACAGTACGGCTGTGTGACAAAATAGTCAAGGATGCGCATAATGGCAAACACTTCCAGTGCTGTAATCGATGAACCGACCTGCTTGAGATCGGAGTCGATGCGGTGACGGTCATACGGATCGCCAAAAATGTCGACGTTCCAGAGCAGCAGTCCCGGTGCGAAGACAACGGCACCGCGCTCGAGCAAACGCATTGTCTGGTGATTATAATTGTTGTCGCCGAAAAAGTCGGAGCAGACCTCGGGTGTTCCGGCACCGCCGTGCTGGGATATGACAAACGGTGCATTCTCTGCCCTCTCATGCGGCAGAAACAGAATGCCGTAAACCGTATAATCGCCGAGCACCGCCAGACGCATCCGTCGGATTTCACAAAGCGCAGTATCCGCGACAACCGTATCTTCCACGCATGTGACTGGCTCATTTTTTAATGCTGCATATTCCGTCAGCGGCGCACCGAGCATTTCATAATAGGCGCGGCGATAGCATTCGGGATTTTGCGCCAGCCGCTGGGGTGTCATGAACGACGCGCGCTTCTCTGCCGCTTCGTTCTGTAAAGAAGCCAGATAGTGCTTTACAGAATCGAGATATCCGACACGGTACGGACGGGAAACCGCTTTGTCTTCGGTAAAGGGTACATAAGCCATTCGGAAAACAGACCTCCCTTTTGGATAATATCACATTGTACAGTATCATATTACTATATTTTTGCAATCTTGTCAATATTTTTTTGAAAGTTCTCTTTTCATTTTCGCTTTTTTGTGGTAAAATAAGGTATCCAAATATTTCTTCGTTACAGAAAGGAACACAAACCATGAAAGCATACGGAAAAACAA
>SVRM01000059.1 GCA_015064785.1 Oscillospiraceae bacterium
ATCCCAGGAAAACGAATCGGCGACAGAACGCAGGTCGTGCTCATAACCGCCCTGGCAGTGAAGAACCTCGCCGAACAGACCCTTCTTGATCATGTTCAAAACAGTCATTTCCTCACGACCGTAGCAGCAGTTTTCCATCAGCATTGCGGGAACACCGGTCTCCTCGTAGGTGCGGACGAGATCCCAGCACTGCTGGATCGACTGCGCCGGACCAACCTCAAATGCGGCGTACTTGCCGTGCTTCATCGCATCGATGGCAACCTTGAGATGGTCATTCCAGTAGGTCGTAATCATGATCGCTTCCGCGCCGTCATCCAGGCGTGTGACATCGCGCCAGTTGGTCGAGCCGTAGACCTCATGACCGTACTTTTCAGCACACATTTTTCTGCCGTTTTCCATACGATCCTCGTGCTTGTCACAGACCGCTGTGATCTCAACGTCTTCCATATTCAGAAGCTGACCGAGCCACCAGCTGCCGCGTCCGCCAAGACCGATGATGCTCATTTTGATGGTTCTCATAATGTTGTTCTCCTTTTATAAAAATGATCAGAATTCAAAGTTATGTGTACCGGAACCGCAGACGACCACATCATCACCGACGGTGATCTTTGCCGTCACACCAAACGGAATCACTGCGGACAGCTGTGTTTTGCCGTAGCGCTTTGACCAGCGGACAGCAATCTGTCCTCTGACGCTATCGATTGCGCACTGTGCGGAATACAGTCCAGCGGGATAATACGGCTTGATGTCGACGGTTTCAAAACCGCGTCCCGTGGGCTTGACGCCGCACAGGTATGCATAGAACCAGTAACCGACCGCACCATACATCGGATGACAGTGCGAGTTCATACCGGCTTCTTTTTTCAGCTCAAAGCGTTCCCAGACGGTTGTCGCCTCGTTTTGCAGCATCCAGCCGAAGGACGGATAGGTTTCCCTGGTAATCAGATGCCATGCGTCCTCAATATAGCCGTATTCCGACAGCATATCCATCAGATAACGGGTACAGAGGTTACCCGTCGTGATCTGATAGTCCCGCGCGGCAAGGTCAGCGTGGAGGACATCTGCCGCCGCCTGACGGGATTCATTTGGCAGAATACCGAGCCACAGCGCAAATGCCTGTGCGCCCTGAGAGCCGGTATCCACCGTCGCTGTATCGGGATGCCACCACTTTGCAAGGAACGCATCCCGGATACGACCGGCGAGCTTCGCATACTTCTCTCTGTCCGCATCGCGTCCGAGAATTTCAGCAAAACGCGCCAGCAGACAGCAGTTATAATAGGAATATCCCGTTGACATCAGAATACCGTCGGTCGACGCGGAGTGTGCGTCTTCCTTTGCCGTGCAGGCATATTCGGGACCTGCCCAGTCGCCGTAATAGCTGTAATTCACGATATAATCGGTGCTGTTGGCAAGCAGGCAGTCCTCCCATGCGGCAAATCCGTCAAAGGATTCTGCAAGAATCGCCGTATTGCCCGTGTGCAGATATGCCTGCATTCCAGCGACCAGATAGGAGGAGCAAACCGGATCTGCCGGAACGCCGCCGAAGGAAATGCGCGGCGAGCAGCAGCAGAACGCACCTGCGTCATTCTGCGTGTCGCGGATGTCACGGATGATTTTGGGGAACATACGCCCGATATCAAAGTTATACGGCGTTTCCTCAAAGCGGACGGTGGCATCATTCATCCACGCCATGCGTTCGTTTCTCTGCGGACAGTCCGTCAGAATCGAGTGCATATTCGCTTTTTCGGTCTTGACGACCATATCCTGAATGGCATTGACAATGGCAGAGCCGCAGCGGAAGGTCGATTCGTTCTTGATATCGTTGTACAGCGCAACAGCCATGATGTTGTGGCGGTCAAAGAGCGGCAAGCCCTTGATTTCGGCATAACGGAAGCCGTGATAGGTAAACTTCGGCTGCCAGACAGTCAGATCACGGTCATCGCCCGCCGCGATGTAGGTATCAGTCTGCTTCGCCGAGCGGAGGGTTGCGGTATACAGAAAACCGTTTTCGTCCAACTCCTCGGAGAAGCGCACGGTAACAACCTGACCGCGCTTCATGCGTGCGGGCAGCAGAATCCGTGCGACACCTGCAACATTCTGTCCGAAGTCGACAATATAGGTTCCGCGCTCCGGCTCCGACATGCAGACAGGGGTATAGGTTTCGCGCATACGGATCGGTTCCAGTGCCATCGGGCGCAGTGTTCCGGTCGGTGCATTCTCGAGCGATACTGCGTGCAGAAGCTCCTCCGCATAATCGCGTTCTCCTTCATCCAGCGGCTGATCCCACAAGGGATCCGATTCGTTTGCATCGTAGGTTTCGCCGTTGAAGACATGTGCATATGTTACCGCACCGAATTTCCACTTCCATTTTTCGTCGGTGCACAGACACTGCTTCGTTCCATCCGAATAGAACAGATGCAGCTGTGCATTCAGTGCCGGCGCACCGTAGATTTCGGGTTCTTTTCCGCCGTTGACGGATGTCAGTGCCTCATCGGGATTGTTCCGCCAGCCGGGCGCGACCGTAATGCCAATGCAGTTGTCGCCGACCTCAAGCAGCTCTCCGACATTGGGCATGACCGCATAATAACAGGTCTTATTGTAATCGGAAAATGCCGGGTCCATCACCGCATCGTCGGCATCCATACCGTTGGCAGTCACACGGTGATAGCCGATGCCCGATACAAACAGGCAAGCGGCAGAAAGCTCTTTTTCAATGCGGAAGTCGCGGCGGAAATACAGCGCACGCTGACCGGATTCCTCGTCGGCTGTAATCCATTTTCCCTTCCAGGCATCCGCCGTCAGAGCGCCGCAGACAAACTGTCCGCCGAACACATCCGATTCCTCGCCGCGCGTATTGCGGATGCGGACGGTAAAGTCCAGATACCGACCCGCAGGCAGGGTTTTGCCCGCATAGACGGTCGACTGCACCGAGGATTCCACCCAACCGGAATCCCACAGGCTGCTCTTGCCCATCATAACCTGTACGCGGTAGGCAGTCTGACAGTCATTGTCGGTGTCAGAAACGACAGACCATGAAAAGGTCGGTGTTTTGCTGTCCGTGATGCAGAAGCGAGCATCGGAAAACATCCGCCCGCAGTCAAGATACAATTCTCTGATTTCAAGCATTGGTATTACCTCGTCTTACTTCTTTCTTGTTCCCTGATAGCCGCGATATTCTGTGGGACCGGGGAAATATTCGGCACCGCCGCGGCAGCGCTTCAGATATTCAAGGGACGTCACCTGCGCTGTCCATTCCATATCATCATAATGGACAAGATCGTGGTAGCCCTCAATATCGCAGGCACCGACAAAGCCGGCATGAATCAGAATCGTGAAGATGTCCGCCCAGTTGGTATCGCCAAAGCCAGGTGTGCGATTGAAGACAGCGGGGCGCGGTCCGTGCAGACCGTACTGCTTGATCACATCCCATGCAATCGTGCAGTCCTTGCCGTGCAGATGCACCACACGGTGCGCCCAGTGGCGCAGCTGCATGATCGGATCACCAAGACCTTCCATGATGTGGCACGGCTCCCATTCCAAACCGAGCGCCGTTGACGGAACCGCTTCAAACATCAATTCCCATGCATCGGAGCAGAACGCGATGTTCGTCGAGCCGCGATGCCAACCGCCGCCGCAGCCCTCAAACCCGATTTTCACGCCGCGGTTCTCGGCAAGATATGCAAGCGGAGCCCATGTGTCCGCGAACTGCGGAATGGTATCCGGAACGCTCTTTTCGGGATTGCCGCCTGCAAATGCACCGATGACGGAGCAGCCGAGCTTGTGTGCATTTTCAATCATCGCCGCGAGATTCTCCCGCGCCTCTGTCTTCAGTATCGGATTGTTGTAATAGCCCATTGCCGTGATGCGTCTGCCGTCCAGCACGGGCAGAATTTCCGCCGCCAGCGCATCAAAATCCATGTCTGCGGGATTGGTGCCGTTGAAATCGAGCGCATAGCATTCAAAGCCCTTTTCGTTGAGCTGCGGAATCATCTTTGCCGCAGACAGCGCGGGAATGAGCGTACCGATGGTAATATCAAACATACGATAAACTTCCTCTCATATCATTTTATTTACCGATATTATAACATACCGGATGCACATTCGCAAGACCATTTTCCAATTTCACCCGTTTTTTTCTTGCGTATATTTTCTGTGCCGCCATTGACAAAGCGCCGAAATCGTTATATAATGATGTAAATATCATTTTAATCGATTGCAAAATTGCATTTTGCAATCGGTTTCATCGGGCTGACGCAGCCCGATGGCTCCCTTTGGTCGCTTTGAAGGTGTCTTTTTGGGCGGGAAACCCGCCCAAGCGACGCAATTTGTTTATATATCGCCCTTTGGGCGATGAAGGTAGGCAATTTTGCAATTGCCTAAAATATCATTTTTCAGGGAGGATCACTATGCTCCGTACACGTATAAAGCTCAATGAAAACTGGCATTTTCATGAGGGTGACATCGCGTTCACACCCCTGACCGATAAAAATTCCGCTTATCAGCACGCAAAGACGCGCCGTGCGCTCGGCGGACCTGCCTCCGTCGGGTACAACAGCAATCCCGACAACTGGGATACCACGCGCCCGCATCCCACAGAGCCATGGATATCGGTCAATCTGCCGCATGACTATATCATCACACAGACGCCCGATCCAAAAAACAACAACACACTCGGCTATTTCACCTATGGAAATGCATGGTACAGAAAGCACTTCCGTCTGGAAAAGGAAGATGCCGACCGGCGTATCACCATCACCTTTGAAGCGGTTTCCACCGAAGCCACCGTCTGGGTCAACGGCTGCAAAATGGCACACCATCATACCGGCTACACGCCTTTTTCCGTCGACATCACCGACATTGCCAACTTTGGCGGCGACAATGTCATCGCCGTCTATGTGCAGTCGGGCGACCACGAAAGCTGGTGGTACGAGGGCGCCGGCATTGTCCGTCACGTATGGCTGACCAAAACCGCACAGGTTTCCGTCGATGAATACGGCGTGTTTGTTCATCCCGAAAAACAGCAGGACGGACGCTGGCTGTGTCCCGCCGACATCTCGGTGCGGAATGATCTGTTTGAAGATATAACAGTAGCGGTCCGCGCATCGGTGCTGGACGAAACTGGGACTGTCCTTGCGGTAAGTGAGGGACAACTCTCTGTCCCATGCAAGGACAAGCATGAGATTACCCTCTCCGCGGAAATTTCAAATCCGCTTCTCTGGGATACGGAGGAGGTGCATATGCACACACTCCGCACAGAGCTGTTCTCCGAGGACGGCACACCGCTTGACGCTGTCGACACGCGGTTCGGATTCCGTGAGATCCGTTTTGATCCCGATAAAGGCTTCTTCTTAAACGGAAGATCGGTGAAAATCAACGGTGTCTGCTGCCATCAGGATTACGGTCTGACCGGACGTGCAATGCCGGACAACATCCACGTCTACCGCACGCGCCTGCTCCGTGAGATGGGAGCAAACGGCTACCGCTGTGCGCATTATCCGACCTCGGAATACGCCATGGATGTCTTTGATGACATGGGTATGCTCGTCATGGATGAGGTGCGCTGGTTTTCCACGGCGAAGGAGCATATGGAGGAGCTGGAAACGCTGATCCGGCGCGACCGCAATCACCCCTCTGTCATTTTCTGGAGCATGGGAAACGAGGAGCCGTTCTTTGCCAACGATCACGGCAGACGCATCATGCAGACCATGGTTTCGATCACGCACAAACTCGACCCGACCAGACCAACAACAGCCGCTGTCAACATCACCTCCGCCCGCGAAAACATCCAGGACATTGTCGATGTCATGGGTACCAACTATTATATTGAAGACCTCGATACACTCCACGCAAAGTATCCGGACAAGCCGATTGTCTCCGCCGAATGCTGTGCCATGGGAACGACACGAGGCTGGTATTATCCCGATGATCCCGCGCGCGGCTATATCTATGCATTCAACCGCATCGGCAATGACTGGGTTCATGCCCGTGACATCACATGGAAGCATTTTATCGCGCGCCCGTTTGTTTCGGGCGGATACCAGTGGGCCGGTATCGAGCATCGCGGGGAAACCGTATGGCCGAGACTGTGTTCACAGGCAGGTGCGCTTGATCTGTTCCTTGTCAAAAAGGATGCCTTCTATCAGAATCTCTCGATGTGGTCCGAGGAGCCGATGGTACACATCCTGCCGCACTGGAATCTGCCCGCCCTTGTCGGTCAGACCATTCCCGTCATCGTCTGCACCAACTGCGATACCCTCGAGCTGTTCGTAAACGGTGTAACGCAGGGGGTACAGTCCATTGACCCGTGCGGCTTCGGACAGTGGGATGTCATCTATCAGCCCGGGTGTGTCTCAGTCAAAGGCTACAGAAACGGCGTACTATGTGCTGAGGAAACGCTCTCCACAACCGAGGCACCGCACCGTCTGCATCTGGAAGTGCAGAACGACGGCGAATTTTCGGCAAACGGCGAGGATCTGATCGTGGTTCACTGTACGGTACTGGACGAGGACGGCACGCCAGTTCCAGACGCATCTCCGTATGTTTCGTTTACCGCATCGGGTGCAGCATCCGTCATCGGTACCGGCTCGGATATTTCTGATCACATCCCGCCGCAGAATCCCTGCCGCCGTATGCGAGCCGGCGTGATTGTCGTCGCACTGCGTACCAAGAAAACCGCAGGTGAAGTCTGTCTGATTGCAGAATGTGAGCATCTGCTGCCCGCATCTCTGACCATCTCCGTCCCATCCCAGAAATAAAAGGAATACCATGATCATGAATAAACTGACTGACAAAAAGAAAATCAACGCCCTCATCTTCCTCTGTGCCGCGGCGTACTTCATCTCCTATCTTTCCCGACTCAATTACGCCGCTGTCATGGCGGAATTCATTGCTGAGAGCGGACTGCCCAAGGCAACCGCTGTCAAACCGATTACGGCGATCTCCATCACGTACGGTCTCGGACAGCTGGTCTCCGGATATCTCGGTGACCGCATCAAGCCGCGTCACATCATCACAGGCGGCTTTATTCTGACAACCATCATGAACTTTGTCATGCCCTTTGCCGCACCGAATATCGGCGCAATGACAGTCGTATGGGCAATCAACGGCTTCGCACAGGCGATGATGTGGCCGCCGCTGGTCAAGATCATGACCACAGCACTCGACCGCAAAACGTATGACCGTGCCACAGTCCTCGTTTCCTACGGCTCCTCCTCGGGCAACATCGCAGTTTATCTGATCGCCCCAGCGTTCATTTCCCTGTCTGCCGGATGGAAATCGATCTTCTTCTTCTCCGGATGCTGTGCGTTCGCGCTTATCTTTATCTGGAACATCGCGATGAACCGATTTGAAAAGGCAGGCGTTCCTCAGCCGGAGCTGAACCGCGGCAAAAAGCAGGACAAGGGAACCTCCGGTACCGCAGCCGTCATCCGTTCGCTCGGCATTGCTCTGCCGCTGATTATGCTTGCCATTATTGCACAGGGCATGATCCGCGACGGTGTCACCAGCTGGATGCCGACGTTCATCGGGGAAACCTACAACCTCGGCACCTCCATCTCCATTCTCTCCGGCGTCATCCTGCCGATCTTCTCGATTGTTTCCTTTGAGGTAACCTCTTACATTCAGAAGAAATGGTTCCAGAATGAACTGCTGTGCGCCGGTATCATCGCCGCCGTTGCCGCCGCCTGCTCGCTTCTGCTGTTTGCGCTCATGGGACTGAACGCGGTTGTTGCAATTCTGCTCTCTGCGCTGATCGTTGCCTGCATGCACGGCATGAACCTGATTCTCATCTGTATGCTGCCCGCAGCTTTCGGCAGATTCGGCAATGTCTCGATGATATCCGGTCTGCTCAACTTCTGCACCTACATCGGTTCCGCCATTTCCACATACGGTATGGGCAAGATCTCCGACATCTGGGGCTGGGATGCAGTCATCATTTCGTGGATTGTCATCGCTGCCATCGCCGCCGTCAGCTGCTTTATCTGCGTCAACCGCTGGAAGCAGTTCAAGGAAGAATAATCAATCCAAAAAGCGATTCTCCGCTCCAAACGAAGCGGGAATCGCTTTTCTTATGGCTTTGGCATAAAATCCTTCTTTTTGCGCCGCAGACCGCCCTCTATCCGCTTTTGTCTGAGTGACGCAAAAAACGCGGTCATCAGCGCCCGGCATTCTTCCTCACAGACACCGGATGACAGCTGCGGTCTGTGGTTGAGCGGATAATTGTTAAGCTGAAGCACCGAGCCGAATGCACCGGCCCGTGCATCCTTCGCGCCGTAAACCACCCGTGCCACACGGGCATTCACAATCGCACCCGCGCACATCGGACAAGGCTCCAGCGTCACATACAAGGTCGCACGGTGCAGCCGCCAGCCGCCGAGTGCTTCACATGCCGCCGCAATGGCAGAGCATTCCGCATGACCGAGCGCGTTTTTTTCCGTTTCTCGGGTATTGTGCGCACGGGAAACGATTTCACCGTCCCAGACAACAACCGCACCGATCGGAACCTCTCCGAGAGACGCGGCAATTTCCGCTTCCCGGATAGCTTCGCGCATGAAAAATTCATCGTTTGTCAAGGGTATCACCTCTCATCCGACAGCAATACTGTTGATGATAACATAGTACACAGCACATACAAGATACACAATCATCGGAACCGTCATGGTTCTGCGAAGCGCCGTCGGCGTATCCAGCAGCCGGTCGTAAACCGATCCCGACTCCAGCGGAAGTCCGCGCCGATCACCGGATGCATGTGTACACAGCACCAGCGCACCGATCACGCCGCACAGGAGAATCACAACTTGAAGCGCTGTACAGAACATCTCATACACCGTATCGGGAAGCAAAACATATGCCATATCCATCAAGTATGCAAACAAATTGTTCAGCGCATGAATAAAAATACCGATCCAGACAGAACCGCCCCGGACCACAAAATAACCGATCAGAATCCCGGCAACCGTGGCATACAGCAGCTGCGGCAGATACAGATGCATGAGTCCGAACAGAACCGCACTGACCATGATCGCAAAGGTTTTTCCATATGGCAGGAGCAGATGCAGAATATACCCGCGGAAGATCATTTCCTCCACAAATGCAGGCAGTATCACCGAAGAAATAAAATACAGAAACATGCGCAGCGGCGTATCGGGCAGCGGCGGTTCATAGTAATACAGCGGCACCCCGATTTCCTCAAGCAGTGTCAGAATACCATCGGATATCCAGCCGAACAGATACAGCACCGCCACCGTGAAAAAGATGACCGAAACCGCATGTGGCGGTGTTGACGGCGCAAACGGAATATACGGTCGGAACACCCGGTCACGGAAGATCAGCAGGACAACCCCAAGCGGAATCAAAAAGCTGCCGGTATACTCAAACATGTCCCAGACATCCATCACGGCATGGTACATAAGCGCATCCTGACCGAACAGCCGGTAAACCGAATTTTCAACAAATTCATAAATGTACGGCGCACCGACATAGAATACAATCTGCAAAAACGAAAGAAACGCGATGATATTGACAACAGATTTGAAATGGGTATCCGGTGTCAGACCTGTGTGAAAGTCCAGCGACAGATGGTCTTCCCGCTCCTGTTCTTCGTACATATCCCGCACCTCCCAATCGCCGGTTTCCGTACCGGCACCATGATATGTTGTTATTATAACACAAAATTTTGAACAATGCAACCAAAATAATTGACAAAGCGCAAATTTCGTGATATGATAATAGTATCAATAAAAATATGCTGTGATCTTCATCAGATGAAGATCCGGAAAGGAACCATCATGAAAAAGAACCTTGCCCTGCTCTTTGCGCTTCTGCTTGCGGGTCAGTCGCTCATCGCTTGCGGAGACGCTGCACAGGATGATACCAAGACGCCCGAAACCGCTGCCGCAACCGAATCCCAGACAGAAGTTGTTACCGAAGAACCGCGTGAATATGCCGATCTGCCTGAGAAGGATTTCGGCGGTGCAGATGCAAAGATTTTCCTTGCGTACAATGTTGAGGAAGGCACTACCAATTTCGGTGTTTCCAAGAACGAATTCGGTGCACACGAAGAAAACGGTGATGCGGTCAACGATGCTCGTTATAAGAGAAATACCGCAGTCGAGGAACAGTTCAATGTGAAGATCGTGGACTATGACTACAATACAGAAAATAATCTGATGACCTGGGTACACGATTCCGTCAGAGTATTCGTCGATAAACTCATCATGGCGGGAGACAATGACTACGCATTTATGCTTTTACCCGGCTACACTGTCTGCAAAATGGCACAGAACGGCTCATTGCAGGATCTCAATACCATGCAGCATCTGGATCTTGAAAAGCCCTGGTGGGATCAGAAAGCCAACACAGACCTTACTATCATGAACCGTCTGTTCTTTACAACCGGTGATATTTCCACCGCCGACAACGATGCAACATGTACTGTTCTTTTCAATAAGGTCGTCGCAGAAAACTACGATCTGCCGGATATTTACGATCTGGTTCTGAACGGTAAATGGACGCTTGAAAAGTTCTATTCCCTCTGCTCCGATGTATCCAGAGACCTGAACGGTGACGGCAAGTACGACGAAACCGACCAGTACGGCGCGATGGTCTGGGACGATATTGCGATGGCAGTTGTCAACTCCACCGGTGACAAGTGTGCGACCACAGACGCCGACGGCAATGTCATTCTGACGCTGAACAACGAACGTACCGTCAATGCGCTGACCAAGTATATCGAATTCGGCCGTGACACCTCCCAGTGCTTCCAGTATCAGCGCGCAGTTGACGCATCCGACACCGTTGCCATCAATATGTTCTCCGGCGACCAGGTTCTGTTCTTCATGCAGCTGATGCAGATTGTTCCGAAGCTCCGTGACATGCAGGCTGACTTCGGTATCATTCCGTTCCCCAAGTACGACGAATCCCAGGATTCCTACTACAATACAGTCGGTTCCTGGCACTCTGTCTTCTTCTGTATGCCGATGAGCTCCGCTGACCCCGAAATGAGTACCATCATCGCAGAAGCTCTGGCATGTGAGTCCAAATATACCGTTACCGACGCATATTACGATGTCAACCTCAAGACCAAGGCAGCACGTGACGAACAGTCTTCGGCTATGCTTGACATCATCTTCGAGACTCGTGTCTATGACCTTGGCTGGTATTACCAGTTCGGCGGTTACAACGAAGAAGTCATGAATCTCGTTCGTCTGAACATGGCTGCAAAGGAATTTGTTTCCATGTACACAAAGAGGGAGAAAAACGCGCAGAAGGCTGTCGATAAGCTCAATACCGCATTTTCAGAATACGAAGGCTGATTTACGCCAAAATGCCCGCGGCATATATGCCATCATATGTGCCGCGGATTTTTCATACAAAAGGAGATAACCCGATGAAACAGACATTGATTCTTGACCGCGACTGGCGGTTTCTGCCCGGCGACGGCACAGTGGAGGCAATCACCACCCACGCCGATTCCTACTCTTCCTCCAAAGCAGGCAGTGAACGCGGCATCCCGTCCATGCGCTATGATGACAGCGAATGGCGCGTGGTCAACCTGCCGCACGACTATCTGACGGAAACCGACTTCCGTGAAGAAAATCTGATTTCCCACGGCTACAAGACACGCCACAATGCATGGTACCGCAAAACCTTCTGTCTGCCCGTCGAATACACCGGAAAACACCTGATGCTGTCATTTGAGGGCATGGCTGTCACCGCGCGCGTCTACCTCAACGGCTCGCTTGTCGGTCGGTCCTTCTCGGCATATGCGCCGCTGGATATCGACATCACCGACCGCGCATTTTTCGGTGACCGTCCCAATGTCCTTGCCGTTTACATCGATGGTCTGTCCACCGAGGGCTGGTGGTATGAGGGTGCCGGCATTTACCGCCATGTCATGCTGTATGTCAAGGATCAGATCCACATGGCGCACGACTCGGTCTTCTTCAAACCGACACTGTGCGAGGGAACAGAAAACAACTGGAACGTATCATGTGAAGCATCGGTTGAAAACACCGGATACATCGCAGGTGTCCGCCGCATCAGGGCTGAAATTTTTGACGGCGATACCCTGATTGCCGAAGGTCTCTCCGACTGGGTCACAGCCAAAGAGGACAGCCGTATCACCGCCGCCATTTCCCTCACCGTCAAGAATCCCACACGCTGGGATGTGGACAATCCCAAGCTGTACCGCGCAAAGATGACGCTGCTGCAAAATGACGAGGTTGTTGAAACAGAGGAAACGCGCATCGGCTTCCGTACCTTCACGGCACACAAGGATCTCGGTTTCTTCCTCAACGGCAAGCCGATCAAGCTCAAGGGTACCTGCAATCATCAGGACCACGCCGGTGTCGGCGTCGCAGTTCCCGATTCCCTGCAATATTACCGTGTTCGCCGTCTGAAGGAAATGGGTACCAACGCCTACCGCTGCTCCCATAATATGCCTGCAAAGGCAATTCTCGACGCGTGCGACGAATACGGACTGCTGGTCATGGACGAAAACCGCCGCTTTGAGGCGCGTCCGGAGGTCATTGGTCATGTCGAAGCGATGGTCCGCCGTGACCGCAACCATCCGTCTGTTGTCATGTATTCCCTGTTCAACGAAGAACCGATGCAGGGTACCAAAGAAGGCGGTCAGATTTTCCGCCGTATGAAGCAGGCTGTTCTGCGTCTGGATGATTCCCGCATTGTCACAGGTGCCATGAACGGCGGCTACAACGATCCCGAGGGTGCCGCTGTCTACATGGACGCAACCGGCATTAACTATGCACTGCCGGACGGTATTCTCAAGTACCGCGCGCTGTACCCCGATCAGCCTGTGTTCGGTGCGGAAAACAACTCCGCTGTCACAACACGCGGCTGCTACAAGACAAGCAAAGAAGATCATGTTCTGGCATGTTATGATGAAGAAACCGTTCCGTGGGGTCAGCTCATCAAAAACACATGGAAGTTCACGCGTGAGCGCGACTGGTTCGGCGGCATCTTCATCTGGACCGGCTTTGACTACCGCGGAGAACCGACCCCCTATACCTGGCCGTCCATCGGTTCACAGTTCGGTATCATGGACACCTGCGGCTTCCCCAAGGACTCCTTCTACCAGAACAAAGCCTGCTTTGTCGACGAACCGGTTCTGCACATTCTGCCGCACTGGGAATGGCAGGAGGGTGACGAGATCCGCGTCATGACCGCATCCAACTGTGATGAAGTGGAGCTCTTCCTGAACGGAACCTCCCTTGGCAGAAAAGCCTCCGATGCGTGTGAACCCGCAGAATGGCAGGTCACATTCGTTCCGGGTGCGTTGTCCGCTGTCGGATACAGAAACGGTGAAGCCGTCGTCACAGCACGCAATGTGACACCCGGAAAGCCTGCACATATCAAGGTCGAGCCCGACCGCGCGTATCTTTACAACGACGGCGCGGATACGATTCCCGTCAATGTATCCCTGACCGATGAGAACGGCAATACGATCGAAACCGCAAACCAGATGCTGTATTTTGAGATCGTCGGTGACGGTGTACTGCTCGGTGTCGGCAACGGTGATCCCAACTGTCTGGAATCCGACCACGAGCCGAAGCGCTCCCTGTTTGCCGGTCACGCACAGCTGATTGTTCAGTCGGATGTCGGCGCCAAGTCCCTTGCTATCCGTGTCAGCGGTGACGGTCTGCCGGATACTGTCTGTGAGATTGAAATCCGTGACACCGATAAGCCCGCTTATGTTTATGCGGCTGCAAACACACTGGTTGACGGCGTGACGGTTACAACAGAGACCTACCGCGAGATGCCCGATGCCTGCATGGAAATTGCGGACAATGATATGAACTCTCTGGAACCGGTTTCCTTTGACGGCTGGAACTGCAAGCCCGGCTTTACCGAAGGCTATAAGTTCTTCCGCGCAAAGATCCACATCCCGGGAACACAGAATCCTGACTTTGACAATACGGCACAGCTCTGCATCGGTCATATCCGTACCGCGGCTGTTACGGTCTATATGGACAGTGTCAAGGTCCATGAAGGCGGTGCTGTTGACGGTGAGCTGAACATTCCGTTTGCATGTGAGAGCGGAAAGACCTGTGAAATGCGTCTGCTTCTCCGTGCTGACAGTAAACCTGCCGGTATCATCAGCGGCATCAAGCTGCTGATCAAATAAATCCATTCAAGATATGACGAGGTAACCAACATGAAAATCACACTGCTCGGCGACTCCATCCGTATGGGATACGGCAGCCGTGTCGCTCAACTGCTCGGCGAGGACTTTGAGGTCTGGCAGCCGGAGGAAAACTGCCGCTTCTCCACCTATACCCTGCGTGGGATGTGGGATTGGGCGGAACCGATGAAAGGCTCTGAAATCGTCCACTGGAATAACGGTCTGTGGGACGTCTGCGACATCTTCGGCGACGGTCATTTCACAAAGCCCGAGGTTTACGTCGACAATATGATCCGCATCGCAAAAATTCTGAAAAAGCGCCACGGTACGGTCATCTTTGCAACGACCACGCCGGTCACCGAGGACAACCCGCACAACCGCAACGAGGACATCATCCGCTTCAATGCCCTGCTCACCCCGGAACTGGAAAAGCTCGGCGTCATCATCAATGACCTGCACACGACGGTCTATCCGCACATCGACACGATGATCCGCCGCGATGATAAGATTCATCTGACGGACGAGGGCATCGAGGTCTGTGCAAAACAGGTCGCCGACTGCATCCGGGCGGCGGCAAATAAATAAACCAAATGACGAGAGGAGGTTCCCCACATATATGGAAACCTCCTCTTTGCTCTGAAAGGAGTCTTATGCAAACCCTGCATGTATCAACGAACCGCAGATACCTGACAACCGCCGACGGCAAACCGTGCTTTTTGATCGGTGATACCGCATGGGAGCTGTTCCACCGTCTGACCCGCGACGAGGCCTGTCTTTACCTTGATACCCGCGCCGAACAGGGCTTCAATCTGATTCAGGCGGTTATCCTGGCTGAATTTGACGGCTTGACCGTACCGAATGCAGAAAGTACCTGCCCGCTTTTCCAAAACAAAGACGGCACATACGATCCAACCGCGCTGAATGAGGACTACTTTGCACACGTGGATTTTGTCGTGGAACAGGCACAGAAACGCGGACTGTACATCGGATTGCTCCCCACATGGGGCGACAAATGGAACAGGATGTGGGGTGTCGGTCCGGAGATTTTCACCCCAGACAATGCGTATACCTACGGCTGTCTGATCGGAGAACGGTACAGCCGATTCGATAACATTGTCTGGGTTCTCGGCGGCGACAGACCGCTGACCGAGGAGCGCCACTTTGCGGTCATCGATGCCATGGCAGCCGGACTTGCCGACGGGGATGGCGGAAAATTCCCGATGACACTGCATCCGTCCGGCGCATCGTCGTCATCGGCATATGTTCATGACCGGGAGTGGCTGGACTTCAACATGATGCAGTCCGGTCACGGCAGACCCTCACCCTATTGCTTTGATATGCTTCTTGCCGATTATGCCCGGACACCCGTTAAGCCCGCAATGGACGGTGAGCCGTGCTACGAGGATCACCCGATCAATTTCGATGCAGCAAACAGCTATTACGATGCCTATGATGTCCGCCTGGCGGCTTACCGCAATCTGTTCTGCGGCGCGTGCGGCAATACCTACGGACATCATTCGATCTGGTCATTCCGCCGCGAAGATGAGCGAAGCAGCTACTTCCCCAATGCATGGCAGACCGCCCTGCACCGTCCGGGCGCAGAAAATATCCGCATCTTCGCCCGTTTTCTCGCTGAACATCCATGGTACAATATGACGCCAATACCCGATCTTGTCATCGACAATCCGCATAACGCTGCATTCACCGCCGCCGCTGTCACCGAAAACACCGTATATCTCTACCTGCCCGCCGGCGTCGGTGTCCGTCTCGATATGACAAAGCTGCCGTTTACGCCCGCCGCTCTGTCACTGTTCTCCCCACAGGACGGCGTGTATGACAGCGGTGCTGTCAATCTGTCCGAGGACGGATTGCTGACTCTGCCCGGACGTGCGGCAGGACGGTACATGGATGCTGTTGTCTTGCTTTCCCGCTGAAATCCCACTACGCCTTTGGTTTCCCGTTGAACACCAGCGCCGCAATAAAACCGCAGGTCATTGCCGCGGTAATGCCGCCTGCGGTTCCGGATAAACCACCTGTCAAGGCACCGACCAGACCTTTATCGCGCACGGCATATTCGACACCGCGCGCAAGCGAATAGCCAAAACCCGTCAGCGGTGTTGTTGCACCGCATCCCGCCAGCTTCACCAGCGGCTCATAAATACCGACCGCCGTCAGAATCACTCCCGCCACCACGTATGTGACAAGAATACGTGCGGGGGTGATTTTTGTATAGTCAATAAGCAGCTGTGCAATCACACAGAAGCCGCCGCCGACCGCAAACACCAGCAGGCAATCAATCACAATTTCGCGCATGGCTCATCCTCCTATCGCAGCAGACGGCTTTTCAGCGGAAATACGCACCAGATGTGCAATTCCGGCAATCGGCAGTCCCTGCTGCACACTGGTTGTACTCATCAGCGCACCGGTTCCGACAAACAGAATATTTTTGTAGTCTCCGCAGGCAAATTTCTTCAGCACATGCCCGCAGATCACCGACGCCGAACAGCCGCATCCCGATCCGCCGGCGTGTACATCCTGCGATTGGGATGAATAGATCATCAGACCGCAGTCATTATACACCCGACGGATATCATATCCCATTGCATACAGCATATCGGCGGTGATATCATGTCCGACCTGTCCAAGGTCTCCGGTCAGAATCGCATCAAAATCGTCCGGCAGCGCACCGGATGACGCAAAATAACGCGCCAGCGTATCAATCGCCGCCGGTGCCATTGCCGCACCCATATTGTTGGCATCCGTAATACCCTTCTGTACACTGATGCCGGGCAGAACCTCGGTGACATACGGACCGTTCCCTTCTGATGACAGAAGTACGGCACCTGCGCCCGTCACGGTCCACTGTGCGGTTGGCGTACGCTGACCGCCGTATTCAATAGGAGTCCGGAACTGCCGCTCCGCCGAGCAGAAATGGGACGAGCAAACAGCAGCCGCCTGCCGGAAGGTTCCGCCTCCGACCAGCATCGATGCCAGCATCATGCCCTCTGCCATGGTTGAGCAGGCACCGTACAGCCCGAAATACGGAATGCTGGCATCCAGCAGACCAAACGAGGATCCGGTACACTGATTGAGCAGGTCCCCTGCAAATACCGCGCCGATGTCTTCCTCCCGACATCCGCTCTTTTTCAGCAGCATTCCGAGTACCAAACGCTGCATTTCCGATTCCGCTTTTTCCCATGTGTCCATGCCGAACCGATCATCCTCTGCATGAAGATCAAAGTCGCCGCCAAGCGGTCCGTCATGCTCCTTTTTGCCAACAACCGTTGCCCAAGAGCGGATCGTCGGCGGGTTCGGAATCGTCAGAACACCGCGGTTTTTTCCGACATTGGCAATACCTTCTGTCATACGATTCCCCTCCCGTGCAGAAAATAATAGATCACACCCCAAATAACCGATGCCAGCGTCCCATAAACGATCACCGGCCCTGCAATGATGAACATTTTTGCACCGACGCCCATCACCAGGCCCTCTGCCTTGTTGTCAATGGCAGGAGATGTCACAGCATTGGCAAAGCCGGAAATCGGAACCAATGTCCCGGCTCCCGCAAATTTTGCAAGGCAGTCAAAGACGCCGAACCCGGTTGCGATCGCCGTCAGCACAATGATGGATACTGGTGTCAGAACTCTCACGGAAGCCTCTGCTACTCCAAGATGCAGATACAGCCGGTACAGTCCCTCCGCCAGAAGACAAATACTGCCGCCGACCACAAATGCGGCAAAGCAGTTTTTCAGCGACGGTGACTTTTGGGCATATGCTTTTACATATTTTTGATACGTTTTCGCGTCAAGATTCATGTGTTCCCTCCGGATTTTCGGTTTTGCTGTTAGTTTGTGCAGTGTTGGATGCATCATACTGCAAACTGTTTGGAAAATTCTGAAAAAAACACCCGTCATGCCGAAATGACACAACGGGTGTTGATCGAATCATATTTACTTTTCCGCTTTGGTTTCGCAGTACATGCAGCGGTAAATGCCGTTTTCACGGTCGGTCAGACGGAAAACATGCGGGAGCTCCTGTTCACAGGAGGTAATACAGCGCGGGTTCTTGCACTTGATTAAGTGCATGATCGTTTCGGGAAGTGCCGGATGGAACTTCTTTGCGCGCTGACCGTTTTCAATGATGTTGACGGTGATGTGCGGATCGACAAAACCGAGAATTGTGAAATCCAGTTCAATCGGTGCGCCGATTTTGATGATATCCTTCTTGCCGCGCTTGCCGCTGGACGCATTCTTGATGAGTGCGACTTCACAGTCGAGCTTACCGAGCTTCAGATAGGTATACAGATCCATACCGCGTCCTGCGGGAATATGGTCAATGACGATGCCGTCACGGATGCTGCCGATAATCATTGCGTTCACCTCTCTCATGCATTGTTCGCCGCAAGCAGCTTGAGAATCAGCGCCATGCGGATAAACTTACCATTGCGGACCTGTCTGAAATATGCCGCACGGGGATCGTCATCCACCGCAACGGAAATTTCATTGACACGCGGCAGCGGATGCAGAACACGCATGTCGGATTTCGCCATCTTCAGCTTTTCGGGCGTCAGGATGTAGGAGTCACGCAGACGCAGATAATCGGCTTCGTTGAAGAAGCGTTCGCGCTGGACACGGGTCATGTACAGAATGTCAAGCTCAGGCATAACATCCTCAAGCGACGTCGTTTCGACATACGGAATGTTATGTGCATCCAGAACCTCGGAACGGACATGTTCGGGAATGCGCAGCTCCTCAGGGGAGACAAAAACAAACCGGACACCGGGATAGCGGCTCATTGCCGTGACAAGGGAATGGACGGTGCGTCCGAACTTGAGGTCACCGCAGCAGCCGATGACAAGGTTGTCAAGATGACCGATTTCACGGCGGATGGTGAAAAGGTCGGTCAGTGTCTGGGTCGGGTGGTTATGACCGCCGTCACCTGCGTTGATGATCGGGATATCTACATGCATCTGCGCTACGAGCGGTGCACCTTCCTTGGGATGACGCATTGCCGCGATATCCGCAAAGCACTCGATGGTGCGTGCGGTATCAGCAACGGATTCGCCCTTGGAAACAGAGGAAGACTGTGCGTCGGAGAAACCGATGACAGAGCCGCCAAGGTCCAGCATGGCCGACTCAAAGCTCAGACGGGTTCTCGTGGATGCTTCGTAAAACAGAGTTGCGAGCTTCTTGCCCTTGCACTTTTCAGAATAGTTCTCCGGATGATCGACGATGTCCTGTGCGACATCCATCATTGCATCAATTTCCGCGGTGGAAAGCTCCGCGATATCAATAAGTCCTCTGGTCTTCATGCCTTTGCTCCGTTGACTGCGAGATAATTGCGGATACGAGCGACATTTTCTGCGTTCTTTTCATCTTCTTCGAGGTATTCGATGATGTCGTAAACGTCAACAACGGAGTAAACCGGGAAGCCGAATGTATCGGTAATCTCTGCCATTGCAGATTTTTCGGTCTGCCCCTTTTCCTTTCTGTCTACCATAACGAAGACCGCGGCGACACTGACACCTTCCAGCGCGGACAGCTTGCCCATGCTTTCGCGGATGGCAGTGCCTGCGGTGATGACATCCTCGGTGATGACAACTTCCTCACCTGCCTTGGGGGTATAGCCGACAAACATACCGCCCTCGCCGTGGTCCTTGACTTCCTTGCGATCAAAGAAGAACGGAACGTCCAGACCTTCCTTGGAAAGTGCGACGGATGCGGAAACCGCGATGGAAATGCCCTTGTATGCCGGACCAAAGAGAACGCATCTCTTTTTGCCAACTTTTTCCAGATAGCTCTTTGCGTAGAATTCGCCGAGCTTTGCAATCTGGTCACCGGTCTTGATGTCGCCGGCATTGATGAAATACGGAATCTTACGGCCGCTTTTTGCGGTGAAATCACCGAATTTCAGAACGCCAGCGCCTTCCAGAAACTGAATAAACTCTCTCTTGTACTGTTCCATGATGGTATCTCCTTATATTTAACGATTTTTCATGATGAAGATGAAACCGACTGATCTGATTGGATGTAGGGGCGATTCATGAATCGCCCGCACATCTCGCGCATGTTATACAGGTCATATCCGGGAATCATCTTCGTATACTATTTTGTTATCTTGATTTCCAAACATCATCAGCATCGGATGTAGGATTCGGGCGATTCATGAATCGCCCCTACAAATATCCGGGAACCCTGATCAATCAACCCACAAATTCCGCAACACAGCGGCGGTATGCGGCAACGGGATCGTCAGCGGCGGTGATCGGACGACCGACAACGATGTAGTCGGAGCCGATTTCCTTTGCCTGTGCGGGAGTCATGACACGAACCTGGTCGCCGACATCGCCGTCAGCGAAACGGACACCGGGGGTAACAGTGACAAAGGACTTGCCGCAAGTGTCGTGAACCTTGCCTGCTTCCAGCGGAGAGCAGACAACGCCGTCCAGACCTGCATCAGCGGCATTCTTTGCGTAGTGCATAACAGTCTGATCAATGGGCGCGGAGATCAGCAGCTCATCGCGCATACGCAAAGAATGCCGCTGATGC
>SVRM01000060.1 GCA_015064785.1 Oscillospiraceae bacterium
GAAGAAATGCATTGCATTTCTTCAGAAGTTGCGCTGCAACTTCGTTGGCTATGCGTCAGCCCGATGAAACCGATTGCAAAATGCAATTTTGCAATCGATTAGATCACGATCAATAAAAGGAGGAACGAAACATGAAGCAATGCAAAATCGCGGCACTTCTCGCAGCACTTCTGCTGCTTGTCGGATGCGGCACGGACACAACATCCGCCGATACCGATGCAGAATCGCAAATTCCGACCGATACCGGTACAGAAACTGTCATCGAAACCGAACCGGTTGACCCGATTGAAGCCCGTACCCTGCAGGATGACGTACCTGAACTGGATTTCGGCGGGGTACCGTTCCGAACGATTGTACAGCAAAGCTGTGTCGATGACATCTGGGTGGAATCGGCCATCGGAGAAGTATTGAACGATGCGGTCTTTGACCGTAATATGAAGATTCAGGAACGCTTCAATATTGTCATTGAAGCGACACCGATGGATTATTCTGATATTTCTTCGGTGATCAGAAAAGCGCTTTCTGCGGGAGATGATGCTTATGAACTGGTTCTCGGTCAGATGTATCAATCCGGCGGTGATACCATTCAGGGTCTTTTCCGCAACTGGTATGAAATCCCCTATATCGATTTATCAAAGCCCTGGTATACTTCGTCCATGATGCAGGAAAATATCGCTACGATCAACGGCAAATGCTATCTTGCCGCAAGTGATATCCTGCTTTCGTATGCGAAGAATTCTTCCGTTGTCTTGTTTGATAAGGTATATGCGGAAGCATATGAGATTCCCGATGTCTATGAGGTTGTCAGAGAGGGCAAATGGACGCTGGATACCCTCGCAGAATGGACAAAAGATATTTATACGGATCTGAACGGCGACGGTAAAAAGGACGAAAACGATTTCTACGGCTTCACTTACCGTACAGAAGGCTGTAATTTTACGGCATCGCTCTATGCGCTCGGTGTCCGCTTTGCCGAAGTGAAGAACGGTAAAGTGGAAATGATATTCAACAATGAGAAAACGGTTGCTGTCTTCGACAAAATCCAGGGTTTGCTCAACGAACCGGGCGTCCTTTCTCTGCCGATCAATCGTGTGTATCCGTATGATATGATGAAGAATGGCCGTACGGTTTTTGGTACAATGTCGCTGCATAATGTCATCAGAACCCTGCGTGATTATGAGAACGACTACGGTATCATACCGATGCCCAAATGGGACGAGGCACAGGAGCAGTATTATTCTGTTTCTGACGGCGGCTCCAACATTCTTGCTGTTTTGACGACTGCGCAGAATCTGGAAATGATCGGTGCTGTCACCGAAGCACTCAGCGCGGAAAGCTGGCGTTCTGTCATGCCCGTGCTGTGCGATGTCACGCTCGGCACCAAGATGGCACGGGATCCCGAATCTCAGGAAATGATCCGACTTGTTCTCGACAGCCGCTATATCGATTTTCCATATCTGTTCGATAACTTCAAAGGTTGGGTAATGAATATGGGGCCGTTCCTCAAAAATGACAGTGCTTTCGTCAGTACATACGAAAAGAAGGCGAAGAGCATCCAGAAATATTACGATAAAATGATTGCATACTTCTATGAGGAATAACGCAATTCCGCAGATTCAGAAAGGACAGAAAAGCTATGACAAACAGCAACCGACATATCTATACACTCCGTCATCCCGCTTCATGGCCGGGTGAGGCATGGCGTGAGGCACTTCCGCTCGGCAACGGTCTGACAGGTGTTCTTGTTCCCGGTGCAATTGGCGAAGAGTGTATCCATTTCAACCGCCATGACCTCTGGCGTGGCAGCAAAGATACGGAAATTCCCGATGTTTCGGATACCTTCCGTGCCATGCGCGATGCCATTGATGCAGGAGATTATCTTGCCGCCAACCAGGACAATCTGATGCACGCCCTGATCGAAAAAGAGTACACGGTTACCGTGGAACGGCCGTATCCGCTCGGATGGCTCGATCTGCACTTTGTGCCGAACGGAATCTTCCATCATTACCGCCGCGGTGTCAATATGCGAACCGGTGAAGCGTTTGTCCGCTTTACCGTCAACGGCTGTCAATATCAGCGGCAGATGTTTGTGTCCCGTGCAAGAGATATCACGGTTATGCGTATGACCGCCGACGAACCGTTCACAACCTCTTACAAATTCCGGATGTTCTCGGATGAGAGTGACTGTGTTATCACAGAAAATTCCATCACCTGTACTGCACAGGACGGAGATACGGCGGCACGGGTTCTGTTCCTTGGTGATTTCGAGGCAGCAGAGAATGACGGTGCACTGTCGGTTACCGGTCTGGACTATCTGGTTCTCGTTCGTGTTTCCTCACACGGATCTGACAATACCTTATCTGCCGAACAGTATGCCGATGCTGATTATGCGTCGCTGCTTGCGGAGCATACGGCACTGCACACGCCGCTTTATGATGCGGTCTCCATTGAGCTTACCGATGATGCGGAGCACGCACTCTCCAACGAGGAAATGCTCGATGCGGCGTATGATACGACCTGTTCTCCGGCTCTGATCGAACGGCTTTGGCGATTTGGGCGCTATCTGTTCATTTCCGCCGCCGCAGAAAACGGGAATCCGGTTCCGCTGTACGGTCTTTGGCACGGTGGTCCCAAGATGCAGTGGAGCCAATATGTTGCAAATGAGAATGTGCAGATGACGTATTGGCATACCATGGCAGGCGGTCTTGATTACGCCATTCCTGCATTGCTTCGTTACTATACATCCAAAACCGCAATGTTCCGCGCGTGCGCACAAAAGGTATTCGGAATGCGCGGCATCTGGATTTCCGCGTACACAACGCCTCATTCGGCAGGTGTATGTGTATCCGTTTCCGTCATTGTCAATTGGATTTCCTGTGCAGGTTGGCTTTGCCGCCATTTCTGGGACTATTATCTCTATACCGGCGATGAAGCACTGCTGCGAAACGAAATCCTGCCGTTCATGCACGAAGCCGCACTGTTTTTCTGTGATTATGCGGTGGAGGACGGTGACAAGATTCGCCTGTATCCGTCTGTTTCTCCGGAAAACACACCGGGATGCTTGAAGAAAACCGGGCACAGGACTGCCTCCGGACACTACTGTCCTGTTGTACAGAACGCCACGATGGATTTCGCTGTCATGAAGGAGCTGTTTACCAATCTTCTGACAGGTATTTCCGTTACGGGAATGTACAAGGAAGAAGCGCCGGTCTTTGAAGCCTTATTGGCAAAGATTCCGGACTATCAGATCAATGCGGACGGCGCTGTCAAGGAATGGATGCATCCGGATCTGGATGAGTCCTACAATCACCGTCATTTGTCTCATATTTATCCTGTCTTTCCGGGTACCGAGGTTACGGCGTTCAACCGTCCGGCACTGTTTGAAGCGTTCCGGCGCGCCGTCGATCTTCGTGAAATCGGCAGTCAGTGCAACTGGTCCATGGCGCATATGTCGAGCATTTATTCCCGCTTGCATGAAGCCGAAAAAGCGGTGGACTGTCTGGATATGCTTGCAAAAAGTGTTGTCCTGCCGTCGTTGCTGACGGTATCGAACGACTGGCGCAAGATGGGAATCAGCCTTTCCTGGAAAGAGCCTCCGATTCAGCTGGACGCGACGTTCGGTGCAGTCAATGCCGTGCAGGAAATGCTGTTCTGTTATCAGAACCGTGTGCTGTCTGTCTTGCCCGCGCTGCCAAAGCGCCTGAATCACGGCTGTGTCCGCGGAATCCGATTTCCGGACGGTCGCACCGATATCTGCTGGTCAGAGGACGGCAGAATTCAGGTGACGGTATACGCAGACAAAGCAATGTCCTGCGAGCTGTATATTGCAGGCAAGGCGTGCAAATCGATTACCTTGCAGGCAGGAGAACAGTTGTGCGTTGAGGATACGTATCTTCCATCTTAATTTTCGCATCATAATGTGATAACAGAAAACACCACGGAAGTATCCGTGGTGTTTTTGTTGGAAATATGCACTGTTTTTGGGGGGCTTGACGGTTCAAAATTGGTCATCCGCCGATCACAACCTCGCCCGTCCAATCGTGAATTCCGCCGAATTCGACGATGTTCGTGTAGCCGAGTGCCGCCAGCTTCGCAGCCGCTTCCTTGCTGCGGCGGCCGCTGCGGCAGTACACCATCACGAGCTGGTGCTTGTCGGGCAGCGCGGGAATCTCGTCGGTTCCTATGGTTTCGTTTGGAACATTGATCGCGTTCGGGATATGTCCCTCGACAAATTCATCGGGACGGCGTACATCGAGAATGATGTAATCATCCTCCTGCGCCATCATGGCAATGGCGTCGTCGACGCTGATCTGGCGGTAGGTGTTTGTCCGGTTTTCGTTCATCATCATGGTTACGATTGCATCTGCGGTCCGTGCAATCTGCTCCTCCTTTGTGATACGCGGCGTACCGTCGCCGTCCTGTGCGCCGTACATACCGAAGTTTGCGTGACATCCGCCGTCGATGACCACCTCGGTGAAATCGGTCGGCAGATTGGATCGGTAGTTTTCATAGTTTTCGCGGTTCATAACCTTGTCCTCGCTTCCGTAAACGGACAGCACCGCGAGATTGGCTTCCGACAAATCAGCGGTCGAGTACGCGCCGAGCAGAACAAGCCCTGCGAAATCATCGGTATGCGACGCAGCGTAGGATGCTGCCATAGAACCGCCCAGCGAGTGACCGCCGATGTACCAATCCTCAATTTCGGGATAGTCCTTTTGTATACCGTCCGCCGCGTTTATATCGAGCACCGCAAGATGGAACGGCATCTCCACAAGCACGCACGTCACACCGTGCTCGGACAGCGTCTGCATCAGCGGAATATACGCGGTGTGCTCCACCTTGCCGCCGGGGTAGAAGATGAAGCCCTTCGTCGCATCGTCGCACTCGAACACGACAGTTCCGTCGGGCATTTCCTCCCATCCGCTTCCCTGCGGCAAAAATGCTTGTATCGCCTCGATATCGGCGCGGTAGTAGTCACCGAGGTAGATTGCGCACGCGCCGACGACAACGGCAAGCACGAGCGTGACTGCGGCAACAGCGATGATGCTTCGTTTGGATTTTGGTGTACGTTTTATCATGGTTTTCTCCGTGGTATGTGTATATTATATAGTATTATTATATCATTTCTATGCAAAAAGTGCAACAGGTTTGCGTGAAAATGAAAGGCGGATGTTTTTCATTGCCAATGAACGAGCAGATAAAAGGGTTTCCGCATAGGACAAATCATTGCACAAACGAAACTTCCTCCATGAAAAAAGGACGCTATCATGTTCAAAGGGGAGGTAATTTCTTTATATATCAACATCAAATGTTAATGTTACGGAAAATCCTGATAAATTACATATGGGTCGGTGATTCGAAAACGAGCAGTACAAAACGGAATTTACAACATCAAAAATGCCTAAACTCTTGTAAAATAAGGCTTTTTCGGCAATAGTCTTTCCGTCTTGAATAGAAAAAAGCCTTGCAAATCAAGGCTTTTTATTGTCTGGAATTCTACGACATCAGGAATCAGCGTTGTAAACCGTAACAGTCGGTGGTAGAAAAGCAGCTGATTGTAAACTGCAAATATACAATAGTGTAATCCTGTGGCTTCGTGAAACAATCGGACATGCGTTTATACGATAGGACTTGCCTGCACAGAAAAAATCTTTGAACTGAGACATGATGATTCCTCTTTGATGTTTTCTGTATGATGCTCTTTATGTGTTTTTCTCTCGGATTTCTTTAGGAGATACCCCGTATTGTTGTTTTATAAGACATGAAAATGTCTTATTATCTGAACAACTGGGTATCCATTCAGGATCGTTTGAGAACTATTCTGAAAGACAACCCGCTGCAGTTTGCGTCTTCTTATGCTAAATGGGAAAAAGGTTTAATCAAGGATCTGGAAAATACAATAAAGTTGTATGAGGAGATGGAGTAAACGTGCAATAGTCAGCTCTTCTAAAAGAAGGAGCATGACGCTGCTGACATAGAATTGAAAAGACCTTGTAATCCGAACCATTACGGTTTCGATGCAAGGTCTTTTTTGTATCAACAAGCCTGATAATTCAATGCTTTTCCGGATTTTATGCTATTGGATTTGTCTAAGACCGAATTTTGAAATTTCCTCAAAATCGTATAGCAAATAAAAGCATCCTCAAATACATGAATCAAGCTGTTCAAGATTTTGGGACAGCTTTTCTTTTATGGAAGTCTGCCTCGTATTTGTCAGGTGTTCGGTATCCGTTTATGGCGTATGGACGGTCATTAATCAGATGACCGATTACAAGAATGGATGCGCCTGTTTATATCCAAAACACGAAAGGAAAATCACAATGAAAAACACCCGCCTTGAACGGCTGCATCAGGAACACTGCCGAGATTCTCCTGACTCGTGAGAAGCATCGCGAAAAACGGCAGCTGGCAGAAGCAAAGGTGTTGACCCGAAAAGCACGAACACGCCGCCTGTGTACTTGTAGAAAATATTGTAAAACCATTTCTATGAACTGTTTTTGCTAACAATAATAACATCATTGCCGGAAAGAGTCCGTCGTCCCGTTTCTGTTTTGATTCCGATTATCCATAATGTTATATATTCGAGTAGTTATATTCACACCTGCGACTGTTTTCTGTATTCTGTCGGCGAAATCCCCATCCGACGGTGGAACACCCGGCTGAAATAAAACTGATTTTCATATCCACATTGATCGGAAATGACGCTGATTGGTAAATCGGTAGCTGACAGCAGCTCGCAGGCATTGTGCATACGGATACGATTCAAATATTCCATCGGCGTAATTCCGGTGACCCGTACGAATCGATTGGTTAAGGTCACATGCGAAATTCCAAACATTACAGCAAGCTGTGAAATCATGATCGGATCGGTGAAATTTTTCTGAAAATACTGAATTGTTTCCGCTATGATCGGATCTCCGACAACTTCATTTTCTCGGATTTCACGGATATCACGTACATGCATATATTCAAACCAGATATCGCGAAAATAATGATTTGCGAGTGTAATTGCCTGCTCACTGTGTTGGTTTGCAATTGCAGAAAGAAACGCAATATCCGCATTAATGCGGTCGGTATCTTGAAAATCAAGGCAGCCAACAGGAGTATGTTTCCCAAAGTTTAACTGCATATTTTCCTCCGGACCAGACATACGGACATCAAATCGGATGTATAAAGAGCGAATTGGCTGAACAATCCGTCTTTGGAAAAAGACTCCCGGCGGATATACTACCACATCACCTGCCTCAACAATAGAATGTGTTCCTTCCATTGTAAGTGAAAATGAGCCATTCAACAGGATCATGGCAATCCAGTATTCGTAAAAATCATGCTCCCATAAAAATTTCTTGCGTTCGATCGTATTGTTGAACACGACATACGGAAGCGGAAAATCCTGTGGCATGTTAAACCGATGCTCCTTTTTGAAAAAGTATATATTTATTATAAATTAGTTTATGGAAATTGTCAAGTTAAAGTGATATAATAAGAAAAAACAGAAAAAAGGGGTGTATTGATTTTGTGTATCTATTCTTCTGATATTGCGATTCTCGGTGCCGGTCCTGCCGGTATTGCTGCAGCAATCACAGCCGCTCGGGAGGGACTGGATGTCATCCTGATCGAACGTTACGGGTGCGTCGGCGGCGGTCTGACCTCCATGTATGTCCGTCCTTTCCTCGGAAGCGTTGAAAATGCAAATATAGGGAAGGAAATCGAACAAGCCGTCAAAGACGCCTGCTCCGATATGTCATCCGTTGAAGCGGCAAAGTATGCATTGACCAAGCTGCTGCACGATGCAGGTGTTCGTGTCCTTCTGCAGTCCTCCATTTGTTCGGTTCACACACAGGACAGGCAGATCGACCGTATCGAAATCACAACGCAGAGCGGTATCTGTGAAGTAACGGCCAAAATGTGGCTGGATGCCAGCGGCGATGGTGTTCTGTGTACGATGGCAGGCTGCCGTATCGAGGTCGGCCGCGATGAGGACGGTCTTGTTCAGCCGACTTCCCTGATGTTCACCATCGAGGGAATCGAACCGTGGCAGGAACTTCTCTGTCAGCATGAAGAAGATTACAAACAGCTGGGTGACGGACGCGAATATCTGGATCTTTGCCACAAGGCATGTGCTTCCGGTGAGCTTCCGTCGACGGTCAATATTGTCCGTCTGTACAGCACCGGATATCCCGGAGAGCGTATGGTCAACGCGACACAGCTCAACCGTGTTTCCTCCCTGGTTCCGGAAAATCTGTTTGAATCGGAATATCAGCTCCGCCAACAAACCGAAACCATTGTCCGTTTTCTGAAAAACAACATCCCCGGATTTGCCAATATCCGTGTCAACGGAAGTGCTACAACGCTTGGTGTGCGGGAATCCCGCCGCGTCATTGGAGATTATGTGCTGACCGCAGACGATCTGATTGCAGGACGGAAATTTGATGACGGTGTTGTTCACAATGCCTGTTTCTGTATCGACATTCATAATCCCGCAGGTCCCGGTCAGGCAGTCAACGAGGAGGGATGTCCGCACCGTGCGCAGCCGTATGATATTCCTTACCGCTGCATGACTCCGCTCGGATTTGATAATCTTCTGACGGCAGGACGCTGTATCTCCGGAACGCATGAAGCACATGCCTCCTACCGTGTCATGCGGATTTGTATGGGCATGGGATTTGCAGCTGCACATGCTGCCGTGCTTGCACTGCAAAACAACGGAAAAACAAGAGATATTGATATCAATGAGCTTCGCTGCCGCGTACATATCGACGCCTGAATCAAAAAATACTGAAAGGATTCTAACAAAAAGACAGGTAATCAATTATGAAGAAACCGTATCTGTATTCCGCATCCTGTATCATCGCAGGACTTCTGCTTTCTATTGCTGCGGCAGGATGTGCTTCATCCGACGGAACCGTACAGGAGACAGTAACTTCCGCACAGACCTCGGAAACAGCCATACAAACAGAAGCCGATCCCACCGCATATCTTCCCGAGGCCGATTATAACGGATATGAATACCGCATTCTCGGTGCCGATGTTGATATTCCAATGGTTCTTTCCAATACGCTTGATGGCAATATCATCAACGATGCGGTCTACAATGCGAACCGCGCAGTCGAAGAACGTTATAATATCAAACTGATGCAGGTACCGCTTTCCAAATGGGATGACAGTGCAGCCATCCGGTCCTCTATTCTTTCAGGTGAAGATGCGTTTGATCTCGGTGTTTGCCATGATATCACCGCTGGCAATCTGTCGCTGGAGGGTCTGTTTGTCGATCTTCATTCCCTGCCGCATCTTGACTTTAGTCAACCGTGGTGGCCTGAATTTACGACAGAGGGCTTGACCATCAACGGAAAAATGTACATCTTTTCCAACTTTATCGGTTATAACGGTCTTCGCGGCACCAAAAATATGTATGTGAATCTGGACCGTCTCGCCGATTACGATCTCCCTTCTCCGTATGATATGGTCAAAGACGGAACATGGACGCTCGACAAGGTCATTTCGATGACCAAGGACATCTACGAAGATGTCAACGGCGACCAGGTGCGTGACCGTGATGACTTTTTCGGCTTTGCATTTACAGGTCTGTTCTACGGTTGGCTTGAAAACTTTGGCATTGAGGCTTATGTTCCGACTGCCGACGGTACCGCTTTGGAGCTTGCCGTCAACACCCCGCGTGCGGCTGAGCTGACCAATATCGTCAAGAGCTGGCTGGTTACAAGCGACTATAACGGTGTGTGGTATAAGAGCAGTCATCCGAGTCTGTATGACAAGGCCGCATATTCTGTCATGTTTGCCGACGGAAACTGTCTGTTTACCTACGGCTCTCTTTATGTTCTTATCGACTGTTTGACCAATTCTGATGTCAAATACGGAATTTTGCCGATGCCGAAGATGGACGAACAGCAAAAGGACTATTACGGTGTCTGTTACGATTCTCCGATGTTCATGCCGATTACCGTTAGTGATCCCGACCGCACTGCCGTGATCCTTGAAGCTATGAGTGCAGAGGGATACAAAACGATTATGCCGGCGTATAAAGAAGTAACGCTGAAAGACCGTTATGCAACCGATGTCGAATCATCGGAAATGCTCGATATCATTTTTTCTAACCGTGTCCTGTCCCGTTCCTATATTTATGGTCGTGGCAGCGGTCTGCAGATGCTGCTTAACAGTGTAGTTCCGTCCGCAACCCAGGAATTTGCATCGTACTACGAAAAGCATGAACCTGCTGAATTAAAGCTGCTGGAAAAGATCAACGAATTTTTCAAAAACGCAGACTGACAACACAAATAATCCCTAAAAACATGCTCGCGTGAACAGCTTTCGGGTTATAACGCGAGCTTGTTGATTTTTCTGTAAAAAATAGTTTCACAAGCTTATGACAGGTTTATGATCGGGAATATCCAAATGTCTTTCGCTGAGCGATATGAAATGCGCTGATGTACTCTATAAAGTGTCGGAATGCTGCAGAAAGCACCTCGACCGATATGGGAACACGGGAGAAGACCGCGGAACTGTCTGCGGGGATAGGACGTTAAGAGAGTCTGAAAGCATAGAATACCCCTTTACAGCGTCTCATACAAAAGCATGAAGTGTGTAAAGGGGTATAATATCTCCTTGTTATGTATTATAACACGTCGCATGTTTCATGTCAAGGTATTCGCTCACAGTCCGGAGAAAATTCCGATTGACAGTATCATTCAAAGGCTGATTTCGATCGCGCACCTCACCCAAACTACAGTGAAGACCTGCTCACCCCCGGTCACAATGTACGGAGATGGCAGGTCTTCTTTGATGAACGAATAGGTTATTTTGCCGTGATACCGGGTGCCGCAGCCGCAAGAGGAGCCAACGCAGCGCCAATGAGCGGAGCAGCGTCCCCCAGTGCCGCACACGCAAGCACCGGCATGGTACCGGATGTATAGCAATGCTCTTTTACATAGGCAATCAGCGGCTCTAAATACCACTTTTTCTGTGCGGCAAGTCCTCCGCTGAACAGAATCGCCTCCGGTGACAGCAAATTCACCGCTGAAACAACTGTATTTCCTAGCATCCTGACCGCAGAGGAGATCGCTTCGACTGCCGTTTGATTTCCATTTTCCGCGGCGGAAAACAGATCGGCAGCGGCGGCACCCTCACCGAGCAGTTCCCGGGCTGTCATGTCCAATCCGCGACCGGCCGCATATTTCTCGACACATCCGTGTCTGCCGCATCCGCAGATTCTGCCGTCCGGTACCGCAGGCAGATGTCCCAGTTCCCCGGCACAGCCAAGTCCGCCGTGATAGACATGTCCGTCCAGCACGATGCCCGTTCCGATTCCGGTTCCGAGCGTCATGCAGATCAGGGAACGCAGCCCCTTGCCGCTGCCGCAGAGATATTCTCCCCACGCAGCCGCACGGGAATCCTGCATCATGGTGACCGGAATACCGAGCGCCGCTTCGAGATCGTCGGCAAAGGTTTCGGTCAGAATATCAATATTCGGTACCTTGAGAATGCTTCTGCCATCCGCGCTGACCGTTCCGGGAATGCCGACACCGACCGAGACAACCTCTGCACGGGTAATCCCGATGCGTGCACACAATGTATCGAGCACAGTACCGACCGTCTCAAAAACATCTTTCATCGTGCTGACGGGTACTGTTTCTCTGGCACACAGCCGATATTCCCCGTCAAGGATCCCCACACCGATTTTGGTTCCTCCGATGTCAATTCCCGCACGGAAAATATTTTGCTGCGCCAAAGCACCGATATCTGCGACACCGTTTTCAATGTCAGTGAGCATCGCGACCCGTTTGGCATGACGACCGCCCTCATATTCCGCTCCGAGAAAAGCATCGACAATCATTTCCGCCGTTGCTCCTCCGATCACACGGGCACCGAAGGCAAGAATATTGGCATCGTTGTGCTGTCTTGCCAGGGAAGCGGAATACGGCTCCGAGCATACGACAGCACGGATTCCCCGTACCTTGTTTGCCGCAAGAGAAATGCCGACACCGGTTCCGCAGATCAGAATCCCGAAACGGCAGTCCCCCGACGCGACAGCATCCGCAACCCGTTTTCCGTAGATCGGATAGTCGGTGCGCTGCCCGGAATCGGTACCGAAATCGACGATCTGATATCCCTTCTTCGAAAGATAGGATAGGATATCCCGCTTCATCGGCAGGCCGACATGGTCACAGCCGACAGCAATTTTGATTGTTTGTTCCATCTTATTCATTCCTGTTCGTTTATGACTTCAATCGCTTTTTCCATTTCCAACCGATGTTTTTCCAGAATAGACGCAACGGCATCCGATCCGCTTTGTACCTCAAGCCGCACCTGCTCGTTGTAATTGATGCCGATGGAATATACCGCAGAAAAATCCGGTACCGAGTTTTGCAGGATCAGATCCAGCATTTCAATCGATTCTTCATTGCGCAAACCCTTCTGCTCCAATGTCGTTTCCCGGAAAACCGGGTACATCATTTCATAACTCAAATATGTCAGTGCATCTGCCGCTGCTGCTGCAAGATGCGTATCGGGTGCAGTTACGGGAATGGTGATCAACGGATTGCGGTTGAAGGTTGTTGTATAATACTTTTCCTGCGCCTCGTCAAATTTGGGCAGCGGCAGGATACCGTAGGTGTAGTCCTTGTCGCGCATCCGTCCGGTTTTACACAGTTCGGTGACCATAAACATTGCACGTTCGTGCTCAAAGGCATAAATCCAGTGTCCGTCGTCGCCGTCGTCCGCGTTGCATATGCCGTAATAAGTATTGCCGTTGGCTTTTGTCAGAATGGAAGCAAGTTTGGAAACGACTTCAAAATAACGTGCATCTCCTGCTGTCAGTGTCAGAACGCCCTTCTGCATTTCAAGCAGACGTTCATCCGCACCGAACAGCATAAAGGGGATGCCCTGATATGCATCGGCAAGCGAAATGCCGTAGAGTGCCGTTCCGCCGGAAGTCCAGTCAAAGGTGGTATCACTGTTCATCGATGCCGCAGCCTTCAGATAGGTGTGCAGTGCATCCAATGTCCATGCGCCGTTCCGTACCAGAGAATACGGTTTCTCCAGTCCGCGATTTGCCATCATGTCTTCATTGCAGTACATGATATTCAGCGAATCAATCGCCATCAGATGAGAATATCCTTCTGCAGCAAAAAGCACACCATTCATGGTAATGGCCTCATTGTAGCTTTGCATCCACCATTCCCGGTCAAAGGTAAACTCCTGAAAATCCAAAAGATTATAAAGAGCACCCAGTGTAATATTCTGGTTCAGATACTGCGTCGGCATATAGATGATATCGTACACGTCATCGCCCGCTGTCAGAATCTTATTGATATGCGCCTGGATCTCATCGAGATGAATATTGGTTTCCGTCAGCGTCAGTTCCAGCTTCTCTTCCAGCGTGCGGCAGGTAAGGAACTGCGCATCATTGAGCGTCTCTCCGTTCTGTTCCTCCGGATCGATCTTTGCGTGCATGCTGTAGATGTCTTCGGTGTTGAGAATACGAAATTGTGTCCCGCCGAAGGTTTCGCCAAAAACATAGCTGTCATCATCCGCCGCATTTGTCTGTACCGGCGTATCGGCACCCGGAGCATCAGTCATATCAATCCCTGTCCCGGGATCTCCGCTTTCGGCACACGCAATCATAAAGCCGCCGACACACAACAGAGTAAAGAGCAAAGATGCTGTTCTGCGATGCCTCATCTGCGCTTACTCCTCTCCATAGACCAGAATCGGTTCTCCGTCTTCTCTGGTCATATCGATGATCGCCTTCATGTGATGTCCGAACTTGGTCTCCAGTTCTGCCTGTGCACGGTCAAACTGATTTCTCGGATAGATCATCGTCGGGATACGGCGGTAATTCCAGCGTCCCTCGGACAGCAGACGTACTGCATTCTTCGCACCCTGCAAAGACAGATGCTCCTCTCTGGGATGTGTACTCAGGCAGTCGATGGCACGGACATTCAGAAGCTGCATATCAATCAACCGCTTTTCGCCGGTATGGTACGCACCGATGCAGAGCTGTCCGCACTGCCGTGTCAGTCTTGCCGCAAGATCAAGCGATTCATTCGTCTCCGCCCATTCCATGACCACATCGAAACCGCCAAAGCCGTTTGCCAGTTTTTCTTCCATCTCATCAACGGAATACACATAATCCGCACCGCCGTATTTGATGGCATTGGCTCTCGATTCCGGACGCGGATCGACCGCCGTGACAATGGCACCGCGCAGTTTCAGAAGTGAGATCGCACCGCATCCCATATAGCCGGCGCCAACCACACAGACCTCGGTACCAGGCATATTGACGCGTGCTTTGGAGACGGCACTGAACATACAGGACAACGGTTCCAGAATGATGTCTTCATCGGGGACATTATCAGGCAGGACGATGATGGATTCCGACGGATAGGTGATGGAATACTCGACCATACCGCCGCCTCCCGGAAGAGTACTGCCCCACCAGCCGCTGACACGGTCGCCTACCTTATAACCCCGGACATTTTTTCCGACCTCAGCAATGATGCCCAGCGGTTCATGACCGAATGCCGCACCGGGGCCGCAGTGGGCCCAGTCATAGTGCTCGGACATGCAGACACCGACATACTTGGTTCGGATCAGGATCTGATCATCATTGATCGGCGGAAGCGGAATGTCTTCCAGAATGTTGATTTTCGGACCTGTGGAAATAATGCGTTTCATACAAATCTCCTCCTGTTTTCGAATCCCGATATTCGGACGATCCTTTTTTCTTTATTATATCATAGTTTCCTGTATCAGAACATATAGAAACACGACGAAAATCTTGACAAAACAGACTTTTTGTGTTAACATAAACGTGACGGAAGGGAGGAATCACCGATGAATACGATCACATGCGGCGACCGGACAGCAGTACCGCTGTACAGCTGCAAGGACCATGTCCACAATACTTGGGAAATCATCTATCAGGCACAGGGAACCGCCATCGAATCGATTGCAGGACAGGATAGTCAGGCAGCAGAAGGCTGTGTCACCGTGATTCCGGCAGGACTTTATCATCACAAGACCAGCCATGAGGGGTTTCTTGATTTATGGATACAAGCCAATGATCTGCCGTTTCCCGATGTTCCGTTTTCTGTTTCGGATGCGGACGGCAGTATTCTTCGCCTCACCGAGCTGCTCATTCGCACGCTGATCAGCCGTGAAACCGACTACGAGATCATTGCTGACGGAATACTTGACGTCATTTGCATGCTGATCCGAAAAAACATGCAGGATACCGTCCGCTATCCGTTTGTGGATGCACTGAAAACAGTCATCTACAACAATATCTCCAATCCCGATTTTGATCTTCACACAGCCATCGCCCAATCCGGCTTCCATCCCGACTATTTTCGCCGCTGCTTCAAAGAGAAAACCGGACAGACACCGCTCGCTTATCTGACCAAGCTGCGGGTCAACAAGGCAAAAATGCTGTTGGCGGAGAGTTCCTTTGCCGGCGTGGCAGATGCAGCTTTGAAATGCGGCTTCCACGACAGCTTTTATTTCTCCACCTGCTTCAAAAAAGCGGTCGGATGCTCGCCGCTGCAGTATCGGAAAAGCCTCTCCGGAGCCGAAGGGTCCTCTGAAATGCAGAACAAATCCTAACAAAACCTCACTCAAACTGTTCCCGTACCCATACAGACGATACCGATTCCCATCACATCATCATTCAAACTCATATTTCATTTACTTCCTACAGAAAGACGGTATCCTTTATGATTCGATCGTTTATACAAAAGCTGAACCATCCCGACAAAGAATTCACGCCGATTCCGTTCTGGTTTCTCAATGACACACTGACAGACGAAGAGATCATCCGACAGCTGAACGATTTTCACGACAAGGGTGTGGACGGTATCGTGCTCCATCCGCGCATCGGCATTCCGGAATCGATCCCGTATCTTTCCGATCCATTTATGCACTGCATCAAAGTCGCTGTGGAGACCGCAGCTTCGCTTGGCATGCTCGTTGTGCTGTATGACGAGGCAATGTATCCTTCCGGCAGTGCGCATGGCATGGTCGTCGCGGAAAATCCGAAATACGCGTCACAGGCGATCATTATGACCGATCGCGCGGATGAGGGTCACCTGATCGCAGATCTGAAGAGCGGCAAATATATCGTTCAGGTCAACAGCAGCGGCACCATCCGCGGCATTCACTTCGGCGAAGATGACGGTGATAAAAACGCACCGCCCGCAGCTGATCTTCTGTCGCAGGAAGCGGTTGACACGTTCATCCGCCTGACGCACGAGCGGTATTACGATGTAGTCGGAGCATACTTCGGCAGCACCATCATCGGCTTTTTCACAGATGAGCCGTCGGTGCTCGGCAGATGTGCAAGGCAGAACTGTCAGCCGTGGACATGGGGCTTTGAGGACGACTTTGTCCGCGCGGGCGGTATCCTTGAAGATCTCGCCGGTTTGTTTTCCGGGGAGGACAACGACAGCACCGCGCTGTATCGCAAAATGATCTTTGAACGTGAGCTGGATGTCTATTATGCATCCCTGCACCGTTTCTGTCAGGAGCACGGCATTGCACTGATGGGACACCCGCACAGAGGCGACGACATCGAATGTGAACGGTTCTTCGACATTCCCGGACAGGATATCGTGTGGCGGTGGATCGCGCCCGAGGGTGATCCGCTCGGTACACCGGAAAGCGGACAGGGAAAATGTTCCTCCGATGCAGCACGTATCAGCGGAGTACGGCGCAACTCCAACGAATGCTTCGGTGTTTGCGTCCGGGACAACATTCCATGGTATTTTACCGGCTCCGATATGAAGTGGTACATTGACTATCTCGGTGTACGCGGCGTCAATCTGTTTATTCCGCATGCGTTCTTCTACAGTGTCGCAGGAACGCGCCGCGACGAGCGTCCGCCGGATGTCGGTCCGAACAATATCTGGTGGGAGCATTACGCCAAAATTTCGGATTACATGAAGCGCATCTCCTATCTTATGACAGATTCCGTCAACGAAGCGCGTGTTTGTGTCCTGTGTGAAAACCGCGATATGCGCATTGAACAGGTCAGACAGTTCTATCAGAATCAGGTGGAATTCAATTATCTGCCGTACCGCGATTTTGATCAGACCATGATCCGGGATAATACTCTGACGGTCCGGAACAATACCTACCAATATGTTTTCTGTGACGATCGTGAGAGCATTTCCGATGTTCCGAAAATCAATGGTGTCGAAGATCTTCCTTACCGCGATCTGTATACCGATCATCCGTGTCCCGATCTGCGCGTCACCCGTCTGAAAAAGGACGGTATCCGCATGATGTTTCTTACAAACGAAGGAAACAGTACCGTCAGTACCTCCGCTGCGATCGACGGAGAGACGACACTGATCGCGTATGATCTCTGGCGGGGTGAATATTGGCGGCAGGAATCATCCATACGTGACGGGAAAACGCATTTCCCGCTGGAGCTGCAGGCACGGGAAAGCATCCTGTTCCTCCTGGATAAGAAAGGTGACGTTCCGACTGCATCCAAACGCGAACGCATTTATGTTCCGGTCCGATTTACACTTGTTTCAGACGATGAAACGTCTTTTGTCAAGACCTATGCCGGGGAATTCACCGTTGATGAAACGAAAAACAACGAGTTCTGGATCCGGATCACCGCTGAGGAAATGGTAGAATGCTTTGTCAACGACCGTTTTGTCGATGTCAGCCTGTGGAATGAGCATCGCTTCAGAATCGCGGAGCATATCAAACCGGGTGCAAATCGTGTTGTACTTCGCGTGACCGGCAATGCCGCAAATCGCTTCACCGAGCATCGCATTGCGTATGGACTCACAGAGGTCTGATTACCGCCGGCACACAGTCACTCGGATTCCTGAATGGCTGTCGTGCACACCATGACCCCTCCCCCGCCGAAGCAGCAGATATCCCCGGTTGGGAAGTAAAAATCCTATGTTATTATGCATGGAAATCTGTATATTTTTGTATATTTGCTGTTTACAAACAGTTGCTTTTTTACCACCGACTGTTACGGTTTACAACGCTGTTTTCTAATGTCGTAGAATTTCAGATAATGAAAAAAGCCTTGGTTTTCAAGGCTTTTTGGCTCCCCCAACTGGACTTGAACCAGTGACCCGTTGATTAACTTAGTGAACATCGCCTTGTTTAAGTTAGCGCTCATAACGCACCAACAAATTTATACTGAATGGTTATTTTCTGCTTAATTTCACCGTTTTCGCGGGTTCTGTCGCCGATGATGATCTTATCGATCAGGCGGTTCAAAAGCTCGGTGTTCAGTTCCTCGACTTGCGTATACTGATCGAGCAGATCAGCAAACTGTCGTGTTCCTTCCTCGGCATTGCGCACATCGGAAAGCTGTTTCTGTAAGCATTCCAATTTTGTATGCAGTTCCTCTTGTTCCGCTTCCCAGCGTTTCGTGATCTCGCGGAATTTTGTTTCAGAGATCGTGCCGTTCAGACGGTCTTCGTACAGAAGATCAAACCGTTTATCCATATCGGACAGACGAATCTGAATGGTGTTCACTTCCGTTTGCGCTTTTCTGATGCGGGAACCATTATCTGCACCGAGCTTCTTTGCAATCCGGCGGATGCAGGCATCCTTGTTTTTGTGGATGGCGGCGATGATCTTCTGAATGTCATTCAGAACCGCGTCATACAGTTCATCCCGGCGGATATAGTGCGCAGAGCAGTAATCGGGACCTTTTTTCTTGTAGGTGTTGCAGACGTAATAATTATCTCTGTCACTTGCATTGCAGATTCCGAGCGCATAACCGCATTTCTCACATTTGATCAAACCTGCGAAGATGTTCTCTGTCCCTGATTTACTTTCGCGTTTTCTGCTGCCGAGTGCTTTATGAGCATCCTCCCAAAGCTGTTCAGAGATCAGCGCCGGAAACTGATTCTTGACCATGATCCATTCGCTTTCATCCTGCCGAACAATCTTCTTACTCTTATAAGACAGTTTTCTGCGCTTACCACTGACAAGATGTCCGAGGTAAGTCTGATTGTCCATCATGCGATAGACCGTGACAAGATTCCACTCATAGGGATCTTTGCTGTATTCCCGACCTGCTTTTTGTGCCTGATAGGCTGCGGGGGTAATCACCTTCTGCTGTGTCAGCGTCCGTGCGATTTTGTTATAACCGTATCCATGATACGCCGCCATTTCAAACATCCATCGAACAGTCGGCGCGGTTTCCTCGTCGAATTCCAACATATGCTTATCGGTTTCACATTTCTTCAAACCATATGCTGCCTGCGAACCGATGAATTCACCGTTCTTTGCCTTTGAAATGAATGCCTGCTTAACCTTATGCGAACAGTCTGCCGGATAGAATTCATTGAAGACGTTCTTGATCGGAATCATCAGATCGTAGTCCAAATTATTCCGCGCGGAGTCTACATTTTCGGTGATGGCGATGAAGCGAATGTCATGCTCGGGGAAATATTCGCTGAGATAATACCCGATCTTGACGTAATCACGTCCGAAACGGGACAGGTCTTTGACAATGACCGTGTTGATGCTCCCTCTCTCCACTTCTTTCATCATGCGGAGAAAATCGGGACGTTCAAAGTTCGTGCCTGTCCATCCATCATCACAGAAAAACATGTAGTCGGTAATCCCGAAATCGCGGCAGTAATCGCCAAGGATTTTCTTTTGCGTTTCGATGGATATGCTCGTGCCGTCCTGCTCATCGTCGTCACTCAGACGGCAGTAGCAGGCGGCGATAATTCTCTTACTTTGCATTGTCTTTCCTCCAGAATTTCATGCAAAGCGGTTGGTATATTCATTATAACACAGTCAGTGTCAGAATGTCAACAGTCCGTCCGCTTACATTTTTGGTGCTCCCCGGGATGTTCGATCTCAATCTTATCGGCGATATAATCCGCCACAATCTCGATCAGATCCTGCGAACCAAAGGTGCGTTCTACGGTCAGATTGCTGCATCGTACACCTTCCTCCGGTGCTGATTCTTTTTTCAATATATCTATTTTCAACCACATTCCCTTCCTTCTATAATAAGTATTTGCATTCACTAAGTTACTCACCCGATCAAACGGCTGCATCCTGCAGCTTCTCTGCGGTCGGTACGTGGGGATCGCTCGATGCAGAACCGAACGGCTCGCAGGTCTTGGCGCACACACGGAACGATAGAGTGCCTTTGTTTGATGGGGAGTATGCAATTTTCAAAGAACAGTTATATAACAATCTTTATCAGATTGATAATGCTAAGTAATACAACGCGTCTGGAATTTACTTTTTCTCAACAAACACGATTTTATGTTCATAACGCTTTCTTGACTCTTGATCCACCGATACTTCAGCAGCCATTTTTTTGATATAATCATTCTTAATCACAAGCAAATGATCGATGAAACCATTCACAACGGTCAGTGTCGGTGTATCACATTTTTCCAATTTCGGCAAAATATCGGTATCGAGCATAATCCTCGGACGCATGATGTCCTGATCCATCATAACGGAATCCATGCTGATGTCCAGATACAAGCATATCTTCCACAAGAGTTCCAAAGAAACACAGTTTTTACCGTTTTCAACATTGCAGATATGTACGGATGTACACCCGCAATGTGCGCCGACATCCTCCTGTGTTTTATGTTTTTCAATTCTGGCATTTCGGATACGGCGTCCAATTCCGGC
>SVRM01000061.1 GCA_015064785.1 Oscillospiraceae bacterium
GGTTGCACCCTGCAGTGCCTTACCGTCGTGCATCATTGCTTCAACGGTATAGGTTGCAAGTGCACCTGCAAACTTTTCCTTTTCGGTCTTGCGTCCGCGGACAACCGGGATGGCAAGGCACTGCTCGTAGAAGTTTGCATAGACCTCAAGCATCTGCAGCGTTTCTGCTTCTGCTTCTTCTGCGGTTGCGTGCATGGTGTGACCTTCCTGCCAGAGGAATTCTCTGGTACGCAGGAACGGACGGGTATTCTTTTCCCAGCGGACGACAGAGCACCACTGGTTATAGAGCTTGGGCAGATCACGCCAGGAGCGGATCAGATTTGCATAGTGTTCGCAGAACAGCGTCTCGGAGGTCGGACGGACACAGAGACGTTCGCCAAGCGGTTCGGAGCCGCCGTGGGTGACCCAGGCAACTTCCGGCGCAAAGCCTTCGACGTGGTCCTTTTCCTTATTGAGCAGGGTTTCCGGGATGAACATCGGCATGTAGACGTTTTCATGACCGAGCTCCTTGAAGCGCTTGTCCAGAATGGACTGGATGTTTTCCCAGATGGCGTAGCCGTAGGGACGGATGATCATGCAGCCTTTGACGGAGGAGTAGTCAATCAGGTCAGCCTTCTTGACAATGTCGGTGTACCATTGAACAAAATCTTCGTCCATGGACGTGATTTGTTCAACGAGCTTCTTTTCGTTTGCCATATCTATCATATCTCCTTTTGGAATCTTGTTTTTGTGTTATATACAAATAATTATATAACATTTTTCCTTTGATGTCAAGGTTTTTTTGTAAATTCTATGACGCATAAAGGAAAAGGGGACTGCTTGCAAGAGGAGAACTTACAGCAGCCCCGAATGGGGGATACGGTGCTGCTTTCTTTCCTGCGCGAGAAAAATGTAACCCGAGGATAGGCTATGCCTATCCTCATAGAGGCGCGCTTTCGTTCGTGCTGAATTGACACCGTACAAAAGCGAATATGATACAAAAGCAAGGTGTCAATAGGCACTCTCTCCTCTGGCGGAATTGGCGCGTTATCCGCGCAGATGTGGCGGTACGAACGTCGAGAGCGGCTGTGTGCGCCTCTGCCATGGCAAAGTGCCATGGCAAAGTGCCATGGCAAAGTGCGGTGGAAAAGGTTAGCGGTATGACGTATGGCGTATGACGTATGGCGGAGATGTGTTATTCCCAGGAGAGCGCAAGCTGCTCACCATAGAGCGGGGCGATATCGTCCTGTGAATAGGTGTTTTTCCGGAGTCCGGTGTCCAGCGTATTGGTCACGGTGCCATCCCACAAAATGCCGTCGGCGGAGTAGACTGTGACATCATAGCCGCACATATCGATGCCGCTGTATTTTTCGGCACGGGTATTATTGGCGACGGCAAGACGGGTTCCGTCAAAGGCGGTGACATGCGCACTCGTGACTGCAATCGGCTCGCCCTCGGCGTCGGTTGTGCAGGCGGTGGTGAATGCGTGGGTGTAGGTGCCCTCGGATTCGGTCAGAACCATGAGCTTGTCGTGTGTGACGGCGACGGTATAGTCCTCATAAATCTTCAGGTGACGGAAGAAGGCTCCGCCGACTTTGAAGGTTTGCAGGCAGTCATAGGAGACAGGATCGATGACATCGATCTGCACGGTGGTATCATCGGCTTTTGTCACGAGAAGCAGGCGCGTTTCGGCGGCATTGAAGTACAGCCCCTCAATCTGCGTGCCGGGCTTGAGCGGGTACACCATTTCCATTGAATCAACGTCAATACCGATGTCCTCGGTACTTGTACCGCGCCGGTAGGGAAGACGGTAGATGCCGTAGCCGCCCTTGATTTCAGAGATATCGATCTGCATATCCTGTTCCCCTTTATCGGTTTCGGTATTGAAGGTGAAATAGCAGTTTTTGCTGTCGGCGGCGGAGAGGGCGTAGAAGTAGAAGCCGACACCCTCCACCGTGGACGAACCCCAACTGAAGCCGTGATTTGAGGTGCGTGTCATATGAATTTCCAGAACCTCATCGAGCATCGGGATTTTGAAGTAATCGCGGAACGCCTGCACGACATACGCCTCTGTACCGGGCTCGGCGACGGTGGTCGGGGACACATCATTGTTGGTCCAGATGACACCGGGCAGATGGATGTGTATATTGATCGGATAATAGTCGTAGTAGTCGGACAGATGAACGATCTTTTTTGCTTCGACGCCCGGTTCCGCTTCCATATACAGTTCGTTGTATGCCGCCGCAAGACCGAGCGACGGATCGGTCGCCACCTCGCGGAAGCTGCCGTATGCATTGGTGACATCAAAGTTCTGCGCCTCGATCTCGCCAAGCGGCATACCGAATTTTTCGATGGCATCAGTAAAGTCAAATCCGCGGGACGGGTCGGAATCGATTTCAATATATGTCGGATCGTAATCCGATTTTGCATAAATGCGCCATGCGGAAAAGTCAAAATCGGTTTCCGCTGCTGCCGGATGACCGAGCGCGTGCGTCGTTGTCCAAACGGCATGGTTTCTCCAATGGTTTTTGGACACGACCGTCAAGCCTGCCGCCGCTCCGATGTCCCCCTGATGTGTGATCTCTGCAAGATGCACATCACAGACATCGGACTGCAGGGACACCGCCGTGCAGATCAATGATCCGAGGGCAAGGGAGAACAGCAGAACCGTGCTTACAAGGATTCCTTTCATCGGATTTTGCTCCTTTCGTTCATTCGTCCTCTCCCGTCAGCGTATGCAGTGCGCGGCTGACACGGTCGGCGCGGTAGGAATACGTGTTTTTGATATAATCGACGAGCGAGAGTCCCTCTCCGTCGAGCGTGTCGGTTGTGACATCGCCGATGATGCTTCCGGTGCGGAGCAGCAGTGCGCGTCCGATGAAGTCGGAAACCTCCTCAATCAGATGTGTCGAGAGCACGACCGTTTCATGCGGCTCCAGGATGCCGAGCAGTACCTTGTAAAAGTCCTCGCGGTTGAAAATGTCGTTGCCGGCAAACGGCTCATCCATGAAGATGTAGTCCGCCCCCTGCGACAGCGCCAAAATGACCTCAAACTGGTTCTTTTGCCCCGTGGAAAACGCGCGCAGCGGCTTGTGCTTCGGCAGGGCAAAGAAGTCCATCAGTGCGGTATAACGCTTGTCGGAGAAGCCGTCGAAGTGATTTGCATAAAAATCGCGGTGGGCTGCGGCGGAAAGATTCGGGAAGAAGGAATGCTCACTTGTCGCAAACGATAGCTTTGCGATGTTCTTTGTTGTGATCGGCTCGCCGTCCAGCGTGATTGCACCGCGGTATCCGTGAAAGCCGAAGATGCACTTCATGAGCGTCGTCTTTCCGGCACCGTTTTCGCCGAACAGTCCGACGATCTCGCCGCGCGGCAGCTCCAGCGACACATCATTCAGCGCCTGCCGCATTCCGTAAAACTTATTGATATGATCGAGTTTCAGCATCGTTGATTCACCTCAATTACTTCCGATAAAACAGATTATCCCAGAACAGCGTCCATTGTCCGTCCGGCAGACATCCATCCGGTGTCATCAGGCAGTAAAAGCCGTAGGACATGGACAGACAAAGGATTGCAAACAGTACACAGACGAGCACTTCACACAGGGTCAGCGTCCAGGTATAGCGCAGAAAGGAGACGCGGTCCGGCAGACGGCGCATGGTGTAGATGCTCTTTGTGTCCTGTTTATAGTACAGATCATGGTAGATGCCCCAGCCGAGCATACACAGAAGCACGATGAAATATCCCGTCCACGCCTGATTGAATACTTCATAGAACGGTGCCATGACCGCGCCCGGAATCAGCGTGCGTTCCCCATAGGAATACTGATACAAAAGGTCCATCTGTGCAAACAGTCTTGCAAAAAATCCGGTGGCATAGCACATGGCCGCAAGCATGGCGATCAGAAAGAAGATCAGCTCGCCCTCGACATTCATTCCGGGCGGAACAAACGGCTCGTACCAGCGGCGTGTGTCTTCAGTTCGCGTAGGGGTACTGGTTTTCTTCATGCGGCGTATCCTCCTCTCCATCTTCCTCGTTTGCAAATACCCGCCAGATGACCTCTGCCGCGATACACAGACCGAAGAATACCGTGACAAAGGTATTGAATCCGTCGCCGACCGAGCGGGTAAAGAAGATCACCGTTAAGAGGGCATAGGAGACAATATCGGCGGCAAATTTCCCGCGCCGCTGTTTGTAGGGGAACGATGCCGCGGCGAGGGCGAGCACTGCCAGCATGATGATATTGCGGATCCAGACGGTGATATCCGCCATCGGCAGCAGCGAATGCAGAAAATCATTGCGATAAAACGCAAGTCCGACGGTCTGATGGCTGATGAGCGACGGGTCAGCCGAGGTCACATAAGTATGGCAGAGAAACAGACAGATCAGCACCTCTGCCGCCCACAGAATGACAAACATCATAGCGTTGTAAAGCGCCTGAATGACAAACACGGCACGCTCGGAGATGCGCAGGCGGCGAACGGTATAGCCGCAGACCGCACCCCAGCCGCATCCGGGCAGACAGAGCACGATGCAGATGAGCAAAAAGGCGGCCGCGAATGTCCCCGATACAGTGGAGAAATCAAAGAGCCCCTCCAGCCGTGTGATCTCCTCCGCTTCCTCTGCAAACTGCTGTACATGGGATTCGTATAAGATAAGCTCGTTTTGCAGGCGGTGCAGAAACCGACCGCACTGTCCCGCCGCCATCAGACACAGCAGAAGCAGCACGCGCCCAAGGGAGCCGCGCGCAAGCATGGCAAAAACAGACAGATATTTTTTCATTCGGAATCCTCCTCATCGGACAAAGACGGCATATCCCAGCACTGGGTGAGCAGGGAAATCGCTTCTTGAAGCGACAGTCCCATACCGCGCAGTGCAAAGGCGGTTTCGCGGATGTCGTCCTGCAAAAGCTCCCGGCGGACACGCGCTCGGTTTTCTTCATTGAGGACAATGACGCTTTTGGCACCGGCGTGAGACGCGATCAGTCCGTCCTCCTCTAAAATACGGTATGCCTTTTGGATGGTGTTCGGGTTGACGCCAAGCATGGCTGACAACATTCGCCGCGACGGAAGTGCATCTCCGTCGGCGATGTCGCCTGAAACGATGCCGCGTTTGATGTATCGCAGGATCTGCAGATAGATCGGTAGACCGTTCTGTGCACGGAACGAATCAAATTGGATCATGCAGGTTCTCCTCTCTGATGTATTGATTGCAAACTGTATTATCCGGATAATACGGTTTGCTGTAACTGTATTATAACACTAATACAGTTCCGTGTCAATAGGTTTGATAAAATTTTCGTCTGCACTTGAAAAAATATCCACAGCATGTTATAATGGTATCAACATAGCAACAATGATGAAAGGATCGATGATTATGGCTATTTTACGCTTTTCCGATACGACACTGACCGTTGACGCATCCCGCGGCTGCGTCACCTCTCTGACCGTCGGTGACGATGCGCTGCTTGCGGCGGAATCTCCGTTGTTCCGCGTCTGTATCCGTCGTCCTGACAGCACCACCGAAGAATTTCTCTCGACGCAGGGACAGCTGTGCGGCGAAACTGCCTCGGACATCGCACGGACGCTGTCCTATACCGGATTCCCCGGCGCAGCTGCAGGGCTTACCGTGACGCTTGCGCTGACGGTCTGTGACGGCGCACTGCACGCATCGGCTGCCGCTGAAAATCACACACAGAACATGATGGAATGGATCGAGGTACTGCCCCTGATTCTGCCTGCGCTGAAAGGTGAGGGCGGTGCGCTTGACGGTGAGGTGCTCTATCCGTTCAACGAGGGGGCGATTGTCGATTCGATGCAGATGCGCGAGTCCTCCTGGCTGACCGATCACAATCCGCAGTACCCGTCGATGGGCTGTTACCCGATTTTCCCGAACATGGTTTTTGCACAGATGATGGCGTATCTGTATCGGTCTGCCGGTGCGCGCCGTGCGCTGTATTTCGGTGCGCATGACCCGGTGCGCGGTGTCAAGGGCATTGACTTCAAGGCGGCGGGAGACGGCGTGGAAATGATTTTCCGCTATTACTGCGGTGTCGATTACGGTGCTGACTATGAAGCCGGCTTCCCGCTGGTCATCAAATCTATCACCGGCGGCTGGGAAGCAGCGGCAGAGGAGTACCGCACCTGGTTTGAAGATAACATGCCGAAGCGGCTTACAAAAATTGCCGACAACGACAACCTGCCCGACTGGTATGAGGACAACCCGTTTGTCATTTCCTATCCCGTCCGCGGCATTCACGATATGGACATTCCGATGAACCCCAACGGTCTGTATCCGTATACCAACGGTCTTCCGCTGATCGATGAGATTGCCGAGAAGACCGACGCACGTCTGCTGGTGCTTCTGATGCACTGGGAAGGCACCGCGCCGTGGGCACCGCCGTATGTATGGCCGCCGTTCGGCGATCCCGACAACTTTGATGAATATCTTGAAGCCCTGCACGCGCGCGGTCATATGCTCGGCGTGTACTGCTCCGGTTTCGGCTATACGATCAACTCCAACTTGATCGACTACAACTGCGCAGAAACGTATGAAAAGGACGGGCTGGAAGCCGGTATGTGTGCCGCACCGAACGGAGAGGTCTGGATTTCCAAGATCTGCACCGGTCAGCGCTCCGGCTATGACATCTGCCCGGCATCCGAACTCGGTCGCTCGATCCTTGCCGATGCCTACCTGCCGCTTCTGACCTCCAAGGTCGATTATGCGCAGATTCTCGACCAGAACCACGGCGGCGGACAGTATTTCTGCTACTCGGGAGATCACGGTCACGTACCTGCACCCGGTCCGTGGATGACGGAAAATATGCAGAATGTCCTCGGTGAATGGAACGATGCGGCAGGAAAGACGCTGCTCGGATGCGAATCCGCCGCGGCAGAACCGTTCATCGGCAATCTGATGTTCTCGGACAACCGCTTTGAGCTGTGCTATTTTATCGGACGTCCCGTGCCGCTGTATGCGTACATTTACCACGAGTATGTCCGCAACTTCATGGGTAATCAGGTCTGCTGTCCGATTCCGACGGGCATGGATACGCTGCGCTACCGCATGGGTTATTCGTTCTCCATCGGTGACTGCATGACGGTTGTGCTGTGTCCGGACGGCACGCTGATGCAGAACTGGGGTACGCGCGACTTTGAGCACGCGCCCGACAAGGAAAAGGCGCTGGCGTTTGTCGGCGCGATGACCAAGTTCTACCGCGACCAAGCAAAGCCGTTTTTGTACAACGGGCGTATGATCGAAGGACTTCCCGTTGAGTGCGGCGTGGCTCCGTTTGGTCACAACCTGCCCGAAATTCTGTCCTCTGCGTGGGAGGCAGACGGACGGCGTGTGCAGATTCTCATCAATGCGTTTGATGAGGAGAAGATATGTAAGGTTGGCGGTAAGGAAATGATTCTCCCTGCCAACAGTGCAAAGATGATTGAAATTGAATGAACCCATTCAGCACCCCTCACAGGATGTTTCCTGCGGCGGGTGCTGTTGTTTTCACCCGACAGGCGAGTTCTCATGAAATCTGCGTTATTGCTTTTCACTGTGGTGTATGCTATAATAAAGCCATCAAGTACTTGAACATCGGAAAAGCAACCGGATACAGGAGGAACACACATGGACATCGGAAATAAAATCAAACAATTACGGCAGAAAGCGAATTTAACACAGGAACAGCTTGGGGACTGTCTTGGCATCAGTGCGCAGTCCGTTTCCAAATGGGAAAACAGCATCACCATGCCGGACATCACGCTGCTGCCGCTGTTATCGGGCGCGCTCGGTGTTACCATTGATGAGCTGTTTGATCTGACGACAGAGCAAAAATTACAGCGCATCGAAAAACGCCTGGATATCGAAGCAGAGCTGTCAGACAGTGTTTTTGAGGAAAGCAGAAATCTTCTGACGGAGCTGCTGGAGCGTGCGGAGGACAGGCGGCGGGTGTTGTCTCTGCTCGCGCGGCTGTACCATCACCGTGCGGAATCCGATCTGGGAAAGGTCAGTCGGTATGCACGCGAGGCAATTTTACTGGCGCCGGAGGTCAAGGACTGTCAGTGGCTTTTGCAGAAGGCAAACGGTGCTGAAGCGTGGGACTGGAACTGCTCCAACCACACGGATGTCATCAACTTCTATAAAACCGTGATTGACAGCGATACGGGAACGCCGAAAACGCCGCTGCCGTATTACTATCTGATCGACAATCTGCTGGCCGATCACAGAACCAAGGAAGCAGAATCCTATCTGGAAATTGTGAAAACGCTGCCCGCGCACAGACCGTTTCTGATCCCGGTCTACCGTGCGTACATTGCACTTGCCCGGTTTGATGCGGAAACGGCAGACCGCATCATGGAGGAGGCTTTGCAGGAATTTTCGGACGATCCCGGATTCCTGTTTGAGACGGCACAGTACCACGCACAGAAATGCGAATACGAAAAAGCGATTGTGTATTACGAGCAGGCTTGGGCGCTGGAGGAAGATCAGAAGCCGCGATTTACAGATGAACTCGACGGCATTGCGACCGTTTATGAGATCCTCGGTGACACGGAAAAGGCTGTGGAAACCGTTGACCGCAAAATCGCGTGCCTGCGGGAAGAATGGGGTTATCGCGACGGCGATGCCGTGATTCTGGAAGCGGAGGAGCAGAAGAAACGACTGCTGAAATAAATGGAATCTATGAAAAAAGTCATGCTTTGCGGCATGGCTTTTTTGCGGCAATTTTCTACCATCGGTAGAATGATTAGAAGATCATCAAAATACTCTTGACAAAAAGTGATTCGATGTGTATAATATCAGTATCAACAAAAACCACCGAAAAGGAGTAATGACGATGACTGATCTTGAAATTGATGCTGCCCTTGTGGCGATCACACGGCAGAAATGCGAAGAATGTAAAGCGCGTCTGGACGCCATCCCCAAAACCAATGCGACCGAGCGCAAAGCGGTACAGCTTGAATACGGGATGTATACCTTCTGCGGCAATGCGGGACTTCTGTTCAATACCGGCTGGGAGCGGACAAAGGTGCTGAATGTCAGACGGAGCTTATGGAACCATGCGCTGCACCGATATCCGCACATCCGGGAACAGTATCTGTCGCTGGACGACAGCGAAAAGCCGCGCTTCCATGCCGCATTGCAGGGAGAACTTTACCTGCGTCAATCGTGGCTTGGGGAGCAGGAAACCGCACGTTCCATGGCAGAAGCCGCAGGCGACACCCGACAGGTGTTTGAGCTGAACATCAAGCTCGGCGCGGTACGGGCAATGTTTGCCGCATGGGAGGCATGGAGAAAAGAAAACAATATGTACCCGAATATGTTTGAAAAGGAGATGACAAAATGAACCAATATACAATAGAAGTCATCGGCGGCAGGGTTGTCGGCGATTCGGATTTTTTCTGCACAGCCGACAGACTGCTCGGTGAGGAATGTGCGCGCATCTGTGCGTTCACCGATTTGCTCGATGCCGATCCTGCACAGAAAAAGGAGCGCATTGCGGAATACAAGTGCGCAAAGTACCGGTATGCATCGGTCTCCCTGATTCACAGCACCGTGATCAACAACAACCGCTGCCGGAAGCTGCACAATCTGGAATCGACCCACTATCTGCTGCTGCCGTTTGATGAAATCTTCAAGGGACAGGCAGAGGCTCTTGCACTGTATGAAGCGGCACCGGATGCACAGAAGCCCGATTACAGCCTGTATTATGCGATCTGTGCGTTTGCAGCGCAGGAGCTTGCAGTGCTGGAAGAAAAACGTCCTCATGCGAGCGACTGGGAATCGGTGGAGCTTGAAGAACGCATCGGCGGACTACAGTATGCAAGGGTATGTCTTGACGAGGCATGGAAGAGCTGTCGGGGGTGAGTACGTGAACGAAAATCTGGAACTGCTCAAGCTCCTGGCTGATGAAACGCGGCTTTCCATTCTCAATCTGTTATTGCAGGAAGATTCCTATGTCGAGAAAATCGCCTGCGAGCTTGCGCTGACACCGGCGACGGTCTGCTATCATCTCAAAAAGCTGGAGGCGGCAGGTGTTGTGCGCTGCTCCCGCTCACAGTTTTACATCATCTATTCGCTGAACCGGGAGATTTTTGACAAGCCCCTGTATGAACTGATCAAAATGGATACCCCTGCCGTCAGCAATGAGGAAAAATACCAAAAGGAAGTGCTTTCGCACTTTTTCAAATACGGACGGCTGACACAGCTTCCGACCCAGCGCAAAAAGCGGGAAATCATACTCCGCGAAATTGCCAAAGCCTTTGACGCGGACCGCACCTACGAGGAACCCGAGGTCAACGACATCATTCACCGCTTTCATGACGATCACTGTACCATCCGCCGCGAAATGATTGCCTTCGGTTTCATGGCGCGGGAGCGGGAGACATATTGGAAATTATGAAAAAGATACTTGTTTCGGAAAAAATCAGGGAATACCGCCGCGAAAACCGTCTGACGCAGGAGGCGTTCGGGCGGCTGCTCGGCGTGTCCCCGCAGGCGATTTCCAAATGGGAGCGCGTGGAGTGTTACCCCGACATCACGTTTCTGCCCGCGCTTGCCGAATTGCTTGGATGTGGGATTGATGCGTTCTTTGATATGACTCATGCGGCGGATAAATGACCGATTGTGCTTCCAATATCCGCGTAGGGCGGGGGATTGTCTCCCGCCGTCTCTGCAAAATTACATCCAGAATATAAGAAATGGGACTGTGACAAGTTTTCTCACTTGCCGCAGTCCCTGTTTTTACGCAATTTGCATTTATTGTCACAGCCGGATTCCGAATACTGTGTCGAGCACTTCCGGAATCTCCGCATCGGAGAGCATGGTTTCCGTCACATCTTCCCCTGCAAACACGCGGAATACATTGCCGTCGAGCGTCTTTCTGCCGTCGGGCGTTTTGATGGACAGCATATATGCAGAAGTAAACGGGGAATCGGGGTGTTTTTCGCACCAGAACGACGGCATGACATAGTCGATGTTCAGCTGCGGCTCCTCGGTAAAGCCGTAGAAGCGGCGCCATGCACCGTGATGCCAGTCGGAGATAACCCAGCCGTAGAAATCGTCGCGGTCAAGCCGGTAAATCTCGCCGCACTGGTGATCTTCATTTCCTTCGATAAACGGCAGCGGGTAACGGAACGCGGACTGACCGATGCCGGCGTCACAGATGTACTTTGCGCCATCATCACAGGTGACGATCAGGACACGGTGGCGGCGCATCGGAATCTCGGTTTCGCCGCGCAGATAACGTGCCATGTAGTCGGTCACATCATAGCCGATGGAGCGCAGGAGCATACCGAGAAAACCGTTGATTTCAAAGCAGTAGCCGCCGCGGTGACGGACGACGATCTTATCGTAAAGGTCACCCTCCTCCAGCGACAGCGGAATCCCGCGCAGAATATCGATGTTCTCATACGGCACGGTCTGGGTAAACTGATATTGGATGGAAAAGAGCAGATCCTTTGTCGGACGGAGCGGCTCGGGCATTTGCAGACCCAGACGGGTCAGGGTTTTGGCAATCTGTTCATGGTTCAGCATCAGTATTTCTCCTTTTGCGTTAATTCAGATTCGTATCGCGCGGACATGGCACAGAGAATTCTTTCTACCAGTACATAGCTGTCCACGGGAGAGGATTTCAGTAAAATATCGGTTTCGGCACAAAGCGCGGTCAGACGGGCCAGTGTGTCAAGGCTGTATTTTGCGCATCCCTGCATGGCAAGCCGCATCGGATATTCCTTCAGTCCGTGAATGCGCATCAGCTCTTCCTTGGAATAGCCGTCGGCAAGTCCGACCTTGATTTTCCACAGCTCCGCAATTGCGGCGGAAATCTGGAAAAACAGTGTCATTGCTTCCGTTTTTTCGTTTTTGAGGATGGTATAAACACGGGTCAGTGCGCCGATATCCCGTTCCCGGATGGCGTTGCTGACAGCGAAGTCACCGGCGGTGTCGGTCGCGGTGCAGATCAGTGGAATGTCGTTCCGTGAGACGGCGGTGCGGCTGTGTGCATGAAGATACGCGCACAGCTTCTGCATTTCACAGGAAAGTGCTGTCATCGAGAACCCGACACGGTCGATCATTGCGTCAATGACATTGGGCGCGGCGGTGATGCCTTCACTTGCAAAGTGCTTTGCGCACCACGGTACCAGCTTTGCCTTGGTCTGACTGGGAAACGGAATGATGTGCATTCCGGCTTTTTCCAGCGCTTTCCATGCCGCACCTCTTGTCTGTGCGTTGTAGTCGGTCGGAAATTCTTCTTCCGCGCACAGAATCAGCACGGTGACATACGGATAATCGGGCAGCGCTTCCAGCACGGTGCAGAAATCCTTCAATTCTGCCGCCTTCATATCGGGAAATGCCGGCTCTGCGATCTCAATCAGCTTGCCCTCGTTCATGACGGGCAGACCTTCCATGGCGGATGACAGCCGTTCGGCAAGGGACGATTCCTCGCCGTCTGCCGGTTTTTCGCTGCCGTTTAACCGGATGTGGTCAAAAAATCCCATGTCGGGGTCGGGAATGACTTTTTTGCGCATCAGGGAGCGATAGTATTCCGACAGATAGGATTCCGGTCCGCAGAGCAGCCATGCGCCGCCGGGGGTACCCGATGCTTTCAGCGCGTCCTTGAGCGGGGACAGACGGTCCGGCTCTTTGTTGTATGCCATAATAACGCTCCTTTCATTGCGTTTTTTTTAGAGATTTACGTACATCACAACACATCATCCCGCTCGGTATAATACTTCACGCGATGCGCCGCAACACTTTCCACGACACCGATCAACAAAAACAAACTGAGCGCGGACGATCCTCCGTAGGACAGAAACGGCAGGGTCAGACCGATGACGGGCAGCAGTCCCATGCACATACCGAGGTTTTCCAGCCCCTGAAAGATGAACACTGCCGCGGCACCGATGCAGATATAGCTGCCCATGTAGCCGCGCGCCTTCGATGCCACCCATAGAATGCGGATGACCAGCGCGGCATAAAGCAGCAGATACACCCCAACGCCGACAAAACCGAACTCCTCTGCAAGAACGGCAAAAATCATGTCGGTATGCCGCTTGGGCAGTGTACTTGCGGCAGGGTTCTGCGACAAAGTCCCCTGCAAATACCCCATGCCCCACAGTCCGCCGCCGGAAATGGCTTCCTTGGCGCGCAGAACCTGATAGCCGAAGCCCTGCGGGTCAGCCTCCGGTGTGAAGCCGACGAGAATGCGCTGCTTCTGGTAATGAGACAGCCGCTCCCAGAGAAACGGGCTGGCGCCGAGGACCAGTGCCGCCGAGAACAGGAAATACCGCAGCTTGACGCCGGCGGCAAACATCATGCACAGAAAAATAAAGACAAAAACGAGTGCCGAGCCGAGGTCCCCCTGCAAAAGCACCAGTCCGCAGATGATACCGAAGTGGATGCACAGCGCCAGCAGATGCCAGATTTTGTGCAGCTTTTGTCGGACGGATGCCAGATGATAGGAAAACGTACAGATGAAAAAGATTTTTGCGAATTCCGACGGCTGAATACCGATGGGAAGAAACGAAAAGCGGATCCAGCTTTTGTTGGAGCCCTCGCCCGTACCGATGACCAGCGTTGCCGCAAGCAGGGCGCAGGTGAACACAAACAGCGGAATGCACAGCTTTTTCAGATACCGCTCATAGTCGAGTGCGGATAGCATCAGCATTCCCGTTACACCGAGCAGAACGGCGGTCGATTGGATGATGATATATTTGACGCCCCACCCTTCCATCGATGCGTGAACGGCGGACGCGATGACCACGATGCCCATAACCGCGAGGATCACGGACAATGCCATCAGCGGGCGGTCGACCTCACCGAGATGCGCACGGACGGAATCGAGAAACGCGGTGGTTCGTTTGACTGGTTTTCGGCGCATCGGCGGTCAATCTCCTTTCTGGGTTTTGCGGGACGGTCAGTCGTTGGACTCGGCTTCTGCTTCTCCGCGGGTGATCTTGATGGTATACAGTGTTTCAAAGGCTTCGTCTACCAGTGCGTCGACATCGACCTTGGATTCCTCGCGCTCAACCTTCCACAGCACGGGCTTGGTGCGCGGATGACGGGGCGTGAAGACGGTACAGCAGTCCTCGAACGGCTCGATGGAAATATCAAACGTATCGATTCTGCGGGAAATCTCAATGATTTCTTCCTTGTCCATACCGATGCACGGACGGAAGACGGGCATCTCGGCCAGTACATTGGTAACGCCGAGGGCTTCCATTGTCTGCGATGCGACCTGACCGAGGCTTTCGCCTGTGACAAGGGCATTGCACTTGTATTTTTCTGCGGTCTTGTTGGCAAGACGCATCATGAAGCGGCGCAGCAGCAGCGTGAAGTAGTCTTCTTCGCAGTTTTCGTTGATCGCTTCCTGGATTTTGGTCACGGAAATGACGTGCATGTGAATTTCGCCGCAGTACAGCGACATCTTTTTTGCAAGCTCGACAACCTTTTCTCTGGCGCGCTCAGAGGTGTAGGGGAAGGACTCAAAATGAAGCGCCTCAATCTTGACGCCGCGCTTTGCCATCATAAAGCCGGCAACGGGAGAGTCAATGCCGCCGGACAGCAGCAGAAGTGCACGTCCTGCCGAACCGACAGGCATACCGCCGGCACCCTTGTCCTGTCCTGCGTGAATATATGCTGCCGTATCACGGATTTCAACGCGGACAACGATATCGGGATTGCGCACATTGACGCGCAGACGCGGCAGGGTGGACAGAATGACGCCGCCGCATTCGTCGCAGATTGCGGGGGAGTTCAGAGGGAAGGCCTTGTCCGAGCGCTTTGCCTCGACCTTGAAGGTCTTGTACTGTGAAAGCTGCGTCGGAACCCATGCACGGAGCGCATCGGCAATGGCTTCCATGCTCTTTTCCACCTTCAGCGCACGGCTGACACCGACAAGACCAAAGATCTTTTTGACTTCTTCATAGGCGCCGTCGATGTCGAAGGTATCGGTTTTCGGGTCGATGGTGATGGTGGACTGAGAGGCGCGGACCTCGCACGGACCGTACAGGTACATACGACGCTTGACCTCGCGGTTCAGCATGGATTCAAAGAATTTGCGGTTTGCGCCCTTGAGGACGATCTCACCGTATTTGCAAAGAATGATTTCGTTCATGATGGTATCTTCTCTTTCCTGGTAATGTTCTGTCGGACGGATCAGGTTCTGCACTGTCCGTCGCCGTTGATGAGATATTTCACGGTTGTGAGGGCTGACAGTCCCATCGGACCGCGGGCATGGAGCTTCTGCGTGGAAATCCCGATTTCCGCACCGAAGCCGAATTCGTCGCCGTCGGTAAAGCGTGTGGAGGCATTGACGTAGACACACGCCGCATCGACCGACTGCTGGAAATACGCCGCATGGCAGATGTTGTGTGTAACGATACACTCAGAGTGCTTCGTGTTGTATCGGTTGATATGAGAAACGGCTTCTTTGACCGAATCGACGATCTTCACCGCAAGGATGTAGTCATCGTATTCCGTCGACCAGTCTTCCTCGGCAGCCGGCGTACATCCGGCAAGAATTGCCTGTGTTCTCTCGCATCCGCGGATTTCCACAGGGGTGTGGAAAGCATCGAGCGCTTCTTTCAGCATCGGCAGGAAGGTATCTGCGATGCCGCTGTGAACCAGAAGCGTCTCAATGGCGTTGCAGACAGAGGGACGCTGGGTTTTGGCGTTCATCGTCAGCGTGACCGCCATATCAAGGTCTGCACTGTCGTCGACGTACAGATGGCAGTTGCCCGCACCCGTTTCAATGACAGGAACTGTGGCGTTATCTACAACGGAGCGAATCAGCCCCTTGCCGCCGCGCGGAATCAGAACGTCGATCAAACCCCGCATCTGCATGAGTGCCGTCGCACTGTCGCGGGAGGTATTTTCAATCAGACAGATGCAGTTTTCGTCAAAGCCGGCGGCCGCTAGACCTTCGCGGAGGGCGGCGACCATCGCGCGGTTGGTGTGAATGGCTTCCTTGCCGCCGCGCAGGACAGCCGTGTTGCCCGATTTGATGCAAAGTCCTGCGGCGTCTGCCGTGACATTCGGACGTGCCTCGTAAATCATGCCGACGCATCCGAGCGGAACGCGGATACAGCGGATATCAAGACCGTTGGGGCGCGTAGTCACTGTGCCGCCGCCGAGCGGGTCGGGCAGGGAGGCAAGTGCGGCGAGGGCATCGGCGATGGCACAAAGCCGTGTTTCATTGAGCCGCAGTCTGTCCTGCATCGGCACGGATACGCCGTTTTCTGCGGCATGGAGCATATCGGTTTCATTGGCTGAGAGAATGTCAGCGGAGTGGGAGAGCAGCGCGTCTCGCATCAAGATCAGTGCACGGTTCCGGGCAGCTCCCGAGGATGCGGCAAGTGCGGCGGAGGCGTTCTTTGCCGCAGTACAGAGGGCGGCGACCTCATCAAAAATTTGTGACATGAGCGGGGGATCCTTTCTTCAAGTGATCAATTAGGCAATTGCAAAATTGCCTACCTTCATCGCCCAAAGGGCGATATATAAACAAATTGCGTCGCTTGGGCGGGTTTCCCGCCCAAAAAGACACCTTCAAAGCGACCAAAGGGACGCCATCCGAAGAAATGCATTGCATTTCTTCAGAAGTTGCGCTGCAACTTCGTTGGCTATGCGTCAGCCCGATGAAACCGATTGCAAAATGCAATTTTGCAATCGATTATCAAGTGATCAATTGCTTTCCGGTTTCCGCAGAAAACAATTTTGGTAGAGCACATACAATTGCATTTACGAACCAAAAGTTTCCGCAAAAATCTGTTTCAACACATCAGCAGGAATCTCCTGGTCAATGAATATCTGTAACATTCCTTTCGGTGTCATTTTATATCCAACAAGATCCTTTTTATGCTCTGCTGCTGCCTTAGCTTCAATGTTAATATGGTCTTTGAAGGCAATCAGTCTTACAAAAGATGTACCTACATAATAACTGGGCAATTTCGCCCACAAACATTCCTGAGGCGGAGCAGGTGCGACATCAAAGATGATGCAGCGTACAGCTTGGAATAAGTCAGTTACTTCACAGGAGAATTTTGTTAAATATTCGCTTACTTGTTCGTTCATGGATATCACCTCGCCAAACAGAAATATGTCGATGACATATCATAAACTGGGGATATACGATCAGCGTAGTATCATAATCGACAAGATTACGGAGTCACATCTTCGGTTTCGGCACCAACGACCGGATCTTGTTCTTGATCCGTCTCATATATCGCAAAATCGGTCAGTACCATGACATCACGCAGATCGGACAGCGCTGAGGTCGGTGTAATGACGGCGGAACGCACACCTGTTGCCGGATCGGTCAGAATTTCGGTGATTTCGCCGATCAGCAAACCGCGCGGATAATAGCTGTTGACACCGGAGGTGCGAACACGGTCGCCGACGGCAATGTCGGCATCAGCCGCAAGATAGGTCAGAAGCAGCTGTCCGGCATCCCGGTACAGATAAGAGCCTTCTGCGACACCGGATGCGCCGGAGCGTTCGACATAAGCGCCGATGGCAGAGGAAAGCTCTGTGATCGGCTCTGCTTTTGCCCAGTTTCCGCCAACCTCGGTGATGCGCCCGACCACACCGGACGGCGTGATGACGGGATAGCCGACTGCCGCACCCGCAACGGTTCCCGCATTGAGTGTCAGCGTGCGGCGGTATCCGGCAGATTCGTCGGAGGCAACGATTTCGCATTTCAGAAACCGGTAGTCATTGTGGCTTTCCTTCAGCGACAGAAATTCGCGCAAAAAGGCGTTTTCCTCCAGTGTCAGCTCTGCCTCACGGACGGCATCCTCCATCGACGCCAGCTGAGCGCGGAGACGTTCGTTTTCTGCTTTGATGGTATCGAATTCGGTGATATACGCTGACACACTGCGGATGCCGTCACCCGCATCGGAAAAGATACCGCGGATCGGCGACAGTACCGTATTGACTGCGGCGCGGACCGGTTCACCGTGTCCGGTGAGAATCAGCACCGACGGAACTCCGGCGCAAAGCAGGGCGCAGATCAGCGGCGGAAGCAGAAATTGCAGAATTTTCGGATTGTTTTTCATCATTTATATTATTTTGTCCGGAAGCGGATGATGCGGTCGACATCTCCTGTGTATTCCAGAAGACGTCCGAGACCGAGCACCGAGCAGTCCATCGGATTTTTGGCGATTGTGACCTTCAGATGCGTGACCTTGGAAATCAGTGCGGTGAGTCCGCCGAGCAGCGCACCGCCGCCGGAGAGAACAATGCCGTCCTCAAGCAGGTCTGCCGCAAGCTCGGGCGGGGTATTTTCAAGTGTCGCACGGATGGCATCGACAATGCCGGCAATGGGTTCCGCCATCGCCTCAGCCATGTCCTCTCCCGTGACCTTCAGTGCTACGGGAAGACCGGTGATGACATTGCGTCCGCGAATCTCCATTTCCTTCGGCGCGGCGTTGCTGCCGGCGATTTTTGCTTCGATGGAGCCGATGGAACGCTTGACATATTCCGCTGTGGTATCGGAGATCATGACATTGTATTTGCGGCGGATGTAGTCGCAGATGGCGTCATCCAGTGTGTCGCCCGCGATTCTGACCGAGCGTGCGACGACAATGGCACCGAGGCTCATCACAGCGATTTCCGTGGTACCGCCGCCGATGTCCACGATCATCGAACCGCGCGGATGGGTGACACGCAGACCGGCGCCGATGGCGGCAACCAGCGACGATTCGATCAGGGCGACGCTTTTGGCACCTGCCTCCAGAATGACTTCTTCCACAGCACGGCGCTCGACATCATTGATGGAATAGGGGACGCAGACCATGACGCGCGGACGGCCGGACAGGGAGGTGCCTGCCTTCTGCAAAAAGACGTCCACCATGGCGACAGCGGCATCGAACTGCGCGATGACGCCCGATTTGATCGGACGACGGACAGAGACGTCATCCGGTGTTTTGCCTGCCATTCTGGATGCGTCCAGACCGACAGCCAGAACCTCCTCTGTCGTTTCCGAAACGGCGACGGCCGACGGCTCACGCAGAATGACGCCCTTGCCTTTGACAAATATTCTGGAATTGGCGGTACCGAGATCGATGCCGATGCTTTTCATTGAGAAATATCCTTTCAGGGTAGAATTATCATACAGAGATCAGTCAAACGCAGAGAGTCCGACGCCGAATGCGCTTTGCAGCATTTCGTCGACGCGGACCAGCGGCAAACCGACGACATTGAAATAGTCGCCGTCGATCCGGTCCACAAACAGACTGCCGCGGCTCTGGATGCCATAAGCGCCTGCTTTGTCCATCGGCTCACCGCTTGCGATATAGCGCTCGATCATGTCCGCAGTCAGCGCACGGAAGCAGACGCCTGTGGTCTGGACATCGACTGCCAGACGTCCGCGGTGAATGGCGGCAATTCCGGTGAAGACCTCATGCCGGCGGCCGGACAATGCACGCAGCATCCGGCGGGCCTCGTCTTCATCGGTCGGTTTTTCGAGTATGGTGCCGTCCAGCGAAACCACGGTATCTGCGGCAAGAATGACGGTGCTGTCGGTGTCACATCCGGTCTGTGCCAGTTGTTCTGCGGCGGCACGTGCCTTGCGGCAGGCGAGTCCCATGACCAGCTCCTCCGGGGAAAAGCGGGTGCGGTCACAGTCCTCCTCCGTATCGGGAACGAAAATTTCAATGTGCAGTCCCAGCATGGAAAGCAGCTCACGGCGGCGCGGAGACTGGGAGGCGAGAATCAGTTTCATATCAGATCCTATCTTCCGCCCAACGGAAGATTCCTTTGCTTTGTTACGATTTATAAAAATAATTACCGAGTACCAGGCTGATGACAACGCACAGAATGACGGAAATCGACAGGTCCACCGACAGCCCGAAGGTCAGGCGGACAACGGACAAATTGAGGACAAACGGCGACTCCAGTCCGAAGGTCAGCGCATAGGACAGCCAGCCGAGTGCCGGTACGGATGCGGTGACCTTTGCCAGCAGAGAGCCGACAACGATACCGACCAGAACGAGAAATGCAGAATAAATCGAACGGGTACGCATGAAAAATCACACCCCCGTGGAGCCGAAGCCGCCGGCGCCGCGTTCGGTTTCGTCAAGATTGTCGACCTCGGTCATCGAGGCGATATAAACCGGGACAAATACCATCTGCGCAAAGCGCTCGTCCGGCTGCATGATGTAATCCTCGTCTCCGGTATTGGAGACGGATACCATGACCTCACCGCGGTAATCGGCATCGACAACGCCGACAGCATTGGAGGGAACCAGTCCTTTTTTGTGTGCCAGACCGCTGCGTGCAAACAGCAGGGCGGCGATGTCATTGCGCTGGGGGGCGATGGCAAATCCGCAGGGAATGCGGACGCGGCTGTGGGCGGGAATGACGGTCGGTGCATCGATGGCTGCGTGAAGGTCCATGCCTGCCGCCGCATCGGATGCGTAATGCGGCAGAGTGACGGTTGGGTGCAGACGCTTGATTTTTACATTGAGATTCATGGGTGTTCTCCTTGCTCATAGGAATTAATAGGCAATTGCAAAATTGCCTACCTTTATCGCCCAATGGGCGATATATAAACAAATTGCGTCGCTTGGGCGGGTCTCCCGCCCAAAAAGACTCCTTCAAAGCGACCGAAGGGACGCCATCCGAAG
>SVRM01000062.1 GCA_015064785.1 Oscillospiraceae bacterium
AGCGCGGTCAGAGAATCCAGAGAACGTCTGCGTGCGGCTTGTACCAATGCCGGCGTTATATTCCCGGACGGTGCGCTGACGGTCAATTTAGCACCTGCCGACAAGCGCAAAGAGGGGTCCTTTTATGATCTTGCGATGCTCGTCGGCATTATGACTGCCGGTGGACGGTTGAATGTCCAGGGTGATTTGTCCAAAATGTGCTTCATCGGTGAGCTGTCGTTTTCCGGTGAGGTGCGCGGTGTACGCGGGATCCTCTGTATGTGCATTTCGGCAAAAGCCGCCGGACAGACGGAAATGTTTGTCCCCGCACAGAACGCCGCAGAAGCGTCTGTCATTGAAGGCGTGACGGTATATCCCGTTCACGATATTGTAGAACTGCTCGACCATCTGTCGGGGCGTGCGCCGATGGAACCGACGGTATTTGACCGCGAAGCCGCACATGCGCTTTCCTACGATATCGGTGTCGATTATGCCGATGTGAAAGGACAAAGACTTGCCAAGCGCGCGCTGGAGCTTGCAGCAGTCGGTCAGCACAACGTGCTTTTGATCGGTCCGCCCGGCACCGGCAAGAGTATGCTTGCCAAGCGTCTGCCGACGATTCTGCCGCCGCTGACGTTCTCCGAGGCGATTGAGACGACGATGCTGCATTCCATTTCCGGGATGCTCCCCGACGGAAAATCCCTGATTGTCCAGCGTCCGTTCCGTTCTCCGCACCATACGATGAGCGCGGCGGGACTTGCCGGTGGCGGTAAGATTCCCGCGCCCGGTGAGATTTCGATTGCGCACAACGGCGTGCTGTTTCTCGACGAGCTGCCTGAATTCAACCGCGATGCGATGGAGGTTCTGCGCCAGCCATTGGAGGACGGCGCTGTGACCATCACCCGTGCGGCGGGTAAGGTGACGTATCCGTGCCGCTTTATGCTCGTCAGTGCAATGAACCCGTGCCGGTGCGGTTATTTTGGCCATCCGACGATTCGCTGTACATGCAAGCCCGATGATATCCGCAAGTATGTTTCGCGTATCTCCGGTCCGCTGCTTGACCGGATTGATATCCAGATCGAGATTCCGTCGCTGACCTTTGATGAGCTGAACACGCCGGAAAAGGAGGAATCCTCCTCCGATATTCGCGGACGGGTCGAGCGGGCACGTGCGTATGCCAAAGCGCGTTACGATGCTGCCGGTGTTGAGGTCACAGCAAATTCCCGTCTGACCGCACCGCAGATTCGTCAGTTCTGCCCGATGGATGACGCGGCACAAACGCTTCTGCGCGGTGCATTTGAGCGCATGGGACTGTCTGCCCGCGGCTATGACCGGATTCTGCGCGTCGCAAGAACAGTTGCCGACATGGACGAGTGTGAGGTCATCGGCGCGGCGCACATTGCCGAGGCGATTCAGATGCGGTCGCTGGACAGGAAGTATTTTGGGGGATAAAAGACGTATAGAAAAGAAAACCGACTTGCAAAAATACAGGTCGGTTTTCTTTTTCATAAGAGATTATACCTTTTCAATTTTGATCAGCCACGTCGTGAACAGATCAAAATGCAGACGCTTGGAAAACGTATCCGATGTGAAGTATTCCTCGCTGATGACCTCATTATCATGCATCTCGTCCAGCAGGGAAACCGTCACGCGGGTACCCTCGGCAGCACCGCGGAAGGTCACGGTGACATCCTTGCCTTCCTTGGTGTCGTCATCGTGATAATAAGTCAGAAGCGCGGCACTGTTCTCACCGTCCGTTGCGGCGCTGTAGTAGATATCTTCCCAAAGCCATCCGCCGTCAACGTGCGTACCGAGCTGATACAGCGTGTTGAACATCGGGAACGGATAATAACCCTTGAGCGGTGCGAGTGTGTCGGTGTCAAACATACCGCACATGCCGCAGGGGCGCGCATCGTAGTACATCAGCATACCGAGGGAGGATGCCTGTCCTGCGCACATCGTACCGGTGATGAAAGACGCACCCTTGAGCGATTTTTCCATGCGCAGGGAATACCGCCAGTCCTCTGCAAACCAGCCGCGGATGTAGTTCCATTCGTTGAGAATCGTCATGGTACCGCCCAGCCCTGCGTCGTTGAGCGCTTTTTCGCCGGATGCGATACAGGCATATACCTCCTGCGGATTGTTTGCGTAGCAATGATAGGAATAGAAATCGAGCGGAATATTGTGCTCCTTGACGTGGCGCAGGAAGGCATCCTTGAACGGAATCGGCCATGCATTGCAGAATGCCGGACCGCCGATTTTCAGATGCGGGAAGCACTGCTTCAGATACGTCGCGGCAACGGAATAGAACTCGATAAACTGCTCATCGGTGCCCTGCCAGCAGGGATTGGAGCCGTCGCGGTTGCGGCAGTCCGGCTCGTTCCAGATTTCCCAGTATTCGATGTCGTAGTGGAAACCGTCTGCCCAGCCCTCGGTATAGTGACGGATGATGTGTTCACAGATCTTTGCCCACTTCAAAAAGTCTTTCGGCGGATAGGTGCCTTGCTTCCAGCCGTGCTCAATCGATGCACCGAGACGGTAGAAGGTTTTTGCGTTTGCCGCTTCCACTGCCGCAAGATAAGCATCTGTCGGTGCAAACACATAGCTTTGGGGATCGTTTTCATCGGCATCGAAGTTCTTGAAGATGCGGTGTACATCCACGGTATGCTCACCGCCGTAGCCGGAATAAAACGATGCATCATGGTTGCGCACATACGGGATGCCCGCTTCCCGGAACTGCGGGAAATTGGATGTACCGCGAACCTCGGAGCCTGCGGGACCGTTGTTGACGGCGTGCATGGGTTTGATTTTGCCAAGCGTTTTGGACAGGTCAATGGTAATGTTGGTCATGGTGTGCCTCCTGTGCAGTGTTGTTTGTATGATAGTCCATATTCGGTCGGTTGGCAGAGCGTTTATGGTTAATGCTCCAGCTCTCCGATTGCAGTGATCAGTTTATCCAGTGCGGTATCAGCACTCTTTTGATACTTCTCGCAAAGAGAAACGAACGTATTTTCCTTCTTCTTGGGCAAATCGACACGAAGAATCTCTGTGACCTTGCCGAGAGAATAAATCATCGACAGATCATACTGAATACCGTCAAAGATCAGATCGAGCATCTCGCCGGTCGATTCGTTGTATGCGTACTTGGTCTTGCAGGAGATGTCATAGTAGGCAGGAAGTGAGGTTGTGGTGGATGCCGCAGACAACGCTTCCAGCATGAAGCCGGAAAATTCCGGCTCTGCCGATGTGACGGGAACGCCCATCAGCATACAGAACTTGTCGGCGAAGGTGTAATATTTGTCCTGCGATTCGTCGTATTTGGGGAATGGAATGACGCCGTAATCAAACTCGGCCTTTTCCGATGCGCTTTGCAGGGAATGCGGAAAACCGGTCATGAACAGCGTGCGTTCAGAATAAAACGCTCGTCCGGAAGTACCCCAGTGGTCCTCAACTGTTTTTCCGTAGAAGTCGTCACAGAACAGGGCATAGGAGGTTTCGCAAGTCAGATCCATGACGCGGTCAACAATGTTGGAGGCGCGTTCACTGTTCAGTGTGATGATAAGATTGCCGTTGTTGTCCTTGGAGGTGGTCTGTATCCCCATACCGAACGAAAATGCAGCAAACGATTCGTAGGAGTCCATTGCCAGACCGAAAGAGTCAAATTCGCCGCCCGTCTTGCCGTCGCCGTCGAGGTCTCCGGAAAACATTTTGACATAGGACAGCATCAGATCGGATGTCCATTTACCGGAACGTACTGTTTCGATGATGTCGGGAATGTCATTGCGCTCAGCCAGACCGGGGTTATAGAGTATGATGTAGGCGCGATTCTTGTCACGCAGGGAGAAGTCGGAGGTTGTCGCGTACAGCTTATCGCCCATTGTGATCGTCTCATTGACATCGGGGTTCCACCATGGTTTGGAAAAGTCGATGTAATCTACCTGGTTGAGGTCATAAAAATAACCGTTCTGAATGCACGGACCGATATAACAAAGTTCGACAAAGGCAAGATCATACAGATGATCGCCGGAAGAAGCCGATTTTTGCAGTTCTGTATGCGGCATATCATACAGCGTCTGTTTGATTTTGACGTTGTAAGCATCCTCAATGATCGTATTGCGGCGGTAGATGGCATCGTTGACGACTTCACCGATTTCTTTTTCGGCATAAATTTCAAAGTTGTCAAACTGATTATATGCCTCACAGTCGCGACCGAGCACCATGAAGGTGCGCCCGCCCCAGTCGGTATCCGGCAGATTGGCTTGCAGAATGGATTCGGTTTGCGGAGTGGTTTCGGCGGTTGTTACGGAATCGGTGATCGATTGTTCGGTCGGGGTGGTGTCACCGCAGGAGGAAAGTATGGAAACCAGCAGGAAAAGGGATGAAAGACAGCGCGCAGTATGACGTTTCATGATTGACAAATCCTTTCTGTTTGATGGTTGAACTTTTGTATAATCATTATATCACACATCTGATGTATTGTCAATATGCACAAATATCATTATGCAAATTGCGAAAAATCACATTGTGTTCTATCCTGAAACTATGAAAAGAGAGAACCTTCGGCTGATGCAGCTGTCGGGTTCTCTCTTTTTCATATTCTCTTGTTTAATCGATTGCAAAATTGCATTTTGCAATCGGTTTCATCGGGCTGACGCAGCCCGATGGCTCCCTTTGGTCGCTTTGAAGGTGTCTTTTTGGGCGGGAAACCCGCCCAAGCGACGCAATTTGTTTATATATCGCCCTTTGGGCGATGAAGGTAGGCAATTTTGCAATTGCCTAATTCTGTTGTTGAATTACCGATTAAAACAGATCCTCACAGACCTCTTCCAGACAGTACTTGGAGCGGACATACGGTTCGCGCTTGATCCACTTGCCGTTGGTGAAGTCCGGAATGGCAACCGGCATGGAGCCCATCGCAATGGAATCCTCGGACAGGCAGGAGATGACCATCCAGGAAGCGGTATCGTAGACGTCGATGGGCGTCTGGGTACCGGCCTTGACCGCTTCGACGAAGCCGCGCATGACGAGGTAGTCGATGCCGCCGTGACCGCCGACAGCCGTGTAGTCCTTCCACAGCGGATGCTCGTGTTCCGGGAAGAAGGTGTTCATATCGGTGAATGTGTGCGCCCAGGATGCGGTACCTGCGCAGGAGCCGTCAAACATGCAGCCGTACTTATCCTCGGACCAGATACCCTTGGTACCGTGAACGAGGTTGCCGCGGGAGTATGCGCGGGGCAGCGTGGTATCGTGCTTGAGGACGATGGTTTCGCCATGTGCGCACTTGATGCAGGTGATAACGATGTCACCCTGTGCGAATGCGAAGTTTGCGTTTTCAAAGTCAGCACCGCGATTGTCGTTGATCCATGCATTCAGACCGCGTGCCTTGGAGGACATTGCCGTCAGGGAGATCATGCGGTTGCCGCGGTTGATGTTCAGATACTTTGCAATCGGACCGAGCTCGTGCGTCGGGTAGAGCTCACCGTTGCGGTTCATGTAGTTGTCCAGACGGTAATGACGGTTTACGTGACCGAGTGCAACCTCGTCGCGCAGGTCATGCTCATAGCCGCCTTCACAGTGGATGATTTCGCCGAACAGCCCCTTCTTGATCATGTTGAGGACCGTCAGTTCTTCGCGTCCATAGCAGCAGTTTTCAAGCATCATGCACGGAACACCGGTGCGTTCGTAGGTCTTGACCAGCTCCCAGCACTGATCGACGGAGTACGCACCGCCGACTTCGGTTGCGACGTACTTGCCTGCGTTCATTGCGTCGATGCAGATCGGAATGTGTGCATCCCATGCGGAGGGCGTGATGACCGCGTCCACTTCTTCCATCTTGAGAAGCTCATGATAATCGAGCGTTGCAACAGGCGTATTGCCGCGCTTTGCGATGACGTCCTGCTTTGCGTTTTCGGTTCTGTCTTCATAGAGATCACAGACACCGACGACATTGACGTCAGGCATGGTGTCCAGTACCATGTTCAGAAGACCGCGACCGCGTCCGCCTAAGCCCACAAATACTACATTGATCGTTTCTTTCATTGGCTGATACCTTTTCTTTCCTTGTAATTGGATGTTTGGGTAAACATCATATTGCATATATGATATCATAAAAATTGGGTTTTGTAAAGAGGAAAGGAAAAAGAAATTTTTCGTAATTTTTTGAAAAAATATCAAAAATATATCAATACCTGTTGACGAAAAAATAAATTGATGGTATAATTAAGTAATCCTGTTAATTGGATAAAAAATAACGAGGTGATAATTATGAAAACAAAACTCTTTCGTGGTGTTGCGATTGTACTCGCTATGATCATGTGTATGGCAGTCGGTGCATTTGCAGCAGTGAACTTGCAGGAAATCAAGGCATATCTCAACTATGATCTTGCTATTCGCTATGATGGCAAATTACAGACCATGTATGATGCCAATGGCAATCAGGTTCTTCCGATCAGCTATAACGGCACAACCTATCTTCCCATCCGCGCCGTCGGTAATATGATGGGGATTGATGTTGATTACGATGCTGAAAATTATCAGGTTTTGCTTGGCAAGACTGGTCGTGCTATCGATTTTGTCGAGACTCTTACACCGTATTCCAGCACAGGTAATTATCGCCATTACAGAGAAGCGGATAATAAACCGATAACCCTTGGAACAAAAACATACAGCAATTATATCTATATACATAATGATGATCAAAGAGGATTTTACGATCTGGCCGGGAAATATGATACTTTAACCTTCAGTGTATATTCTGAAGACAATGAAGTGATTAAGGTATATGGTGATAATGATCAGCTTTTGGCAAATATTGAAATCAAGGCATCTGCTTTACCACAGAAATATTCAGTAAAAGTTACCGGAGTTCAGCAGCTTTGTATTGAACAAACCAGTCTTCCGAAGATGATATCTTATAGTGTCAAGTTGTTTGATGTGACCATTGAATAAAATAACACGATCGAAAAAACACCGCAGAATTTCTGCGGTGTTTTTGTATAGATTTGTTTTTTGATTCAGGACTCAATCATCACACTTTTTCAGCTTCGCATACGTCGCCATGAGCTTCTTCGTACCCACAGTGTCAAATGCAATCTCATACAGAATATCCGCGCCCATCTCGCGCACGGACAGGATCACACCGCGTCCGAATGTAAAGTGCGAAACCTTGTCGCCGGCGGAGAAGCGGTCATAGCTCTGTGTTCTGCCGACGCCGGAGGACAGATCCGATTCGCGGAAGAATTCCTTGGACATCGTGATCTTCTTTCTGCGCTCACCCGTCAGCTTTTCACCGCCGTTTGCCGCAGCTTCCGCTTCCTCTGCCTGACGGCGGATGGACTTCGGTATTTCAATGACTGCAAATTCCTCTGGGATTTCCTCTAAGAAACGGCTCTTCTGGTTGAAGTTCGTTTTGCCGTAGATCAGACGCTCACGCACATGGAGTGCATACAGACGGGTCTTCGCACGGGTGATGGCGACATACGCAAGACGGCGCTCTTCCTCAAGCTCCTCGGGATTCATTGCCGACTGCATACTCGGGAACAGTCCTTCTTCCATGCCGGGCAAAAAGACCACGGGGAACTCCAGACCCTTTGCAGAGTGAATGGTCATCAGGACAACCGCATCGGCATCCTCGTCGTAATTGTCAATGTCGGAAACCAGCGCAACCTCCTCGAGGAAGCCGGACAGCGTTGCCTCGGGATTATTTTCTTCATAGGCAACCGCGTTGGAGACAAGCTCCTTGACGTTCTGGACACGGTCGATTTCGGTGATGCCGGCAGCCTCCAGCATCTTCATGTAGCCGGTCAGCTCCAGTACCTTTTCAAACAGCACCGACAGCTTTTCGGTCTTCGCAATCTCTGTCAGATGGTCGATCATGAACGCAAAATCGTGCAGCTTCGTAATCGACTTTGCCAAGGTTGGATATTTTTCTGCGTTGCGCATCGCATCGAGCATGGTGACATCCTCGTATGCGGCGATATTTTCGAGCGCACCGAGCGTTGTTTCACCGATCTTGCGCTTTGGTTCGTTGATGATGCGCTTCAGACGCAGGTTGTCGGCAGGATTGTTGATGACGCACAGATAGGCGATGACATCCTTGATTTCCTTGCGTTCGTAGAAGCGCGTACCGCCGAGCAGACGGTAGGGAATACCGGACTTGGCAAACGTGTTTTCAAGATAGGACGACTGCGCGTTGACGCGGTACAAAACGGCAAAGTCACTGTACTTGCGCTTTTCGCGGATGACGGCGTCCATGATTTTGTTGATGATGTACCGCGCTTCCTCACCCTGATTGTCGAGCTTGCGGATGATGATCTTTTCACCCTCGCCTGCCTGTGACCACAGCTCCTTGCCGCGCCGGCCGAAGTTGTTGCGGATGACAGAGTTTGCCGCATTCAGAATATTTGAGGTGGAACGGTAATTCTGTTCCAGCTTGATGATACGGGCGTCGGAATAGGTATCGTCGAAATGCAGGATGTTTTCAATCGTTGCACCGCGGAACTTGTAGATGGACTGGTCGTCATCACCGACAACCATCAGATTCCGGTATCTGCCGGACAGAAGCACCGTCAGCATAAACTGTGCGTGGTTGGTATCCTGATACTCGTCGACGCAGACATAATGGAAGCGGTTCTGGTAGTATTCGCGGACGTCCTGCTCGTTTGCAAGCAGCTTTACCGTTTGCATGATGATATCGTCGAAGTCAAGTGCATTGCCGTCGAAGAGCTGCTTCTGGTACAGCTCATAAATGGAAGCAATCTGAGAAAGGCGCAGATCGGATCCGGCTTCGTTCATGAAGTCCTCCGGCGTCTGGAGCTTGTCCTTTGCACGGCTGATGGCATTCTGGACGGCACGCGGCTGCAGCTGCTTGTCGTCAATGTTGAGCTGCTTCATGCATTCGAGGACGACCTTCTTTGTGTCATCCGTATCGTAAATGGTGAAGCCGGAACGATAGCCGACACGTTCACCGTACTTGCGGAGAATACGGACACAGATGGAGTGGAAGGTTCCGGCCCAGATTTCCTCGCTCCGCTCGCCGATGACACGAGCAAGACGCTCCTTCATCTCATTTGCCGCTTTGTTGGTAAACGTGATGGTCAGAACGGCCCAGGGCGGGCACGGGCGGGAGGCAAAGCTCTCGGCAAGATCCGCAAGTGCTTCAGGCGGAAGGGAGACACTCTGTTCCAGTGCCGATACGTTTGCATCGGAAAGACCATCCGGAATAGAATCGTCGAAGTAAGCGTTTCCGTAACGGATGATATGTGCAATGCGGTTGACAAGCACGGTTGTTTTGCCGGTGCCGGCACCAGCGAGAATCAGAAGCGGACCGTTGACGGTATAGACCGCTTCCCGCTGCTTTTCGTTCATGAACGAATACAGGGCATCGAAAATATTGCGTTTTGCCGCAAGATAGCGTTCTGCAAGCGCGTTGTCACGGGGGGTGTTTGCTGACATGATTACATGTTCCTTTCGGGCAGGAGGGAAAGATCACGTTTTCCGTCCTGCGATGTATTGTTCTGCTGTATCACTACGGTTTCTGTACAGCATTTCTGCGGCGCCATGAAGCCTGCCGCATATTTTTCGGTCGGATTTCTCTGATTGTTTATGTAATATTATATCACATTTTCTGCAATTTTGCAACCGATTTTGGTGAATTTTTTACGGAAAAGTCGTCTCAAACCATGAAAATTCAGAAGTTTTTGCTTTACATGCAGACAAATTTGCAGAAAAGCAGCAGGGAAACGAGGAAGATCAGATTCATCAGTGTGAACAGTCCGAGATATTTGCCGGTTTTGCCGGGATTGTGTCTGACATATTCACGGAAAGTAATCAGGGAAGCCAGCGATGCAATCAGGGTACCGGCACCGCCGATGTTGACGCCCCAGAGCAGCTCACGGTAGTTGTCGGTGAACTGGGAGAGGAGAATTGCGGAGGGAACGTTGGAAATGCACTGGCAGGACAGCGCGGAAACCAGCAGAGTATTGCCGTCGAGCAGTCCTTCGAACAATGCACGGACGGAGGGAATGCGGCTCATGTTGCCGGCAAAGACGAAGAATGCGCAGAAGGTACCGAGCAGCGGATAGTCGACCTTTTTCAGTGCATCCTTATCTGCAAAGAACAGCACGACAGGAATGACCAGCAGACCGATCCAATACGGAATGAAGCGGAAAACAATGGCAATGGACAGTGCGAACAGAACGAGATAACCGGCTGTGCGGCGTGCGGGCAGGCGGATCTCGTCACTGTAGGACAGAGCCAGCGGTTCCCGCGGCAGGACGAGACAGGAGAGCAGGATCATCATGACAGCCGCGATGAAGGGCGGTGCCATGATGGCGGTGAATTCTGCGGTCGGTATGTTGTAAAAGGAATACAGATACAGATTCTGCGGATTGCCGAACGGTGTCAGCATACCGCCGAGATTTGCGGCGATGTTCTGCATGATGAACACGAATGCCATGTGCTGTTCCTTGTGCGTTTCGGTGAGTACCAGATATCCGAGCGGCAGGAAGGTCAGGAGTGCCATGTCGTTTGCAATCAGCATGGAGCCGACAAACGTGATGACGATCAGCGCCACGGAAGCGGAACGGAGCGTGGAGAAGCGCTTGACAATGCCGCGCGCCAGACAGGTGAAAAAGCGGATGTTGCGCAGAGCACAGACAACGGCGAGCACGCAGAACAGACAGGTCAGCGTCTTGAAATCAAAATAAGAAAGATACGCGGCATCCGGCGGAACGAGAATGCTTGTAATGCCGGCAGCAGCAAGCGCGATACAGAATACGGTGTTCTCACGAAGGAATGCGGCGAGGGCGTGCAGAATACGGGAAAGCTTGTTTGACGGATGCGGCAGAAGCCTCGGTGTGCGGGCTTTTTTTGTCAGAGCATGGTTGGTCATCGATGGTTTCCTCTCATGGTTTTGTTTTGAAAACTGGCACGAAAAATAGGCATAACATATATATTATATCAAAAATCTGAAAAATTGCAAGGGGTTCTGCAAAATCCGTGTGAAAAAATGTTTCGCAAAACCGTGGATTTTTCGAGAAAAATCACAAAAACTTCTTTACTTTTTCATAATTCTGTGTTATACTAAATAAGTATGCAAATACAATAATACTGCAAAGCACTTTATCCAAGAAAGGAACGTATCATGAAGAAACTTCTCACTCTGCTCCTCGTCTGTGCGCTGACGGTATGCATGATGGCATCCTGCGGCGGCAGCGACAAACTCTTTGATTACAACTATGACGAATACCTGACTCTCGGTCAGTATAAGGGCGTTGAGGTCAGTGCGGCTGAAATCGAAAAGGAAATCACCGCGCAGATGGATTCGATTCTTGCCTCCAATGCGTATGATGTCGAAACCAAGGCTGCTGCTGTTGAGGGCAACAAGGTTGTCTATTCCGTCACCGCAAAGGTCGACGGTGCGGAAGCGGCTGATCTGGCAAAGACCGATGCTTCCATCACGCTCGGTACCGGCAAAACCGGTCTGGATGATCTCGATGCGGCACTCGTCGGCATGGCTGTCGGTGAAACCAAGGATGTCACGCTGACGGTTCCGGCAGATCACACCGGCAATGCTGAGATTGACGGCAAGGAAGCGGTTCTGACCGTATCGGTCTCCTCTGTCACTGAAAACGTCACACCGGAAACAGTCACCGACGAAATGATTAAGACGGCGACCAATGCGCTCTACAGCACCGTTGCTGACTATGAGGTCTATCTGCGCAGCGCCATCAAGCAGAATCTCGTCTGGAACAAGGTTCTTGCAAACACCACATTCGTGAATTATCCCAAGAAGGAAGCAGAAATGTATTATGACAATTATATCGCTTCCTATCAGTCCACCGCAGCACAGTACGGTATGACGCTGGAATCCATGGCATCCATGTACGGCATGACGCTGGATGCATTCCAGAACAACCTCGCACAGCAGGCAGTTGCACAGACCAATCAGGACATGGCAATCTTTGCGCTGGCTGAAAAGGAAGGTCTGGTTCCGGACGATACAAGAGTGGCCGATGTCAAGGCGGAAATGATGGCTTATTACGGTTATGAAGATGAAGCTGCACTGGTTGACGCTGTGGGAGAAGATGCCATTGAACAGTCTGCAATCTATGATATGGTTATGGAATTCATCGAAACCAACGCTGTTGAGGTGGAATAAAACGAATCTTTCTTTGTAACGAAAGGAGAACTGTGCCATGCGATGCAAGATTATGACCTATAACATACAGAGCTGCAACGATTTTCAGACGCATACGCTCGGAAGTCAGGAAAAGCTGGCTGCCTATCTGCGTGAGCAGGATGCCGATGTGGTGGTGCTCAACGAGGTGCGCGACATTCCCGGCAATCCGCTGACGGAGGATCAGGCAGGTACCATCGCCCGCAGTCTCGGCTGGAATTATTATTTTGCGAAAGCCATTGATCTGCCCGGCGGCATTTACGGCAATGCGATTTTGTCCCGTCATCCGATTCATAATTTCTCCGTGACGCCGATTCCGCTGAAGGAGCTCAAACCCGACGAGGAGCAGCCGAGATGGCGTGAGGCGCGTTGTGTTCTGCGTGCAGAGGTGGAAATCAATGGAGAAATTCTGGTGGTATTCGGTTCTCACTTCGGTCTGTCCCGCGGAGAACAGGAATATGCGGTGGAAATCACGTCTGCACTGCTGGATGCCGAGGACAAGCCGCATGTCTTCATGGGAGACCTCAATATGGAACCCGATCATCCGGCGCTGGCACCGATTTTTGCACGGATGCAGGATACCGCCGCTGTCATGGCGGAACCGAAGCTGTCTCACATCTCCGATGAACCGACGGTCAAGATTGACTATGTCTTTGTATCGGAGGGCATTCGTGTACTGGATGCGGACATTCCCGCATCGCTGATCTCCGACCATAGACCCCATTGGGCGATCATCGAATTCTGATATACGACACCGGGCTGCTGCACTTACGTGCCCCAGCCAAGGGACTGCATGAATGCAGTCCGGAAGTTCTCCCTTGCCCCTCTTCTGAGGGGCATTTTCATATGCGAAGACCCGCAGTCAGACTGCGGGTCGGCATGAAAACCGGGAAATTCGGGTTACTTCGTGACCCCGTGGTTGTCGCAGGTTGAATACCTGCCGCAAGTTTTCAACTTGCAGCAACCCCTTTTGTTTTTGCGGAAAAAAGATCATCATGTTTGGCTTAGCAGATGCATAGAATTGTCTCAATACCAAAAGAAGGGACGATGCATATGCGCACAACTATGACGGAATGGAGCGGTCTTGATGAGGCGGAGGTGACTGACAGCCGCGAAAAGTATGGGAGCAATGCACTGGTCAGTTTGAAGCCGAAGCCGTTTTTTCTGAAGTTTCTCAGTGGGTTTTCCGATCCGATCATCCGGATTCTGCTTGCAGCACTCGGCATCAACTGCCTGTTTTTATTCAAAACGTTCGATGTCTGGGAAACGGTCGGCATCGCTGCGGCAATCCTGAGTGCAACACTGATTTCTGCCCTGTCAGAGCGCGGCGGAGAGCGTGCATTTGCTCATTTGCAGGCGGAGGCTCAGCGCAGCAGCTGCCGTGTACGCCGCGGCGGAGGCGATCATGCGGTGCCGATTGACGCACTGGTGGTCGGTGATCTGGTCTATCTGAATGCCGGCGACAAAATACCGGCGGACGGTGTGCTTCTGTCCGGTGCGCTCCGTGTGTCGCTTGCCGCACTGAACGGGGAAGGGCGGGAAACGGAGCGCGTTCCGTACCATGGCAAACCGATCGCGGACTGGACACCGGAAGACCCGCGCCTGCTTCTGCGCGGTGCAGTGGTGACCTGGGGTGAGGGGGTGATGCGCGTATGCAGAGTTGGCGGAAATACGTTGTACGGCGCGCTGAGCGGTGAGCTTCAGAATGAGGGTCGTGCAAGCCCGCTGAAGATGCGGCTGGGCGTTCTTGCATCCCAGATGTCGCGGGTCGGATACTGCGCTGCGGCAGGTGTTGCGCTGTCATATCTGATCAATACATTCTACATCGATGTCGGATGCTCCTTCGCCGGAACACGGCTTTTACTGTCCGATCCCGCATTTGTATTTGCCGCACTGACCCATGCGCTGATGCTGGCGACAACAACGATTGTGATGGCAGTACCGGAGGGGCTGCCGATGATGATTTCCGTGGTACTGTCGGCGAATATCCGCAGAATGCACCGCGACCGCGTATTGGTGCGAAAACCGGTCGGCATCGAAACGGCAGGCTCCATGAATCTGCTGTTCTGTGACAAAACCGGAACACTGACCTGCGGAAAACCTGTTGTATCGGGCATCGTCACGCAGTGGGACACCTATCCGTCGTATGCCGTGTTCCGGTCAAAGGCGCCGCGGGCGGCTGCGGCTTATGCGGTCTGCTGTGTGTGCAGTACGCAGAGCAGACCGACCGAGCAGGACGGTGTGGTGCGTGCGTGCGGCGGCAATGCTACAGACCGCGCCCTGCTGGATTCGGTACTGCTTCACGGCAGAATTCCGGAGGGGCTGCCGGGAGAGAATGCCGTGACCGCACGTGTCCCGTTTGATTCGGAAAAGAAATATGCAATGGCGGAGGTTGACGGGGTCTGGTATATCAAAGGTGCGCCGGAAATCGTTCTGAGGGATGTTGTATGGGCGACAGACCGCGACGGAGAACCTGTTCCGCTTGACCGCGAAAGACTGGCACGGCAGATCACGGCGATTACCGAAAAGGCAGGTCGTGTGCTTGCGGTCTGTACGGAGGCGGGCGGTGTCAGACGGTTTCTGTGTCTGATCTCGATTCGTGACGATCTGCGTCCGCATACACGCCGCACGGTGAAGCAGCTGCGCGGCGCCGGCATCGATGTGGTCATGATGACAGGAGACAGCCGGGAGACAGCCGCGGTGATTGCGAGGGAGGCTGGAATTCTGGACGGCGGAGATGGTCTATTGTGGACCTCGGACGAACTTGCATCGATGACCGATGCGGATGTCCGGACGGCACTGCCGCGTCTGCGTGTGGTCTGCCGTGCCTTGCCGCAGGACAAGAGCCGTCTGGTACGTCTGGCGCAGGAGGCAGGACTTGTGGTCGGAATGACCGGAGACGGTGTCAATGATGCGCCTGCACTCAAGTGTGCCGATGTCGGATTTGCGCTCGGCGGCGGTACTGAGGTGGCGCGGGAAGCAGGCGACATTGTGATTCTCGACGACAATCTGTCTTCCATTGCAAAGGCTGTTCTGTACGGGAGAACGATCTTCAAAAGCATCCGGAAATTCATTATGTTCCAGATGACGACCAACCTGTCGGCGGTCGGGATTTCCTTGCTGTGTCCGCTGTTCGGGGTCGATGCACCGATCACCGTTTTGCAGATGCTGTGGGTCAATCTGATTATGGATACGCTCGGATCACTGGCATTTGCGGGGGAGGCGCCGTCTGCCGATACGATGCGTGAGCGGCCGAAGGCACCCGGTGAGGCAATCATGAGCGCGTATATGGTGCACCGCATTGCGCTGATGACGGCGTATCTGCTGGCGCTTTGTCTGTGGTTTGTTCACAGTGAAGGGATGCGTGAACATTTCGGGTTCTATGAACAGCCTGTGCATTTTCTCGGTGCATTTTTTGCGCTGTTCATCTTCGCAGATATTGCCAATTCCGTTTCCGCACGGACAACACACGTGAACCCGATACACCGTCTGGCTGCCAACCGTGCATTCGTCGCCATCTTCGGCTTTATCATTGCGGCGCAGCTTGGAATGATCTATTTTGGCGGGAGCATGTTCCGGACGGTACCGCTGTCTGCCGCTGATCTTGTGCTGATTCTGTGTCTGTCTGCCGGTGTTCTTCTCTGGGGAATGCTTGTCAAAGCACTTCTCGGTCGGCGTTACCGCGGAAATACGGTATGACCGCCGACATCGCAAATAAATTGGGAGGTACTGCACGTTCACGCAGTACCTCCCGACTGTTTTTATGAGTAAAAATCGTGACAGCCGATGGAAAACAGCGCCTGTCGGTTTTCCACAATCCAGAAGCTCGATGCCTGACGCGGGTCAAGGAAATACAGCGCATCGGTGGAAATGCGGCAGCCGTCGAGAATCAGTTTTGCAGCGATGATGCTTTGTGCGGACGGCTTTTTGTAGATGGCGCCGTTGGCGGTCGGTGTGAACTGAACACCCCACTTGCGGTCAAAGATGACGCTGTAGATGGTGTTCGGGAACTGCCCCGACATCACGCGGTTCATAACCACGCTTCCCACCGCCAGCTGTCCGCGCAGAGGTTCGGCACCCGATTCTGCGTAGATGATGCGCGACAGCCAATAAACCTCGTCTTCTCTGTAGTAGCTGCTGCCATCTGCAATGGTTCCGGTGCCGCGCGAAATTTCCACACAGCGGGAATTTGCATTCCATTCAATCTGACCGCCCATGGCACGGACAGCCGTGCGCAGAGGAACATAGGTCACGCCGTTGACCAATGTGTTTACGGCAGGATGCAGACCGGAGAGGGCGAGATATCGGCCATTTGCTGTGATGTAACAGTCGCCCGGCCTTGCCGTCAGAGACAGCGCTTCCGTTTTCACGACAGCATAACCGCCGGCACTGTCCCAGTAAACCGAAGCACCGGTCAGCAGATGATTGGCGAGCGTGCGGAGCGGAAGATACGTAACACCGTTTTCAATGATGTAGGCATCGCTCGGACACCGGACACCGTCTATGTAGACCGGCACGGTACTGTATCCGGAGACTGCCCGCGTTTCTGCGGTTTCCGTCAGTGCTGTGCCGGCGGCTGACGCACGGATGGCAGCAGTCGGGGACAACAGAAGCAGGACAGCAGCAAGGCAGGCGGCGAGACGTCGTCGGATACGGGCAGATGTGATTTGTTTTTTTGTTTTCATATCAGGAATCCTTTCTTTGACAACTTGATTTTTGTGTGATCCGGGACAGCGGTCGGGGAATCATTCGGAGGCCGCATGTCCCTGTTTGGATGCGGTGACATGGAAGTGAACACTTCGGTTTCCATTATACAGCATTTCACATTCCGGTGCAACCCACAATATCCGGAAATACAGGGAAATTTTGGGCTCTATACCACCGGTGCTTGCTTGACAAACGGGGACGGTTGCTGTATAATAATACTGTAAGCAATATGAACCCCAAACAAAGGAATCATCGCAAAAAACAATGAAACAACAATGGATTCTCAATGAAATTACAGCGCCGCTGCTGTACTGGTATCAGGGTGCGGCGCGGGACCTTCCGTGGCGGCGTGATCCGACACCGTATCACGTCTGGATCTCGGAAATTATGCTTCAGCAGACACGGGTAGAGGCGGTTAAGGGTTATTATGAACGGTTTCTGGATGCTTTCCCGACGGTCGATGCGCTTGCCGCGGCAGATGACGACCGGCTCAATAAGGTCTGGCAGGGACTGGGCTACTACAGCCGTGCGCGCAATCTGAAAAAAGCGGCTGTCACGCTGGTCCGTGACTTTGGCGGTGCATTGCCGGCAGATCACAGCGCACTGTTATCCCTGCCCGGCATCGGCGCCTATACTGCCGGTGCCATCGGTTCCATCGCATTCGGTCTGCCGACACCTGCCGTTGACGGCAATGTTCTGCGCGTGGTCACACGGCTGTGCGCCGATGACAGCGATATCATGAAGCAAACCACAAAAGACGATGTGACCGCCGCGCTTGCCGCCGTTTATCCGCAGACACCGGAGGAAGCGGCGATGATGACGCAGGCGCTGATGGAGCTTGGGGCGACTGTCTGTGTACCGAACGGGACACCGCATTGCAGTGAATGCCCGCTTGCGCACCTGTGTCAGGCACATGCGGCGCAAACGGAGATGCAGTATCCGAACAAGCCACCAAAAAAGGGAAGAACGGTCACGGACAAAACCGTATTTCTTCTGCGGTGCGGGGATCGGTATGCCATCCGACGGCGTCCGATGACAGGACTTCTCTCCGGGCTTTGGGAGTTTCCGTCTGTGGATGCGGTGCTGGATGAAGCGGATGCCGCCGCGTATCTGCGGGAGCAGGGGGTTGTCCCGGAAACGCTTGCGCGGACACCGGATGCAAAACATATCTTTACGCACATTGAATGGCATATGCGCGGGTATGTTGTCTCAGTGCGGGACGAGCATCCGTCGTATGTGTGGGCAGATGCAGAGGAAATCCGGCAGATTTACAGCATTCCGAGTGCATTTAAGGCGTTTTTGGCGCGTCTCTGATTGGGAGAAAACAAAAGAAAAATGGAAAGGAAATACAGAATCATGATGATCAAGGAATATACCGTGTCCGATTATCGCGGATACGAAAGAATCGATTTTACATTTGCGGGTCACAATGCTGTTGTGATTCTGCCGAAAGAAGCACGCGAGGACGGTGCATGGGTCTGGCGTGCGGAGTTTCTCGGCGCGTTTGATACAGTTGATGTCGAGCTTCTGCGCCGCGGCTGGTATCTGGTGCATTATTCCATTTCCAATATGTTCGGCAGTCCTGCGTCTGTGGCTCTGATGAAAACCTTTTATGACTTTGTCGTTCCTGCGTTCGGTCTGAACAAAAAGTGCGATATTTTCGGCTTTTCGCGCGGCGGACTGTATTCGTTTAACTTTACCTGTGCGCATCCGGAATGCGTATCGGTTCTTTATCTTGACGCGCCGGTGCTCGATATGCGCGACTGGCCGTGTGATGACCGATATGCGGGCGGTTTTGATTATCTGGAATGCCCGAAGCAGTACGGCATGACGAGAGAGGACTTTTTATCCCGGCGTGATCTGCATCCGGTTGACCGTTTGTATGAATTGATGGATACCGGTGTTCCCGTGGCTCTGGTTGCAGGCGATTCCGACCGTGTTGTCGAGTTCCGCCGTAATGGCAGAAGACTGTGTGATGCGCTCTATTCTGCGGGATATGACTACATGGAAATCGTAAAACCGGGCTGTGATCACCATCCTCACAGCCTTGAAGATCCGACCCCCGTGGCTGATTTTATCGCATCTCACCGATAACGGTGCATGATTTTTCCGGAATTGATAAAAATTTCACTAAAATCATCATTTTCCAAAAGAAAATCTCATTTTTCCCTTTACAATCGGGGAAAAATGTGATACAATATATAGGAATCCGGATAAATATGCGGCGATGGATTTCGACGCGTATTTATACTGAAATATTTTTAGGAGGATACACTCACATGGCAAGAAAGAAAATATCCATGGACGGTAACCAGGCTGCCGCTCACGTAAGCTACGCGTTTACTGAAGTTGCAGGTATTTACCCGATCACTCCGTCCTCCCCTATGGCTGACTACGTTGACCAGTGGTCCGCACAGGGTCTGAAGAACATTTTCGGCACCCAGGTAAAGGTCGTCGAAATGCAGTCTGAAGCAGGTGCGGCAGGTACCGTTCACGGTTCTCTCGCAGCAGGTGCTCTGACTACCACCTACACCGCATCTCAGGGTCTTCTTCTGATGATCCCGAACATGTACAAGATCGCAGGTGAACTTCTCCCCTCCGTCTTCCACGTTTCCGCACGCTGCGTTGCTTCCCACGCGCTGAACATCTTCGGTGACCACTCCGACGTTTACGCTTGCCGCCAGACCGGTTTCGCTATGATGGCAGGCTCCAACCCGCAGGAAGTCATGGACCTCGGTGCTGTATGTCATCTGGCAGCAATCAAGGGCCGCGTTCCGTTCATCAACTTCTTCGACGGCTTCAGAACCTCTCACGAGATTCAGAAGATCGAAGCTTGGGACTTTGAAGATCTGAAGGAAATGACTGACATGGATGCAGTTGCTGCATTCCGTGCACACGCCCTCAACCCCGAACATCCTGCTCTCCGCGGTTCCGCTGAAAACGGCGATATCTTCTTCCAGCACAGAGAAGCTTGCAACAAGTTCTACGATGCACTTCCCGCTGTTGTTGAAGAATACATGGACAAGGTCAATGCAAAGATCGGCACTGACTATAAGCTGTTCAACTACTACGGTGCTGCTGACGCTGACCGTGTCATCATCGCTATGGGTTCTGTCTGTGACGTCTGCGAAGAAGTCATCGACTACATGAACGCACACGGCGAAAAGGTCGGTCTTGTCAAGGTTCGCCTGTACAGACCCTTCGTTGCTGAAAAGCTCATCGAAGCAATCCCCGCAACTGTAAAGAAGATCGCAGTCCTCGACAGAACCAAGGAACCCGGCTCCCTCGGCGAACCGCTGTACCTTGATGTTGTCACCGCACTTGCTCAGGGCGGCGTTAAGGCTACCATCGTCGGCGGCCGTTACGGTCTGGGCTCCAAGGATACCACTCCGGCATCCATCTTCGCAACCTACGAAAACCTCACCCTCGATGCTCCGAAGAACAACTTCACCATCGGTATCGTTGACGATGTCACCGGTCTTTCCCTCGATGAAAAGCCCGCTCCCGATACTGCTGCTGAAGGCACCATCTCCTGCAAGTTCTGGGGTCTGGGCGGCGACGGTACTGTCGGTGCAAACAAGAACTCCATCAAGATCATCGGTGAC
>SVRM01000063.1 GCA_015064785.1 Oscillospiraceae bacterium
GGGTGGAATGATGCTGCTGCTTGTTCTGACCACTTTCCTCGGATACCCTATGCATTTGGCGGTTGGTACAAGCGTGTTTATTATGGCGTTTACGGCTCTTACGGGAGGCATTAGTCATTTTTTGATCGGGGGAATTCCCGATATTCTCTGCCTTGTGCTGTGCGTTGTGTTCACGCTGCTTTGGGCAAGAATTGCATCTAAAATTGCTAATAAATCTAACGCAAAAACCTTAAACCGCGCGGTTGGTGTTGTTATGATCGCCACGAGTATCGTGATCTTGGCGGTATCAGCAGTTTGAAATTTTCCGCCGGCTCGCTATTCGTGCTTTTGGCGGCGGTGTGCTGGGGCTTTGAAAACAACTGCACGCGCAAGCTTTCGTCCAAGGATCCCTTGCAGATCGTACTGCTCAAAGGCATCTTCTCGGGACTTGGCTCGATCGTCATCGGGCTGTGCATCGGAGAACGGCTGACCAACCTTTGGAGCGTTTTTGCTGTGCTCGGCGTGGGATTTGTGGCGTATGGGCTGAGCATCTTCTTTTACGTGTACGCACAGCGCATCCTCGGTGCAGCACGGACCAGCGCTTACTACGCCGTGGCGCCCTTTATCGGTACACTTCTTTCACTCGTCATCTTCCGTGAGATGCCGAAGGTGACCTACTTTATCTCCCTTGCCGCAATGGCGGTGGGAGCTTGGCTCTGCTCCAAGGATGAGCCGATTTTTAAGAAAAGAGAGAAAACGGAATAGGCGTTATAGACAAGAAACATATATCGGAGAACTGTTGAAAATTTAATGAAATTATGATATAATAAGTCATCAAGATATTATTTGGTTGGGACAATCTTATGGGACTTCGAAGTTTTTTTCATAAAATCAAAATAGGCTTTATGCGAATGGGCGAGTCTTCGATCCCGTATACGACGCAAGCAAAAAAGTACGGCGATTGGGGCGAAGATAAATTTATCTACGCTATTCAATCTCGTTTGCCTAATTGCAAACTTAAAAAGAATATCATTATTCAGACCGCAGACGGAAACGCGGAAATTGACTGTTTGATTCTATATAAGAACAAGCTATTTGCAATAGAGGTCAAGCGTTGGAAAGGACATCTCGTTGAACGCGACGGCGACTTCATTCAGTATAAGCGTGACCGATGGACAGGTGAAACACACACCAAGCTTCACAAGTCTCCATTCAAGCAAATCGGGAGAGCGATCTATTTACTGAGAAAAGAAAATCCCGAAAATTCCTGGATCAATTCCATAGTCTTTTTTGAGGAAGCCGATCGCATTGAAACCGACAGCGACAATGTATGGTTTGATGATATTGATGCTCTTATATACCACGTTCAAAATGAAGGACAAGCATCTTGGGGGAATACGGCTGAAAAGTTTTTCGACAGATGCATTGCCGCCGATTATCTTTACTGCAATTCTTGGGGGAAATCCTTGCATTGCATTATCCGAGACGAATCGTTGCGCTTTACAACACCGGAAAGAGTACTTACCCGAAAAGATATTGATTCAATTTCGATCGTTCATCACTGGTCTTATGATGATCTTACGATCAAAACGGTCAGCGGACGCGTATATAACGTAATGCGGGAAAACGATCATGTCATTGTAAATGAAAACGGACACAAATACAGATACGCACTGTGTAAATTGGATTTCATTCAGTTGGGATAAAAGTGACCACCCGTCCCTCCGGCCTTGCATTTGCCTTGCATTTTTCCCGGAAAGGGCAATAACATGGTCACTAACTTGCGAAAATTTGCGGAAATTAGGGATACAGAGGGATAGACGGAGACGGATTTTCAGTTCCTCGAAATCAGTTTGTGGCTAAAACCATACGAGGGCTCGAATCCCTCTCTGCGCCAAATAGGGACTATAATTTTGATACAATATATATCGAGGTTATAGTCCTCTTTATCTCCAAAAAACATTTCTCTTCTTTTTTGCATTTCAAGCATAAAAAACCGAGGTATTGCAGTAAATGCAGCACCTCGGTTCTCTGTTTTGTGAATTACTTCAAATCATCCGGCAGATACTTTTCCACCTTCAGCTCCTCTGTGTCCATTGATGTGTTCCATGCGAGCAGGGAACCATAAGGAACAGCGCTGTAATCAATGGCTCCGACATAGTACATATCAATATAATATGCTGCATGTTCGGGAATGGTGATATTCTCAAAAACAAGACGGCGGTAATTATAATTCTGTTCACGGTCGGCTGACGAGGAATGTTCGTTGTAACGAACGCCGCTGTTGTCGAGAATCGAATAATCAAACGGCTCGTCGGGCAATGTGATGTCATCGACGGAAACGGTTTGCATGGTACCGTCTTCCTGTGTTGTGGACGCCTGTTTTGCCAGTGCTTCCCTTAAGTATTTGAGTGTGGAATCGTTGTATTTGATGGTCAGCTGGAGCTGCTTTGCCTGCGGGAGATAGACGACATTGGAGATCCAGAAACGTCCGTCTTCGGTGATGATGGAGCTGGGTTCCTGCGAAAGAATCTGAAATTCCCCAGGAGCGGCAAGATAAGCGGCACGGGCGGTATCGTTCCAGACAATCGAGGAAACCGATTCCGGCGCGTCCTGCGTGGAGCATAACCGGAAAACAAAGAATGCATAAATAAAGAATGAAATGGCAAGGATCACGGTTTTGAAAGTGATTTTTGCGATTTTTCCGGCTTTACTCATGAGTACAAGCTCCCTTCATTGGCTGTATTTCACGAATGGATGTCGTGATTTGTCATTTTATATATTATAACATGGATAGAAAAAATTATCAAGAGGAATCGCGCAAAAATACTTTACAAATCTGTGAAGATGTGGTATAATATAAAAGCTAACGATGAGATACGCATCGGAAATCGTTGGTGCTGCGTTGTTTGTTGCGCTGTGAAGTTCGCAAAGGGAACCATGGAAGGGAACAGCGGCGCCGCTGAAATCTATCTGCCCGTGGCACAGCTGGATAGCGCGTGAGACTCCGACTCTCAAGGTCACAGGTTCGAATCCTGCCGGGCAGGCCATAAAAGGAAAAGTCGCCAAGGGCGGCTTTTTTCTTTTATAGTCAGTTTGGTAGGGGTGCTCCAGCTGTGACGGCAAGAAAAAGCAGTGCTTTTTCTTGCAGAGGAATGACATGTCATTCCTCCGTCAGGTATCGAATCCTGCCGGGCAGGCCATGAAAAACTCTTTACTTACGTAAAGAGTTTTTTTCAATGATATCCGTTCCTGTCGGAACGGATGATATACGCTTGCGCGATGATATCTGCTTCGCAGATGATATACGCTGCGCGTATGAAGGAACGGATATAATACCATACTTGCGAAGCAAGTATATCATACAGCGTGAGCTGTATATCATATCGTGTAAGCAATATATCATGACATGATGAAATTGAGGTAATTATGTCTGAAAATAAACTGCTTGCATTGTCTTTCGATTTTGCGGTTGCAGTTGTTCAAATGGTCGATGGCATTACTTTTCCCAAGAGTGCGTATATGACAGATCAGGTTGCACGTGCCGGTACATCGATCGGCGCAAACATTCATGAAGCTCAGTATGCACAGAGCAGGAAAGACTTTATTGCCAAACTGGAAATTGCGCTGAAAGAATCCAGTGAGACAAGTTATTGGCTGAAACTGCTCTATAAAACGAACCGTATTGATTGGCAGACCTATCAATCGGCAGAGAAGCTGTGCGGCAATATTCGCAGACTGTTGATAGCATCATGTAAAACAGCAAAGGAAAACACACAAAACATATAAATTCAGATTCAATGATGTCCTCTTTTGCCCGGATCAGGTGAAAGAGGCTTTTTTTATGGTATCGGTTCCGCCGTTGACCGTTTCCGCAATCATCAGCGCCAGAAGCATCTCCTCCTCAGAACATGTATCGGATTTGGGAATCTCCTCCCACGCGGCACGGAAATCGGGATCATTCAGAAGATGGTGAAGATAGGCACGGATGCTGTCGGTGACCTCGGCTGTGGAAACGTGATATTCGTCAGCAACGGATATGAATAAGGTTTGCAGGTTTTTCATGGCAAATAATTCCTTTCAATTGTAATGAATTGCCTTTCAGCATGGCCTTATTATATCATACTGAATATGAAAAATTTGTCGGATTTCGTTGTCGAATGAAAAAAAGAAGCAGTTACTGCTTCTTTTCGTCATTTACTATATGATCCTGTCGCATGGTGTCCAATAAATGGAGCAGTGCTTCCTTTTGTTCCGGCGTCAGATAGAGCCATGCACGGAAAATCTCCTGCAGCTCCGGCGTGATTTCCACCATTTCGCCCTCCGCAAAGAACTGGGACAGCGTAATGCCGAAGCCCCGGCAGATGGCTTCCAGTGTTGGAATGGAGGGAACGGTATTTCTTTTGAATATGTTGATGATTGTTGAATCGGACAAACCGGCTTTTCTTGCGAGCCGATATTCTGTCCAACCACTTTGATCTAAAAGTTTACGGAGTTTCTCATTTGGATCCATCGCATTACACCTCTCTTTTGTAATATTTTACATCTCAGAATGACAATTAGAAATCATTTAGATGTAAATAGATATCATCGAAATGTAATGAGATGGAGTGAAAAAGGGGCTGTTGCATTTCAAATCAAAGTGCAGAGATAACTCCCTCCGTCACGCTGAAAGCGTGACACCTCCCTCGGCAGAGGGAGGCTTTTTTTGACTGAGGGAGTTATCATTTGTACAATGATTTATGGAATGTAGCAGCCCCTGCGTAAATGTTATTTCTTTTCTGCGGGAACAACCGCGGTTTTCTTTTTGCCAAGTCCCTGCAGCAATGCCCAGACATTGCCGGCGAGACAGACGGAGGAGTAAAGACCGGCGACGATACCGACGATCAGCGGCAGGATAAACTGCTGAATGGACTGCACACCGAGGATGTAGATCATGACAATCGTGAGCAGTGTCGTGATGGTCGTATTGATCGAGCGAAGCAGGGTCTGATTGACCGACAGGGTGACGTTTTCGTCAAAGGAGCTGTTCGGGTTGAGCTTGACGTTTTCACGGACGCGGTCGAAGACGATGATGGTCGCGTTGATCGAATAACCGAGAATGGTCAGCAGGGCGACGATGACGTTGGTGTTCATCGGCAGCTGAAGCAATGCGTATGCAACCAGAATAAAGAACAGGTCATGTGTCAGACAACAAATTGCGGCAAGACCGGAGCGGAAGTCAAAGCGGATGGTAATATAGACCAGCATCAGCGCGACTGCAAGCGAAACGGAGATGATAGCCGAGCGACGGAAGTCCGCCGAGACAGATGCACCGACAGAGGAGACATTCAGACGGTCGGCATCGGTCAGGGAAAACTGTGCCTTGAGTGCTTCAAAGACTGCGTCACGGGTCTCGGTGTCGATTTCGGTACACTTGATGAGGACCTGCCTGCCGCCGTCACCGGTACGCTGAACCGCGGAAACCTTCTTTTCAATAATATCCTCTGTGATCGATGTGATCTCGGCAAGCTCCTCTTTGGTCAGCTCATGACCGATGTTGATCTGCATTGATGTACCGCCGATGAAGTCGGTATCCCATGCAAAGCCGCGGAGCAGAATGATTGCCAGACCGATCACAAAGCAGACTGCCGTGAAGATCAGAAAATAACGGCGGAGCTTAATGAACGGAATCAGCTTCTGCTGCACCTTCTTTTTTGCCGGTGCGGGCGCGGCGCTCATGTCATACATTCCCTGCGGATTGAATTCGTAGTTCATTTGCCGATAGCCTCCCTTCTGATTTCCATATCTTTCTTCCACATACCCCACTTTTTCGGGTCGGTAATACGCATCCCGATGAGACAGGAGAGGAAGTTGCGTGTGACGACCAGCGCGGTGAACATCGATACGAGAATACCGATGAGCAGTGTCTGCGCAAAGCCGACGATCGAGCCGGTACCGAAGACCATCAGCACAATGACTGCGATCAGTGTGGTGACATTGGAGTCAATGATCGAGGAGAATGCGTTTTTGAAGCCTGCGTGGACACCGGCGACGGTACTTTTGCCGATGCGCAGTTCTTCCTTGATGCGTTCAAAAATGATGACGTTTGCGTCAACCGCCATACCGACGGACAGGATAATACCGGCAATACCGGGCAGGGACAGGTTGACCTTGGAAACACAGATGACAATGCCGACGATGCCGATGTAGCCGCAAAGCGCGATGGATGCCATCAGACCGGGCATTCTGTAGAAGATGGACATGAAGACCATGACGAGGAAAATGCCGATGGCACCTGCGATCATCGAGGTGGAGAGTGCTTCTTCGCCGAGGGTCGGACCGATGGCTTCAAGCTGAACCTCTTTCAGTGCAAAGGGCAGCTGACCGGAGGTGATAATCGATGCCAGCCATACCGCGCGCTCCTGATCGAAGTTGCCGGTGATGGTGCAGGAATCGGTGTGCATGACCTCATGAACAAACGGTGCGGAGAGGGTTTCGCCGTCGAGAACGATGGCAATGTAATTTTTTTGGTTCAGAACATTGTCGCCCGAGAGTACCTGTTCGGTTGCCGCTTCAAACTTTTCAACGGCATCCGGCTGGAATTCCAGTGCGACGAAGAACTGCGGGATACCCTGTCCGGTCGCGTCGCCGTACTGCGGATACGCCGCCTTGATGTCCTTGCCTTCCAGCAGGACATTGCCGTCGGCATCGCAGAATTCGAGCTTTGCGGTCGAGCCGAGCAGCTGGGAGGCTTCCTCGGGGTCGTCGATGGCGGGGATTTCAATGCGGATACGGCGGTCGCCGTTGAGGGTGGCTGTGGCTTCTGTATAGCCGAGCGTCGTCAGACGGTTGACCATCATATTCTGCACCGCTTCCATGTTGAAAGCGAGCTCGTCAGGGTCTGGCTCTTCCTCCAGATCTGCTTCATAGACGATGACGGAGCCGCCGACAAGGTCAAGACCCTTACGGACACCGTCCTCGTCGAGAATTCCGTCAACGGGACCGATGCCGACCAGCGCGACAATACAGACACCGACGATCAGCAGAATCGAGATGACAAAGCCGAGTGTGTGTTTTACCATGGTGTGGATCATCCTTTCTGATTGCGTACAAAAGGGAATCCCTTGTGCGCAAAAAATCAAACATAAATATATTATACCTTTTTTTGAGGTTTTTGTCAATTCTTTTTGTCTTGAAATTTTATCTCTGACAGTGAATTTACTGTTTGTTTACTTTCCTCTTTGTTTTGATAAAAAGCATGAGAATTTTCAGTGTTCACAATTTAGCACTTTACTTTACGGAAAAAATGTAGTATAATAAGAAAAGATATGTGTTCCGGTCAAATTCACCGAGAAAGGAAATGACACCATGAACGAAAAAATGAAAGACGAGAGGATGGACCTTCTGTTCCGTGCCATTCTGTCGCTGGAATCTTTGGATGAATGTTATAATTTCTTTGAAGACCTCTGCACCGTTCCCGAACTGCAGGAAATGTCGCGCCGTCTGTATGCGGCAAAGCTCTTGTCGGAGAACTGCATTTATACCGACATCGCAGAGCGGACCGGGCTTTCCACCGCAACCATCAGCCGTGTCAACCGCTGTCTGAAATACGGCGCTGACGGTTATGTGACGGTGCTTTCCCGCATGAAGAATGAGGACGAAGACGCATGAGTTCTCCTGCTTATTCTGTGCTTGCCTCCTGCTATGATGCAATGATGGAGGATGTCGACTATCCGGCGTGGGCGGATTTCTACGAGGCGCAGTTTGCGCGCTTTGCCGACAAAAAGCCAACGATGATTCTCGATCTCGGCTGCGGCACCGGTACGCTGACCAACCTGCTTGCCGGCCGCGGTTATGATATGATCGGTGTCGATCTGTCCGGCGAAATGCTGGCAAGAGCTTCGTCTGCCGCACTTGCTGCGGGAAAAAATGTGCTGTATTTAGAGCAGGATATGCGCGCCTTTGACTTGTACGGTACGGTTGACGCGGTTGTCTGCTCGCTGGACGGCATCAATTATCTGACCAAAAAAGAGGATGTCGCGCGGTGCTTTGCGCGTGTGCATACTTTTCTGAATGACGGCGGTCTGTTTTTATTCGACGTCAATACGCCGTGGAAGTTTGAACACATCTTCGGCGATGAATCCTATATCCTTGAGGATGAAACAACGTACCTCGGCTGGCAGAACCAGTACAACAAAAAGACCGGTCTTTGCCGTTTTTATCTGACGTTTTTCTGCGAAACCGCATCGGGACTCTGGGAGCGGTTTGAGGAGGTGCAGTCGGAGCGTGCGTATTCCGACCGTGTACTGCGGGGACTGCTTGCACAGGCGGGTTTTGATGTGCTGGATATTGTATCCGATTTTGACGGAACGCCGGCCGGAAAAGAAGACGAACGTCACTACTTTATATGCAAAAAGATATAAATGGAGATACCCACATGATGGAAAACAAAAAGCAATCCACGATTCTGCGCGCTATGTCTCAGGACGGCTCTGCGAGAATCTTTGTCATCAATTCCACGGCGATTGTCAATGAGGCAATTCGCTACCATAAAACCACACCGACGGCAACGGCTGCACTCGGCCGTGTGCTGACGGCGGCATCCCTGATGGGTGTTCAGCTCAAGGAAAAGGACAATATGCTGACGCTGTCCTTCCGCGGCGACGGTCCTGCCGGCACGATTCTTGCAACAACCGATTACTACGGCAATGTCAAGGGCTATATTCAGAACCCCGATGTGGATGTGCCGAAGAAGTCGAACGGAAAGCTCAACGTCTCAGGTGCGGTCGGCCGTGGCTACATGACGGTGACCAAGGATCTCGGTATGCGCGAGCCGTATGTCAGCCAGTCCCCGATTGTTACCGGTGAAATCGCGGAGGATGTAACCTCGTATTATGCAACCTCCGAGCAGACACCGACGCTTTGTGCACTCGGTGTTCTGGTCGATGTCGACTATACCTGCAAGGGCGCGGGCGGCGTGCTGATTCAGCTTCTGCCGTTTGCCGATGAAGGTACCATTGATCTGATCGAACGCAATGCGCAGTTTTTGTCGTCTGTCTCGGGCTTGTTTGCATCCGGCAAGAGCAACGAGGAGATTCTGGCGACGGCGTTCCAGGATATTCCATACGATCTGTTTGATGAGATTGCGGTGGACTATGTCTGCGATTGTTCGCGGGAACGGACCGGTCGTGCGCTGGTGACGGTCGGACGCGATGAGGTGAATGATATCCTTGCCGAGCAGGGTCAGGTGGAAATCTGCTGTCATTTCTGTGACAAAAAGTATGTGTTCACGCCGGAGGACTGTGATGCGCTGTTTGCCGCTGCTGCCGCACAGGCGGAGGCTGAAGCTGCGGAACACAGCGAAGAATAACGCATGGGAAGTCGTTTTTTCGGATGACTGAAAAATATTTCAAAAAACCTCAAAAATTTTTGAAAAACTGTTGACAAACTGATTTTGTTGTGGTATAATATAAAACGTCGCAGGGAGAAAGACAGAAATCCGAATCCCGAGACGTTATGGAAGCTTAGCTCAGCTGGGAGAGCATCTGCCTTACAAGCAGAGGGTCACAGGTTCGATCCCTGTAGTTTCCACCAATGAGGAGTCAGACGATTCCTCGTTTGGCCTGGTAGTTCAGTTGGTTAGAACGCTAGCCTGTCACGCTAGAGGTCGTGGGTTCGAGCCCCATCCAGGTCGCCATTTGCCTCTGTAGCTCAGTTGGTAGAGCAGGGGACTGAAAATCCCCGTGTCGTTGGTTCAATTCCGACCGGAGGCACCAAGTAGACGGCAATCGCCGTTGAAGATTGGCATTGCGTATTTCCATGTAAATACGCTTTCTGCGGATTTAGCTCATTTGGTAGAGCGCGACCTTGCCAAGGTCGAGGTGGCGGGTTCGAGCCCCGTAATCCGCTCCAAAGAGGATCGACATCGTCGATCCTCACTATATACGGCGCCATAGCCAAGTGGTAAGGCAGAGGTCTGCAAAACCTTTATGCCCCAGTTCAAATCTGGGTGGCGCCTCCAGAAAAAAGAGAGCAAGTCTTTGACTTGCTCTCTTTTTTTCAACGAAATTCGCCTTCGGCGCGTGAAATTTGGCTTTGCCAAGTGAAATCGCTTCGCTGTGAAATATTTGCTTCGCAAATGTGAAGAGGCGAATTTCATTTCCTCTTGCAACCACCGGGAGCAATAATCGATGCGTCCCGCTTGCGATATGTCTGAATTGCAGTAAACGATTTTTTGCGGCTGTTCTGCCAATCATAAACGGGATTTCCGCGGAAGTCCCGTTTTCTATTGACACCCGGCTGCATTCATGGTAAAATACTCATATAAGACATTGACCGGAGGTACATATGCATGAGGTGGGAAGATGACGGCAGACTGCGAAGTGTCCGCCTGACAGCGGAGGAAATAGAACAGGACCTTCTGCTTTCCCAGCGGAGCAAACGCAAACGTTATTGGGAATCCTTTGTCTGCTGGTCGCTGTTCGGCGAGATCGGTATCATTCTGTGGCTGCTCTCGGGAAGGGCATGGTTTTTGCTGCTGCTTGCGATTCCGGTGGGCGTGCTTGTCTGGGTACTGTTTCACCTTGTGCGGCTGAACAGAGAAAAGAGAGCGATTCTGCGCGGGGAATACATCGTGATGCGTCAGAAGCTTGTCAACATCGGTCGGGAACGTGTGCGGGAAACGCACATATCCCATATCGGGCGGCGGGCTGGCATTTCGCTGTACCGAACGGTGGAATGCCTTTATTTCAAATCGCAGGAATGGCGGTTTCCGAAATCCTGTTATGCATGGTGCGGGCAGTACTGTGAAAATTCTGCGGACTTCCGCGGCAGTTTCCGGGAAACCTTTGTCATCGGCGATGCGTTTTATCTTGTCATTCCAAACAGCACCTATGCAATCGAGGCAGCGTATAATGTCAATTATTTTTCGTACGATGGAGTGATAACGGAATGAAACGGACAACTTTAATTTTGGGGATATTGCTGACTGTATGTCTGCTGCTTGCGGGCTGCGGCGGAAGAAAAGGAGGAGCGGCTGTGACAGCACCGATTTTATTTGACAACATTACTGTATGCGCGGACATTGATACCTTTATTACGGAGGTGGACAACGCCGACGGTTCCCACAACAACGAGGCAAAGGACGTCGGCATGATTCTGTCGCCGTATTTTTCCGTGCGGCTCGATGCGGAGGAAACCGAGATTCCATGCTATGCTGTACGGACCAGCCTCGGTGCGCATTCCTTTGTGATGTTCGATGCGGCATCGGCGGAGGACTTTCCGCTGAAGCTGACAGTGCTGTGTGAAACAGAAGGCAAGGATGTCACGGTTCTGCCGACGACCCACGGCATCACACCGACCGCAGTTGACGGCGGTGTCACGGCGGAATTACCCGGGGAGGGCATTTATACATTTGTGATCGGGGATAACAAGCGACAGGCACTGACGGTGTTTGTGCGCGGTTATGCGCCGTATACCGCACCGGAAGGCTATGACGTTGTCCGGATTGCGCCCGGTGTCCACAACGAAAAAATATATTTCACGCAGGAAAAACAGGTTCTGTATTTTGAGCGCGGCCTGCACGAGCTGAAATACAACATCGATTTCTGGGATGACACCGAGGTGTATGTTGAGCCGGGTGCCTATATCATGGCATCCATGCCCGACCGTGCAGAAGACCCGTGGCTTGATCCCGACTGGGCGGGTATGACACGCTGGAATGCGTTGTTCCAAGGAGACTATGTCAGCAATGTACGCATTTCGGGACGCGGTATCATTGATCTTTCGCAGCTGGATTGGCACGCGCGCTCGGCTGTCCGCTTCGATTCGTCGAATCATATCACCGTCGAGGGCATCACGCTCAACAACAGTCCGGAGTGGACGGTATACTTCACGCAGTGCGAGGATATTCTCGTGGAGGAAGTGTTACTGTTCGGCTATCGGCAGAACAGCGACGGTATCTGCATGACAGACTGCCGCAATGCACTGACGAAGAACAGCTTTGCGCGTTCGGGAGATGACCTGTTCGAGGTCAAATCGATGTACGGTGCCTGCACGATTCCGATTGAAAATATCCGCTTTGAGGGCTGTCAGGCTTGGCCGGACAAGGCGAGAGGACTCGGTATCATTGCAGAAAGCCAGCGCGATATGCGCGACATTCACTTCACCGACTGTTCTGTCGGCTTTGCAAGTGCGGAATGGATGGATGCGCTTGGTTCCGTTGTGGTCTATCTGACAGGAAAAGCGCATGTGGATGATGTGTCCTTTGAGAACATCGAGCTTTATCACAGCTCAAAATATCCGATCAATGTCACGCTCGAGAGCGGTTCCACGGCTGTGATTGAAAATGTCAGCTTCCGAAACATGGACATCCGCGGCGGTAAGGCAGTGCGCATTGCAAACAATTCCGATGCGGGCGAAATCCGCAATCTCTGGTTTGATGACTGCACGCGCAACGGCAATGCCATCACGGATGACGGCGGGTTGTCCGTCAAGCTCACCAATGTCGACCGCAGCATCATTCACATCAACGAACATGCGGAATCCTAAAGGAGAAACGGATCATGATTCAACTGTTACAGCCGGAAAATGGTGCTAAGGTATCGCTTCAGACCGCGGCGCAGACTGCATTTGCGGAAAATAGCCGCGATTATGCCGCACCCGATTTTGACTGGCGCAATCTGACCCAGACGACCGATCCCGACTGCTCAATTCCCGCACCGGTTGTGTTTTCATGGCGGGCAGACGGAGAAGTGCTTTTGCAGATTGCCCGGACACCGGATTTTGCAGACACGGTCCGTGAAGCTGCGGCAAAGGATACCGCTGCCGTTTACAATCTGGAGATTGCGCGCACGTACTTCTGGCGTGTGGTCTGCGGAGATGCAGTCAGCGAAACACGTTCCTTTACAACCGGGGAATGTGCGCCGCGATGGATTTACATCGACGGTACAACCAATGTCCGTGATCTCGGCGGCTGGAAAACGATGGACGGCAAGCGCATCCGTCAGGGGCTTCTGTACCGCGGCTCGGAGCTGGATATTCACAGGGAAATCACTGCGGCTGGCATCGCGGAGCTGTGCGGATATCTCGGCGTGAAAACCGATCTTGACCTGCGCGGAGAGGTTGTCGGCCGGCGGTTTGACAGTCCGCTCGGTGCGGATGTGGCATATCATCTGGTTCCCATCGGTGCTTACGACGAATATTTCAGGGAAACGGCGCCCTATCCCGTGATATTCGGTCTGCTTGCGGATGAGGCAAATTATCCGATCTACTTCCATTGCTGGGGCGGCGCCGACAGAACCGGATCGCTTTCCTGTATGATTGAGGCGCTGTGCGGTGTATCCGAGGCTGAGCAGGATCTTGACTATGAGCTGACCTCGCTGTCTGTCTGGGGCAAGCGCAGCAGCTTGGGCGAGGGCTGGCAGATGTTTATCGGTGAGCTTGCGACACTCGGCGAGACGCGGCAGGAACAGGCGCGGGCATTCCTGCGCCGGAGCGGTGTAACTGATGAGGTCATGGACAGAATCGTACACATTCTGGTCGAAGAATAATACCGGATTCCGCGGGCAAAACGGAGCCGTCCTGCGCAGATGGCTTCGTTTTGAACTGCGGTATCATGCGATTGACCAAGAAAATGAGAAATTTTTCAAAAAGCTATTGACAAACGGTATCGGATGTGTTATAATATACAACGTTGAAGGGAAAAACTTCACACCACTGATGCGGATTTAGCTCATTTGGTAGAGCGCGACCTTGCCAAGGTCGAGGTGGCGGGTTCGAGCCCCGTAATCCGCTCCAAAAGATTTTGAGAAATCAAAATTGCAAGCCAAAATAATGGCATTGGTTCTGTTTTGAACCGCGGCAGTTCCCTGTGAAATGCCTCTGTAGCTCAGTTGGTAGAGCAGGGGACTGAAAATCCCCGTGTCGTTGGTTCAATTCCGACCGGAGGCACCACATTTCCCCATACCACCTGCGGATTTAGCTCATTTGGTAGAGCGCGACCTTGCCAAGGTCGAGGTGGCGGGTTCGAGCCCCGTAATCCGCTCCACAGAGGATCGCAAATGCGATCCTCAAACCATTTATGTCAGATGTGAAAAATCTGTCGAATTTATAATCCATATGCGGATTTAGCTCATCCGGTAGAGCGCGACCTTCCCAAGGTTGAGGTGGCGGGTTCGAGCCCCGTAATCCGCTCCAAAGACGTTCAATAAATTGAACGTCACGAGATTTTCAAACTGCGTTTGAAAACTCTGCATAGAATGAACTCCCCCCTCCGGCTCGAAGGGGAGCGGTGTTGAATGACATGCCGGTGGCATGTCAGATCCGCGACTGAAGGGGGCATACCTGCCCCGTGGGCGCTCGAGCACCGAGAATCGAGCCCCGTAATCCGCTCCAAGATCCCGATTGCGTCAGTGATCGGGATTTTTCATTTTCACTGTGCGCGATTCATGGATACCTTGATTCTTCGACCTGATATCGGAATTTTGGAACATTCGAGGTAATCATGAAAAGGGACGAATATCGTTACAAGGTATAGCAAGGAGATCACCAATGACATATCAGCTGTTAACAAAATCAAACGATGAAGATATTCTACGGATTCTTGCGGTATATCAGCAGCCGTCTGTTTCTCGGTTTATCAGTATTGATGAACAAAACTATTGGGAATATGTAACATCGACAGAATGTGTGTATTTTTATAAAGTATATGCAGACGATCAGCTGTCTGCGGTGATGCATCTTGAACTTGCAAACGGGATTCTGTATATGGATATCGTTGTATTTCCTGACTATCAGAGAAGGGGAATTGCATCGAAAATTTTACGGGATATTCTATGCGGCGCGCTTGTACAGGATTTCCGCAAAATTCATGTTTCCATTGATGAAAAGAATATTGCCTCACTGAGATTATTCAGGAATGCAGGGTTTGTATATGTCGGCAAGGATGAAGAGCTTTTAGAATACGAATATTCCGTATGCGAAAAAAGTGAATATTGACACACCCAATATATTGTGATATAATACGTTCAGAATCCTATGCCCGGAGGAACGCACGATGGACAATCGCTATGTATATCAAACCTACACCATACCCTGCAATGAAAAACGCCTGCTGCTGATCACGGATGTTCATAACTGTCATATCGACTGGTATGGCACAACAGCAGAGGAGCGGCTGTCACTGATGTGCAGATACCTGTCCGGGCATTATGGGCGACAGCCGTATGATGCCATTCTTGCCTTGGGCGACTACTCATTGGACTTCTGGAAATGGAATGAGGGCGGCTCCTATCTGTGGAACCCGCCGGTCAGCCGCACGGAGGAATTTGTTCAGCGGTACCTTCCACTCCTGCCGACAGAATGCTTCATGATTCCCGGCAATCACGAGCAGTACAGTCATGCGGATTGGATGCGCATGACGGGCAGACCGCGCGAATATGCGGTGGTGTACGGTGATTATGTGTTTGCCATGCTTGATACCTTTAGCGGTCAGCTTGATCCAAAGGAAAATCACGATGGCTGCTACACCGGCATCAACACGGCGTTTCTGTCGGCAGTTCTGCACGACCACCCCGGAAAGACGGTCATTCTCTGCGCACATGATCTGATTCCGATACAGGAAAGCGATGCCGCACAGACGCTCATCGCAGAGTATCCGCGGATTGTCTGTGCGTTTGCCGGACATATCCACCGTGACAATACCGTACTGCTGCCCGGCTCCTGGCGGAATCTTCCGGTGTTCTATTGCGGCGATTTTTCTTACAACAGCGGCAGAAGCGGTGAGCGGAACTGGGGATATAGGCTTCTTGATCTCTCGGGGGAGACGCTGTCCACCGAATATATCCGTGTCTGACCGACATTGCTATTTTGGAGAGAACATTATGGAATCATTCCTGTTTGCACTGAAAGCCGTTTCACCGATCATTCTGACGGTTGCACTCGGCTATATCCTCAAAAAGAAGAATTTCATGAACGAAACCTTCGTGAAGGCGGCCAATAAGCTCGTTTTCCGCGTGTTTCTGCCGTGTATGCTGTTTCTCAATGTTTATAATATTTCCTCGCTCGGTGATATCGACCTCGGCTATGTGATCTATGCGGTTGGTGCGGGACTGGTCATTTTCGGCGCGGGACTTCCCGTTGTCATGATGGTGTCAAAACAGCCCCAGCGTCGAGGTGTTCTCTGGCAGTCCATTTACCGCTCCAATTATGCGCTGATCGGCATTCCGCTGGCGGAATCGCTGTTCGGCAGTGCCGGTGCGACGGTGGCTTCTTTGCTGTCCGCATTTGTGGTTCCTTCATTCAATATCTTTGCAGTAATCAGTCTGTCGACCTTCCGTTCCGACGGCGGAAAGCCGAATCTGCGCGGGACTGTGACCGGCATTGCGAAAAACCCGCTGATTCACGGTATTTTAGCAGGCGTGCTGGCATTGTGTATCCGGATGCTGTTTGTGCGCGGCGGAATCGGATTCCGTCTGTCTGATATCACACCGTTGTTTACCGTTTTGGAATATATGTCAAGAATGGCGACGCCGATGGCACTGCTGTGTCTTGGTGCACAGTTTGAGTTCTCCGCAGTCGCTGAGCTGCGGCGTGAGATCATTTTCGGTGTGCTGATGCGCACGGTTTTTGTGCCGCTCCTCGGACTCGGTACGGCGTATCTGTTCTTCCGCGATGTGTTCGGCGGTGCGCAGTTTGCCGCGTTTGTTGCTGTATTCGCAACCCCGGTTGCCGTTTCCAGTGTCCCGATGACACAGGAAATGGACGGGGATGTTGTTCTGGCAGGGCAGCTCGTTGTATGGACTACGCTGGCATCGGCTGTCTCGGTATTCTTCGTGTCGTTTCTGCTGAAGGCGGCAGGGGTATTTTGATATTCTGATGTGAATATCGCCGAAATTCACAAAATGTTCTGTTTTCTCTTGCGGACAATCTGAAAATATAGTATAATATACAAAGTACAATCAAAAAATCATGTAGAAAAAGGAACAGATTGATGAAAAAAATGAACATTGCAGCGATTTTGCTGCTTTCCGCGGTTCTTTCCGCATGTGGAGATGCCGCTCAAACGAACACGGAAACCACCGCACCGATCAGCAGCGAAACAACGACCACCATTGAAGAAACAACGGAGGATCCGTATGCCGATCAGCGTGCGGCTTTTGATGCACTTCCAACACTGGATCTCGACGGTGCAGAATTTATTGTTGCCGCACAGGAAGCAACCGGCTGCTCAGAAAAGGAAATTTATGTCGAAGCAACCGATGGTGAAGTTGTCAATGATGCGATCTTTGCGCGGAATATGGCGGTTAATGAACGGTTCAACTGCGAAATCCGTGTCAATGGCTGTGATGTCAACAAAGCAGTCAGAACAGCAGTCTCCGCCGGTGATACGTCCTATCCTCTGGCATTTCCGAGTTTGTCTATGGCGGGTACTCTTGCACGTTCCGGATATCTTGTGGATTTCCATGATATGGATGTGATATCACTTGATCGTCCGTGGTAGGATGCGGGAACTGCTGATCTCTGTGTCAACGGTAAAGTATTTTTTATGAACGGTGACGTCAATCTTTTGGACAATGACTGCACCTATCTTATGTTCTTCAATAAGAAGTTGATTTCCGATTTTGATTTGGAAGAACCGTATCAGTTGGTTCGTGACGGCAAATGGACACTCGATGTTTTCTCCGAAATGTGTCAGAATATTTCTGCCGATATCAACGGTGATGGCATCATGGATGAAAATGACCGCTGGGGTTATGTTACAACCGATAAGGGACCGAATACGTTCTTCTACGGTTCTGATCTGAAATTCGTATACTTTGATGAAAACAATGTCCCGGTTCTTCAGCCGGACATGGAAAAGATCACAAGTGTTCTGGATAAGGTTGTCGGTATTCTCGGCAGAACGCATCGTGTCTCTTTTATTCCTTCGCACCACACCATCGGTCATACGATGTTTATGGAAGACCGCAGTCTGTTCTACGGAGAAGTGCTTTCTTATGTCGGCGGACTGCGCGAAATGGAATCCGAATTCGGTATTCTCCCGATCCCGAAATATGACGAGGCGCAGAGTGCATATTATACCTATTGTGAAAGCAATTCCTCTACTGCAACCATTTTGAATGTGGAAACACAGGAGACCGCTGCACTGATTCTGGAAGCGATGGCAATTCAATCGTATATCACTGTGACACCGGCGTATTACGATGTTGCAATTCAGCGTAAATATTCCCGTGATGAGGATTCGATTGAAATGCTTGATATTGCACTGGAAAACCGTGTATACGACATGGCACGTGTTTATTCAGCAGAATTCGGTATTCATGAAATATTCCAATCCCTTGCAACGAGTGGGTCGACCGATTTCGCATCTTCCTATGCAAAAAAAGAAAAACGTGCAATCGAAAAAATGGAAAAGCTGATTTCCTATTTTAACGAAATGGAATAATGTGTAACTGTTGATACCAAGAAGACCGATTTATATGCGGTCTTCTTTTTTTACAAAAATTCGCGCGATGTGTTGCATTTATATGTCAGTTGTGATATAATATGAGTGAAATTGATAGAAACTGTTCAGAAAGGATGCAGTACCATGAAAAAACAAGTCTCAGCAGCAGTGCTGCTTTTGTCCCTGCTTCTCTCCTCCTCTTTGATCGCCTGCGGCAATGCCGTTTCGGATGACACGAAAGCGACAGACAGCAGCGGTATCGGAACGGAAACCGATGCTGTAACAACGGACCCGTATGCCGAACAGAAAGCGGTGTTTGACGGACTTCCCGCACTTGATTTTGGCGGTGCGGAATTCGTGATTGCGGCGCAGGACGGTGTGGGCAATTCGGAAAAGGAACTCTATGTCGAAGAAGCCGACGGAGATGTCATCAACGATGCGGTTTATAAACGGAATCTGGCAATCAATGAGCGCTTCAACTGCGAAATCAGAGTCAATGGCTGCAATGTCACACAGACCGTCAAGCAGGCTGTATCCGCAGGGGATGCTTCTTTCCCGCTGGCATTCCCGAATTTACAGGAAGCAGCGGTTCTGGCACAGGAAAATTATCTGATGAATTACCACGATTTTGAAGTCATTCATCTGAACGAATCCTGGTGGGATCAGGGTACGGCGAACATGAGCATCGGCGGCCGTGTCTTCTTTATGAGCGGCGACATCAATATTCTGGACAACGATGTTACCTATATCATGCTGTTCAATAAGAAGCTGATCGGTGACAACGATATGGAAGAACCGTATCAGCTGGTTCGTGACGGCCAGTGGACGCTGGATATCTTTGCGGAAATGTGCAAGGATATTTCCATGGATGTCAACGGTGACGCGCTGATGGACGAAAATGACCGCTACGGTTATGTCACAACACAGCAGGGACCGAACACCTTCTTCTATGGCTCCGGTCTGAAATACGTCGAATTTGATGACAGTCACACGCCCTATCTGCAGGTGGATTCGACCAAGGTTACGCAGGTTCTGGAAAAGGTGGTCAATGTCACCGGTGCGGAGCATCTGGTTACGTATCTGCCCAAGGATCCTGCCGTCGGTAAAACCATCTTCATGGAAGATCGCGCACTGTTCTACGGTGAGGTGCTTTCCTATATCATCAATCTGCGCGATATGAACTCCGAGTTCGGTGTTCTGCCGATCCCGAAATTTGATGAAAAACAGGACGGATATATTACATACTGCGAATCCAATTCTTCGACTGCAACCATTCCGAATGCAGGTGATCCCGAAAAAGCGGCAACGGTTCTGGAAGCGATGGCGCTGCAGTCCCATATGATTGTCACACCCGCGTACTATGAAGTTGCACTGGAGAGAAAATATTCCCGTGATGAGGAGTCCATTGAAATGATCGATATCGCACTTGCTAACCGTGTGTATGATGTCGGACGTGTTTATACCTCACTCAATGTGCAGAATATTTTCCAGGAGCTTGCGGCAAAGGGCTCCACGGATTTTGCATCCAGCTTCGCAAAGAGAGAAAAAGCCGCGCTGAAAAAGCTGACACAGATTGTGGATGCGTTCAACGAAATGGAATAATACCGTATGTTCTCAAAGAAGACCGTTTTTCTGTGCGGTCTTCTTTTTTCACAAAAATTCGCGCGATGTGTTGCATTTATATGTCAGTTGTGATATAATATGAGTGAAATTGATAGAAACTGTTCAGAAAGGATGCAGTACCATGAAAAAACAAGTCTCAGCAGCAGTGCTGCTTTT
>SVRM01000173.1 GCA_015064785.1 Oscillospiraceae bacterium
TACGGAATATATCCCCTCCGATGATTTTGACCCGGAGGATACCATCAGCATCAGCTATGCGGCGGATTCTGCTATCCGCGCAGGCGTTTCCAACGGCAGAAAGAGCTTTGCCGGGGAGGATGGGTATCTATGTCTGCTTCGCTGTGAGAACGGAAAAATCGAGATTGAGAAAATATATGAATGAGGAATTATGATGAAAAAGCTATTTTGTTTATTGATGATTACAGTGATACTGCTATGCGGGTGCAATACCCGTGTTAAGCCGCAGATTGATATCTCGGAAAAATACTATTATATGCCGACCGCAGTTACCTTTGACAACGGAAGCCGCGGAGAAACGCTTGCCCGTTTCAATGTCGAAAACGGCAGCATCACACCGTTGTGTCCCGACCCGTTATGCGACCACGGCACAGAGTGTCCGTTCTTTGGTGTGGTCAATTATACGGTTGACGGAGATATCATTTGGTTTCAGCGTTATATGATTGACGAGAACACCGATTATATCTGTCAGTATGATATTTCAAACGGGAAACTACGCACCTTGGCAAAGTATGAGGATGACGGATACACCTATGCCTTCAAGTTCGGATATCTTTGGAAATACTTTTCCCATAATGATCCGACCGACAATGACCTTTCCGTGCGTATTTCGCTGTCAGAAGAAAACTTTGATGATCCGGAAAAAATCGATCCGAGCAAAATTCCGTTTGCACAGGTCGGTGACATCTATTATTATGCCGTTCACGGCGCATTTAACAGTCCCGCTACAGAAGTTCGCGCTATGTACACCGATCTGACCGATGACTGGCGTGTTGCAGATGATGTATTTTCCATGAATTTCACCTATTACAACGGTTATGTGTATTACATCGAAAAGGAAGCGCTGATGCGTGTTTCCGTCAATGAAGCAATCACAGGTGTTCCGGTCAATACCAAAGAACCGGTTAAGGACAATGTCGGCGCCTTCTTTTTCAGCGATGATATGCTCTATTACCTACAGAATGAGGGTGCCGATGCAGAAGTCATCGGCTGGGATGAATTTCTCGAAGAAGAAGTCAAAAACACCTACGGCGGCAAAATCTGGCAAGCAAATCCGGACGGCTCAAAGGCAAAGGTCTTCACCGAAACAGACGGCTATGTGATCAGCAAATCCATGCTCTCCAATGCACAGGTCGGCAGCCGGCTTGTGGTGCGGTATGGATGCTGGAAAGAAAAACAGCGCGATGGTGCAACATTCAAGGCATGGCGTGCTGCGGAGGGCGGACTTCTGGTTGTGAATCTCGATGACGGGACGTATGAAGCATATTCCGTGTTTGATGAATGAGGAGGAACGCAAATGACACTAACCATAAACAATATATCCAAATCCTACGGCACAAACCTCGCCCTCGCGGGCTTCACCGCCACCCTCGACGCGGGCATCTACGCGCTGCTCGGTCCCAACGGCTCGGGCAAATCCACACTGATGAACATCCTCACCGACAACCTCAAAGCCGATTCCGGCGAGATCACATACAACGGTGAAAACGTCCTCGACATGGGCGTGCGCTTCCGGGAAAAGCTGGGCTTCATGCCGCAGTATCCGGGACTGTACCCCAACTTCACGGTCGAGCGCTTCATGTGGTACATGGCGGCGCTGAAAGGACTGTCGAAGGCAGAATCCCAGCGGCAGATTCCCGAAATCCTCGCCGCTGTGGAGCTGGACGATGTACCGAAACGCAAAATCGGTGCGCTGTCCGGCGGTATGAAGCAGAGACTGACCCTTGCGCAGGCGGTGCTCGGCGACCCCGAAATCCTCATCCTTGACGAACCGACCGCCGGACTTGACCCCAAACAGCGCATCGCCATCCGCAACTATATCTCCAAAATCGCGTTCAACAAGATCGTCCTGATCGCCACACATGTCGTACCGGACATTGAATTTATCGCAAAGGACATCATCATGCTCAAAAAAGGCGTGATTGTGGACAACGCACCGCCCCATGAGCTGGTGAAGAAGATCGACGGCGGCGTGTGGATTGTGCCGTGTGCCGAGCATGAGGTGCAGGCGATGCAGGACAAGTTCCGCGTGACCAACATTGCGCGAGACGAGCAGACGGGGGAGGTGTTATTGCGGGTGCTGGCGGAGACGAATCCTACGGAGAGGGCGAGAGTGGTTGCTCCCACACTCGAAGATTATTATCTGCACGTATTCGGGGATGCTTCTGGAACATGAGATAGGAGACAAAAATGAAACGTTTATTATCATTCATAATCTTAGCAGCCATACTATGGACTTCACTGACCGCCTGCCAGGACCGCATCACCATCGATGAATACGACATCGCCGATGCACCGATCACTCGACCGCTTGCCGTCAGCTTTTTGCAGTATCACGCAGGATGTCTCTATTTCCCGGCAGATACCGTCATGCGCTATTCCATCAATTCCGGCACGCTGACGGCACTCTGTATCGATCCGCTCTGCTTCCATGATACCACAGACTGCCCCTTTTTCATGGTGGGTACGAATCCCGAAATCCACGGCACGCGGCTGTTTTACGAGGGGGGGAACATCGAAGATTATTCATTCCCATGGTACGTTTTTGACATTGACAGCGGCAAACGGCAGCTGATTCTCACCGAGAATGAAATGGGTTCGATTCCCACGCTTCACCGCGGGCGGCTGTATTACC
>SVRM01000064.1 GCA_015064785.1 Oscillospiraceae bacterium
CTGGGGAAGTGCGTAGAAGGAGCCCTTGTGGACACGGGACGGAACGAGGTAGTCACGCGCGCCCTCGGGAGACGGCTTGATGAGGCACGGCGTTTCGATATCGATGAAGCCGTTTTCTGCGTAGTAGTCGCGCGCGATCTTGGTAATTTCAGAGCGTGCGATCAGGTTGTGTGCCAAGTCCGGACGGCGCAGGTCGAGGTAGCGGTGCTTCAGACGCAGCTCCGGTTTGACATCGCTGTTTTCCACGATAGCAAAAGGCGGGGTCTGGGACTTGGAGAGCACCTTCATCGAGGTAACCTCGATTTCGATCTCACCGGTCGGGATGTTTTTGTTGACGGCGCCCTCGCCTCTTGCACGGACGGTACCGTGTGCGCAGAGAACGAATTCCGCACGGACGTTGAATGCCATGTCAAAGATTTCGCGGTCGGTGGTATCGCCGAATGCGAGCTGAACAATACCGGTTCTGTCGCGCAGGTCGATAAAGATGAGGGAGCCGAGGTCACGCTGTCTCTGCGCCCAACCCATGACGCAGACCGTTTCGCCAATGTTTGCGGCGGAAAGCTCGGCACAGTAGCAGGTACGCTTGTCTTGTGCTGTCAGATATGCTGCCATATGTATAATCTCCTGTATATGTTTATTTCTTGTGGTTTGAATTTCATTCATTATAATATTATAGCACGGATATACGGAAAAGTCAATTCTTTTCCGAAAAGATACTGTCTTGACCGGCAAAATCTGTTTGCCGCATACGATCACCCCCTAACAAAAAAACAGCCCCATACACAAACGTGTACAGGGAGAAAATTACAATAAAAAAACTGTGTTCTCCCGGACACGACAGAATAGCGTCTGCATCCGTTCAAGCACAGCGAATCTGTGAATTGATCGGTTACAGACGCGGCATATCGTCGTCACAGAGAACAAACAGTACGCGCATCGGTTGTTTTCCTTCCTTTATATTAGTAGTTATATTATAGCATGGTTTTCTCTGTCTGTCAAGACCGGAATTCGCTTTTCGGTGAAGAAAAAACTTGACAGAGAGTGGTTTTTGTGTTATAATAAAGACAAGAAAGCACCGGTGACGGTACTTCCCCGAATTGGTTAAGAAATAACCGCCTCAGTTGGAAGCGTGAAGGCGGTTATTTCTTTTTGCTGTTATGATTATCCATATATGTAAGAAATATCAGAATTAGTTCTACAAAGAGAAACAGTAATTCCCAAGTTACGTACACAAATCTCACCTCCCCTCATCGGGAAGGCATATCAAAAAGATACAGCAGAATTTTCCGTTTTTTATGCGAGCAGCGCATAAAAATGCTCCTCTGGAGAGGAGCAAGGAAAACTTCTATGGTACTGATGCACATCGTGCAGCAGTACCGACCGCCGTACCGTATCGGTGCTTTCCGGATGCAAATGCAGAAGCATGATGCATCGTTATTATTCTACCACAGATGACAAAGATTGTCAAGATTTTATGTAGAGAGGCGATATCTGTATATGCTGGAACGCGACATTCCCGATCTCAATTTATTTATGATGTGCGAAAATCCGAATCCCGCCGCATATACCGACTGTCCCGCGGGATATCACATCCGTCCGATCCGCCGGGACGACATGGATTTCTGGTACAGCGTCCACTTTGACTGCGAGACAGGCGATATTTCACAGCACATTGCATACATGAAGGACTATTTCCGCCGTGTTTACGCGCCGCGGGAGGATGAATTTTTCACGCGGTGTCTGGTGATCTGCGGAGAGGATGATCTGCCGCTGGGAACCTGCTTTGCATGGAAGGTCTATGATGCGGTCTGGACGATTCACTGGTTCAAGGTATGGAAAACGCATGAAGGGCGCGGGCTTGGCAGAGCCTTGCTGTCCGCGGTTATGAACACCGTTCCCCCGGACGGATATCCGGTATATCTGCATACACAGCCGTCGTCTTACCGCGCCATCGGTCTGTATACCGATTTCGGGTTTTCACTGCTGACCGACGACGTTGTCGGCCATCGTGAGAATCATCTGTCCGACGCAGAGCCGTATCTGAAGTACTTCATGGGCACACATTACAGCCGTCTGACCTATGCCTGCTCGGACGGCACACTGCACCGTGCAGCGCTGTGTACGGAGGACAACCGATTCTGAATGCGCAAGGGATGCTGTAAGCACTTGTCTTACCGCACCCCTTGTGTTTTTATTCATTCAGATAAATGAAGACTCTGGACTGAATGATCTTCCCCGCCTCCTCGGCTGAACGTACCCCCTGCGACACATACGACAACTCCTCCTCGATGATCGAGCGGATCATCGTATCGCCGGCGCCGCGCATGGTGGAAGTGCAAAGATAATTCATCATCTCATCCCGTTTGGGTTTCAGCACATTACAGACCTCGGGATAGTTATAAACCTCCATCGCAGACAGCGGCGTTTTGCTCCACGGACCAATGCTGATCCAAAGCGAGGAATCCGAGGAAAGAGATCGGTCGGTATGCGTTTCTGTATCGGTCTGATAATATATCATGCCCCAGTCCAGTGCGGACTCGACGGCAGACCGGATGACAGGAAAACCGACGAGAACACCATCGGAGGACTGGATTTTCTCGGATAGGAGCAGCTCTGCAAATTCCGCACCGCCGGCAGGACAGCTCCCGTTTGCCCCGAGCGCAATCAGCATATCTGCCGACACATGCATACTTCCGCCGTTCGATGAAGGAAATCCGCAGAGATTGTATTCCGCGCCGATGCGATCAAACAGCGCATACAGGAAATCCGCATCATGCGGTGTGCGGAACGTAAACTCTAAGAATTTCAGCTTTCCGTCCAAAAGCGGAGTCAGACAGTCGCCGCGCATCTCACCGCCGTTTCCGCTGAGAAAGCTCTGAAAATATCCCAGTGTCGGATTGTAATACGGATTCTCTGCCGCCCCGCCTGTCACCGGATCACGCGCGGCTTCATAGGATGCCAGAAACGCCAGTAGCTTCTCAAATGCAGGCAAATCAAACGAGCAGTCCTTTCCCGCAAAGTCAACAAAATCGTAAATGGCAATGTCTCGCAGTTTTGACGGCAGATAGGTGTTGAACAGCGCTTCCCCATCTGCAAGCGTTCCTGCCATGTCATACAGCACATCCCATGTGAAGGCAGTATCTTTCGGCAGAATGTCTGTTGTTGTGACAAGGGTACGGATATTGACCGTGAACGGCAGGGTATATACCGCACCATCCTTCTCATAGGCATCACGCACACAGGAGATGAAATCGGTGTTGTGCGCAATCCACGACATATCTTCCAACAGACCTTTTTCTGCAAGCACATCTGCGGTTTTCACGGCAGAACCGAACAGGAAAACATCGTACTGCGTACCGCCGAGCAAATCATCGGTCAAATGCGCTTCGCGCTGATCGACAGTACCGCCCGGACTGTCATAATCGGTGTGTTCGATGACAAATGTATTGTCCGTGCGGTTAAAGTGCGTGACTGCGGCTGTGACGGTACTCCGACGGTCAGAACCAAGCCCGACGGTTGCCAGCCGCACAGTTTTGCGTACCGGTCGCTGTTCTTCCTCGGTCGGTGCGAGAATTGCAGGTATCGTCTCTCCGGTCAGAGGTTCTGTGTACCAGACAAGAAAACGATCACCCGGAAGCGGCGAAACAAATGAAAACTGGGAAACATTAAAATAGGAACGTGCAAAATCACAAAGCAGAATTTCCTCATTTCCGCGCTGATGAGTGATACCCATGCGGTCAACCAGATACACATCCGGATTGCCCTCGGCATCAGCGGCATACAGAACTGTCTCCGCGCGCCGCCATGCATCGGTATCACGGTGAAGTACCGTCGGCGTGACGGTTTTGTCCTCCGGGGAAAAGCGGTAACAGGTATTGTTCTCGCAGACCAGAAACAAAGTACCGTCCGTCGATGAAAACCCGTCTGCAATGGGACTTTCGACAGTAAACGGACCGATGAGCGAAAGGTCTTCATCCACCATCCAGAAAACCTCCGGCTCCATCCAGAATCGGGTCAAAGCCCATGTGCCGTCAATGGAATACACCTCACCGACAGACGAAGTGAACGAGTCCGGACGGTGAAGCAGTTCGGATTTTGCCAACACCGTACCGCCAGCATCGGTTTTGAGCAGTCGGTATCCGGTGTTGTCCGGTGATGTACTGATTTCTGCTGTCAGATAACACTTTGCGCTGTCAAGAAAAGTAAACATGGCATTGCCGTGTATGGGAGAGCGATACCGCACAGCACTTTGATATTCACCCGACAAGTCATATACCGCGGCTGCTTTCTCATCCCCCATGTCCATACAGAAGATCATGGAATCCCCGTGCACCTGTGCCCATGTGCGCGGATCGGACATGCCGGTATACGACGGAAATGTATCAAAGGTCATCGGCGGGGTGTGATCGGGTGGACTGAGCGGCGTGATATCATAAACATATGCCAGCGATTCGTATTCGGTATACGTACCGCCGATGTCTGTCATGCTCTGTCCGGGAATCGGCGTGATGTCCCCGCCGCGCGCGCCGTGACAGCCGGACAGAAACAGCGACAGTATCATGATGATAAAGATAATCCCCCGCTTCATGCCATTCCGCCTCCCTCAAAAATGTGTCATTCGTTAATATATATATACACCCTTGACTGAATAATCTTCCCCGCCTCCTCGGCTGTGCGCACACCCTGCGAAACATACGACAGCTCCTCCTCGATGATTGAGCGGATCATGGTATCGGACGCACCGCGCATATCGGTTTCACATAGATAGCGATACAGCCGGTCGCGTTCGGCTTGGGTGACTTGAATCTCGTGGTTATAGAACGCAAGAATCTGCTCCATTGCATCCATCGGCAAAGAAGTGACCGTTTCGCAATGAATCCGAATGCCATTTTCCGCACGGGCAAGCGAATCCGCATCGTCACTGTAGTAGTGATAACCAACCAACAACAGTTTGTCCAGCGCACCGCGTGTGACGGGAAGCGCATAATCGGTCAGCGCAGGTGCGGTCTGGACGGTATCGGACAGCAGAAATTCCAGATATTCATACGCACCGGAGCCAAGCGACAGCCCGTTTGCCAACGCCATGGTCACATCCGTCTCGGCATAAAGACTGCCGCCCGCCGCCGTCGGATAGCCGCAGAAGGTCAGATTTCCGCCGACCGCACGGTTCAGAAAATAGAAGGAGGTCAGCGACTGCAGGCTGTTCATGTTCCACTTGAAAAACTTCAGACGACCGCTTTTCAGCGAATCGATCAGTGCATCGGGGATAAATGATGCATCGGTAGAACGTCCGAGCGAATAATCATAATATGCGTTGACATTCCCCGACATCACCGCCGATTCCAGCATTGAACAGAAGTCTAAAAAGCGGACATATTCCGGCGAATCAAAGGAACACGTCTTGTTTGCCTCATCGATAAAATCATACTGCGAGACCGAAAACAGCTCATCTGCGACATCATCGGAGAACAGTGCCTCACCGGTGGGTAGACTGTCACCGAGCGCAATCAGCGTATCGTAGGTAAATGTGCCGCCCGGGGTCAGTGTGTCAGACGGCGTGACAAGTGCGGATGCCGTCATCGACATGGGAATCCGATAAACTGCGTCCTCTGCCCCTGTATTCCACGCCGACTGCAGTGCGGTGATGTAATCGGTGCCCTCACACAGTCTGCGCACATCGGCAAACAGGTTCTTTTCCTCCAGTGCCGCGGTATTTTCATATTCGGGACCGATGAGATACACATCATACGTCTTCCCGGCGGTCAGATCACGCTCAAACGTATCAAAACGGGTGTCGGCGCGTCCGCCCAGCGGCGTGGAGGAACCGACATCGCCGTAATATGCCGCATCGTAATCGGTCAGCTCAATACAGTAATAGGGATTTTCGCGGTTGAAGGCAAGCGTGGATTCGTAGAGAATCTGTCTTGGGTCGCGTTCTGCCTGCACGCGGATTCCAACGGATGCCACGCGAATCGTTTCGGGAACGATGACCTCCTCCGGTTCCCGGTGGACCAGCAGAGCGGGATAGGTCTCGCCGCGCAGACGGTCACAATACCGCACAAGAAACGAATCCTTACCGACGGCCTGCACAAATTCCATGTCCGTCATGCGGTATCCCGATGCTTCCCAGTCAAGAATCTGCGACGGTACGCCGTCCCACACCGCCGTGACGGCATCGTGATCGGTAAAGAAAACGCCGTCCCCCGTATATAAAATGTCTTTTGCAGCACGGGATATCTCATTTTCCTCATACAGAACACATTCGGAAAACACGCCTGCCGCCGCGTCATAGATATACGCCGTCCCGTTTTCGCAGATGACAGTAAACACGTTCTCCGCACCGGACACGGCATATTCCGCTGTGGTCTGCAGGCGATCCTCGCACAACAGCGTCAGGGTACTGTCATACAGCCAAACGCTGCCGTCGGATTCCCCGTAGAGGATATAATCCCCGGCCGCGGCAAGCACGGTATAGGCGGCGGATTCCCTGACTTCTATCGGGCTGCTTTGCACGCGCAGTGTACCGTCCGGCGCATAGATGCAAATCACACGCATCTGATCATCCGATGCGCTGATCAGAGCGGAGCCGTCCTCCTGCGGGCAGTAATATTCCACCGTCATGCCGTCGGGCTTCGGAATCTGGTTCTGCGGAACCGTATCCAGCAGTTCCCCATCCTGCGCAAAGACGAAATACGAAAATGCGTGCCGTGCGTCATATGCACAACAGACAATCCGATCGCCGAATACACTCATCCAGCGTCTGCGCTGCTTGCTGTCAACCGGGGTATAGCCGTCCGGGAAGTCGAGTTTACGCAGTGCATAGAGATCGCCGCGCATTTCTTTTACCGCATTCTGGACAATAGTCGCAAAATCGGTGGTATCGGCACGGTCTTGTCCCGGTTCCGTACCGTCACCGTCTGAGGAATGACAGCCGCAGAGCGCACATATGAGCAGTCCGACAGCACAAAACAAGCACAACCATTGGTATACAGAACGTTTTATCATAGCAGCCTCTATCATTCGTTAATGTATATAAACACCCTTGACTGAATAATCTTCCCCGCCTCCTCGGTTGAGCGCACACCCTGCGACACATACGACAGCTCCTCCTCGATGATCGAGCGGATCATCGTATCGCCGGCACCGCGCATGGAGGAATTACAGACATAATCGAGCAGCGGTGTGACCTGCGGCTTCAGCAGCTGCAAGGAAGCATCGTAATAGTATGCCTGCATGGATGTCAGCGGCGACCCGGATGCGGCGGCAAACTGAATCCGGAGCGCCGAGCCGTAATTGCGCGTCGTATACGTGCCGGTTTCCTCGGACAGATAGTAATACTGATAGCCCCACGACAGCCGTGTCTGCACGGCGGATTCCGTGACAGGGAACGCATACATGGCATCCTGCGTTTGCAAAAGATCCGACAGCAGAAGCGACAGATAGCTGTATGCGCCGGAGCGGTTTTCGCATTCCGCACCGACACTCATCAGCATCGGTGTGGAAACGGTAATGGTGCCGCCATCCTTTGACGGATAACCGCAGAGGTTGTAATCCTTGCCAAGCATATCAAAGAAATAAAGCATGGACGACAGCGTATCGGGTGCGCCAATGTGCAGCTGCAAAAACTTGATATCGCCTTTTGCAAACGCATCGATGATGTCGCCGTATGCCGTCACGCCCTGCGGATGTCCGGAAAACGATCCGACCGCGCGGTTCATATAGCCTGTCGGTGTATATGTCAGCGCTCCTCCGTCAAATGCTGCCGCTTCATAGTCGGAAAGAAACCCGAATACCTCCGCAAATTCCGCGGAATCAAAGGAGCAGGTTTTGCTATCAAAATCGATGAAATCATACATCGCCGACTGCCGCATCTCACGCCCGGTGTAGTCGCAGAACAGCGATTCGCCATTCTCCAGATTCTCATAGATTTCCATCAGCTTGTCGTAGGTAAACGGCGTTCCGGCAGGCAGAATATCCGTCGAGGTCACAAGGGGGGACAGCTCCACGGAAAACGGAATGCCGGTGATCTGTCCGTCCCGCGTCATCGCATCGCGCACACACGCAATCAGATGCTTGTGCTCGGCAAAATCCGTCAAATCTTCAAACAGTCCTTTCTCAACCAGCATATCGCGGTCTTGATACGACTCGCCGATCAGATAAACATCATACTGCTCACCGGAGAGCAGTGCCTCCTCAAAGAGCCTGTCGCGGATGGAGGAGGTGTCGCCGGGAATCCTGTTGCCGTGCTGGTCAATCTCAGCAATCGAGTCAAAGTCAGTCAGCTCAATGAAGTATTCATCATTTGTCATGTTGAAGTGCGCAACGGATGCATAGATCATCTCCGAGCGAAAGATTTCATTGCTGATCCGGGCGTTGGTACCGACGGATGCCACGCGGACAAGTTTGCGTACCGGACGCATGGTGTCATCGGTCGGCGCAAAGATCGCCGGATAGTCCTCCCCCGTCAGAGGATTGCTGTACCAGACGAGAAACCGATCCCCGGACAGCACATCGACAAACTGCAGAGCATCCAGCGACAGATAGGATTTATGAAAATCGCAAAGGAGCACATCTTCTCCGTTTCGCTGGACGGTGATGCCGTCACTGTTTACGAAATAGACACCGCCGTCCTCACCGTAAAGGATTTGGGATGCTTTGCTCCACGCCTCGGTTGCTTCATACAGACGGATGTCGGTCAGTTTTCCGGTTTCCTCGTCATAGCGCATACATTCACCGTTTTCGCAGATGGCGATTACACGTCCGTCATCGTGGCGGAAAACCGTTTCCACCGTGGAAGGCGGCGTAAACGGACCGGTCACCTCCAGCTCCGGCGTGATGAAATACAGCTTATTGCCATCATTGACGTTGGAAAAATAGAACAGCGATGCATCCACCGCAGAAAAATAACCGTACGGACTGTGCTCGTACACAACCGGTTCGGATGACCGAAGCATCACCCCATCCTCTGCCGCACAGTAAAACAGAAGCGCATTCTGGGATTCGGTATAGCCGACACCGATGACCTGCTTCGATGCAGCATCGTATGCCTGTGTCATACTGCGCAGAATCACGCCGCCCTCCCGGCTACGCACCGGATATTCCGCCGCAATGGTTCCGGAGGCATCCAGCATATACAGCGTCTCGATCCATTCACCAATCGGTCCGTCTATTGTATACAAAAAAATCTGATCGTCATAGACCGCTGCCCTGCCGCGATCATGCATATGCACGTCAACATAGATATCATCAGCATCCACAGGCAGGCGGAACAGCTCATAAACATAGTCCACATTTTCATATTCGATGATCTCATCGTCGTCTGCACCGCCGGACCCGCCGCCCGACGGAAAATCCGGAAACACCACCGGTTTTGTCTCACACCCGGTACATACCAGTACAAACACTGCAAGACACAGCAAAATCATACGACGCAAAACGTCTCTCATAACATTCCTCCGATCCGTGATTCTTATATACCATAATTGTACCACAACATACGTCATCTGTCAATTTGATACATCAGACCCGCATCAATTTCGGCAGATGTCATAAAATGATTTCCTGTTTTTTGTTCAGTCTGCCATGCAGAATTTCCGCCGATGCTCTTGCAATTATGCGCCATCTTTGGTATAATATAAAATAGGCAATTGCAAAATTGCCTACCTTCATCGCCCAAAGGGCGATATATAAACAAATTGCGTCGCTTGGGCGGGTTTCCCGCCCAAAAAGACACCTTCAAAGCGACCAAAGGGACGCCATCCGAAGAAATGCATTGCATTTCTTCAGAAGTTGCGCTGCAACTTCGTTGGCTATGCGTCAGCCCGATGAAACCGATTGCAAAATGCAATTTTGCAATCGATTATATAATATAAAAGATAGAAACAAAATAACCATTCTGAAAGGAACTGTATACATATGAGTGCAATCAAGGATATCAACCTTGCCAAGAGCGGCTGGGACAAGATCAACTGGGTCAAGAGCTATATGCCGATTCTGAACTCCATCAACCGTCGATTCTCCGAGGAAAAGCCGTTTGCCGGAAAGAAAATTTCCATGTCCATCCATCTGGAAGCAAAGACGGCGTACCTTGCGCTGACGCTGGCTGCCGGCGGTGCTGAAGTTTACGTCACCGGCTGCAACCCGCTGTCCACGCAGGATGACGTTGCAGCGGCGCTCGTCGATGCGGGATTTGAAGTCAACGCATGGCGCGGTGTCACCGACGAAGAATACGAGGAGCATCTGAAGAAGACACTCTCCCTCTGCCCCGATGTCATGATCGACGACGGCGGCGACCTGACACATCTGCTCCACGGCGAATGTCGTGAATACGGCAAGAATCTGATCGGCGGCGCTGAAGAAACCACGACGGGTATTCACCGTCTGCTCTCCCGCGAAAAGGCAGGCAAGCTCGACTACACGATGGTCGACGTCAACGACGCGGACTGCAAGCACCTCTTTGACAACCGCTACGGTACCGGTCAGTCCACGCTCGACGGCATCATGAACGCAACCAATCTGATTATCGCGGGCAAGACCGTTGTCATCGGCGGCTACGGCTGGTGCGGCAAGGGTATGGCCATGCGCGCAAAGGGTATGGGTGCGGTTGTTGTTGTCACCGAAATCGATCCCATCAAGGCCATTGAAGCGGTCATGGACGGCTTTACCGTCATGCCGATGGACGAAGCTGCCAAGGTTGGTGATCTGTTTGTCACGCTGACCGGCTGCAACGATGTCATCCGTGACCGTCACTTTGCGGTCATGAAGGACGGCGCGCTACTCGCAAACTCCGGTCACTTTGACGTGGAGATCAACAAGAAGGAGCTTGAGGAAATGGCTGTCGAGGTCTGGGAACGCAAGCCGAACATCCGCGGCTACAAGATGGCGGACGGACGTGTTCTGAACCTCCTCGCAGACGGCAGACTGGTCAACCTTGCGGCAGGCAACGGTCATCCGGCAGAGATCATGGACATGAGCTTCGGTATTCAGGCGCTGTGTCTGGAATATCTCGTCAAGCACGCAGGGGAGCTGGAGCACAAGGTTTATCAGGTGCCGCGTGAAATCGACGAACAGGTCGCGGCAATCAAGCTGGCATCCATGGGTGTCACGATCGATGCGCTGACCGACGAACAGATCGCGTATATGAATCAGGTGGATTAACATGATCCGGTGACGGAAGCGTTTCTGAATTCGCATAAAGCAGGGCTGTTTGTCTCCGGAATGCTGTCAACGAAAGGACATGATCGCGGTGCGCACACGTCCAAGCCTTCCCTGGTCAGGGAAGGTGGCACGCGTCAGCGTGACGGATGAGTCGTTCCTTTCTTGCTTTTCGATTTCTGATAGCAGAATCGTTGAACTTTCAGTATGAAATTGTGTATGTTCTTTTTACTATATAAGGTTCAATATTGCTGCCATTCCTGCAACTCATCCGTCTTTCGATAAAAACGCAAGACGTTTTCATCGAAATCCACCTTCCCTCACCAGGGAAGGCTTGGAACGCGTACGAATCGACGCCGCCATCTTCTCTCTTTTTCCATACTTCACTCTGAATATTCACGGTAACATATCATGATCACCATCCTCGCTCAAATCATCAGCATCTTCGCAGCGGCGTTCAATATCTTCTCCTATCAGATGAAGAATAACCGCCATCTTTTCCTGTCAAAGGGCATCAGCGGTGCGCTGTTTGCCGTCAACTTCATTCTGCTCGGCAACTTCACCGCCGGTGCACTCAACGCGGTCAATCTTCTGCGCGGCGCGGTACTGGCAGGCGGAGAAAAATGGCATAAAAAACGCTGGCTGTATCTGGTACAGGGACTGTACCTGCTCTGCTGTGTCGTGACGTTCGGCAAGAGCCGTACCATGATCGGCGGCGCGGTCTTTGCGATGGTCGTGTCCTTGCTTGCAACCACGTCACAGCTCGTCGAAACCGCCATTCTCTGGGGCAACAACGGACGACACATCCGTCTTGCGCAGATTTCCTTTATCTCCCCGTTCTGGCTGTTCAACAACATTGTCACCGGCAGCATCGGCGGCATTGTGACCGAGATTTTCGGTATGTGCTCTGTCATCATTTCGTTCCTCCGGTTCGGGTGGAACGGATTTCTGGATGATACGGGAAAGAAGCAGGATGAAAAAACGGAATAAATACAGATTCGGGGGTGTCGCAAGGTTTCAACTTGCGGCACCCCCAATGTTACCAACCAATTCTTTTTGAAAACAACACATACGCAATATCGTGTTGTTCCGATTTTCTTCTTTCTTTGGTATAATAGAAGCATCAAAGGAAAAGGAGAATATCAAATATGAACACAGACAAAATTTATGCAGAATCCATTGCAAAGGAATATGCTCCCAAGGACAATTCCAAAATCGTCGCACTCCGCAAGCTCGATGCAAAGGCAAAAATGCCCGCTACCGTATTCACCTACACATTCGGCATTCTTTCCACACTGATCGCAGGGCTTGGCATGAGCCTGTCCATGCAGGTCATCGGCGGGACACTTCCGCTGACTGTGCTCGGACTGGTACTCGGCATCGTCGGCTTTACCTGCACTGCGGTCAACTACCCCATCTACAAAAAAATGCTTGAAAAAGGCAAGCAGAAATACGCATTTGAAATTGTTGAGCTTGCAAGGGAGATCAGCGAAGAAAAATAATCACAAGAATCACGTCAAAGGAGGGGTGGCACCGTGAACAAAAACGAAAGCAAGTATTTCAATACCGCGGTCAAAATGGACGAAGCCCTCATTGCACTTCTGGAAAAGAAAGAATTTTCCTACATCACAGTCAAGGAAATCTGCGAGGCGGCAGGTGTCAACCGCTCCACCTTTTATCTGCATTATGAAAACACCGCCGATCTGTTAAAAGAAGCCACACAGCATATTCTGAACCGCTTTCAGTCCTATTTCATGATAGACACAGAGAGCATTTCTGCCCGCTTTACGCAAACAGACCGGCAGAATCTGCTGTTTATCACACCGGAATATCTGACGCCGTATCTGACCTTCATCCGGGATAATCGCCGCCTGTTCAAAACCGTCATGCGGGAGTTCGGGTCAATGGGATTCGATCAGGTCTATCACAAAATGTTTACCTATATTTTTGACCCGATTCTCGCACAGTTTGCGTTCCCCGCGCACACCAGAACCTATGTCATGAAGTTTTATCTGTCGGGCATCACGGCAATCGCGATGGAATGGCTCGCCAATGACTGCACCGATGGCATCGATACCATGATTGAAATTATTACCGAATGTGTACTCGGAAAGCTGAAAATCGATGGACAAACGTTCTGAATTTCCGTGGGTCAGCCTGCTGTTCAATATCCTGTTCAGCGTTTATCACATTGTTTTCGGCGTGATGGAACACTCATGGTGGTTGTTCACAGTGGGTAATTATTATCTTGTTTTGAGTGCCGTCCGATTCTCGGTTATTCTGACCGGACGGGACGGTCGGTTTATCACAACATTCACCGGAATCATGCTGATGATTCTGTCTGTACCGCTGGCAGGCATTGCAATCCTTGCAGTTGTAAAAGACCGCGGAACCGTGATTCATGAAATCGCCATGATTTCCATTGCGGTTTATGCATTTACCAAAATTACACTTGCGGCAGTCAACCTTATAAAGTCGCGGCGAAGCTGTTGTGCAAAGGGGCGTGCACTGCGAAACATTTCGTTTGCAGCCGCTTTCGTTTCGATTTTCTCTTTGCAGCGATCCATGCTTGTTTCGTTTGGCGAAATGACGGCAGAGAACATTCGTCTCATGAACGGTGCCACCGGTACAGGCGTATGCGTCATTGTCTTTTTGCTGGGGCTGAATCTGTTAAGACATCCAAAACCGTGAAACAGAGAATCGGGATACCGTTTTTACAGGCGGTATCCCGATTTGAATTATTTATCTGTCCAGCGTCCATCTGGTATAGAGAATCGAGCACTTGTCGTCATACTTGCCCGTTTCGTCGTCGTAGTACTTCTGGTAATATACCGTCAGAATGCTGCCGTCGTCCAGCTCGACCGAGCAGGGATAACCGAGGTCGCCGCCCTCGGCGCGGTGGTCAAGGTCGTAGTCCTCACTCCATGTCTCGCCGTTGTCCCACGAAACGAGGGCGCGCTCGCCGAACGGTGCTTCGCGTCTGCCGTAAACGCAGATGAGCGCACCGGAGGAGTGCTTCAGCAGATGAGGAGGAGAACCGGAAACGTCTTCCATGTTCCGCCACTCCGACCATGTTGCACCGCCGTCCCGCGATACTGTCGAATACATCGTAAAGCCGTGTGCAACGCCGTTGCCCTGTGCGCGGATCGTGCCGTACAGGGTGCCGTCGTCAAGCTCGATGACGTGCGGTTCATGGAAGTGATCCCACGAAAGGTCGTCGGGCTTTTTGCATTCGCCCTTCATGGTCCATGTGTAGCCGCCATCAGTGGAAACATACGCCGCAATGATCAGATCCTGCGTCGTGGAGCCGGGAACACCGACTTTATCGCCGAAGTAATGCTCCTTGCCAAGATAGACAAGTGTTCCATCTTTGCATACGGTCGGTCCGTGCGGTGCGGAAACGGGAATCTGAATCGTTTCGCTCCAGGTAATACCGTAATCCTCGGAGACGCGGATGAACGAGCCGCCGCATCCGTGTTCCTTGGGAATGAACGGATACATGCCGAGCATACCGACCGTAGGCGAGCCCTCCATCTGCGTTGCGGAGTTCTTGATGCTGTTGTAATAATGATTGAGATACACATCCGCCGGATGCGTAAACCACGTCACGAGCATTCTGCCGTTGCCCATATAGAGGATACCGGCGTCGCGGTCGTCAAGGTAGGTGTCGTTGATGACGATCGGGGGTGACCATGTTTCACCGTTGTTTTTGGATATATACATGGCGGTCTTACCGAACGGGCAGATGTGTTCACAGCGGAACGACGATGCAACGGCGTACAGCGTGCCGTTTTCGTCTCTGGCAATCGACGGCCAGCCCTGATAGCGGAACAGCGTATGCTGCACGCGGTTGACGACACCGTGTTTGAGCGTTTTCGGTGTTTTCTGAGTCATGTTAATACCTCCTATTGCTGTTGCTTCTGAAACAGGCTCATTATTCTGCATTTGTCATTTCTTCAATCAGACCGACATAATATTTATCTACAGACTTGATTGTCTTTTCCAGCGTGGAAACCATTTTTTCCGGATTTTTGATAAGGCTGTTCAGCTTGAATGTAAAACCCCTGGTGCCGTCATACAGATATGCAAAATCGACAACACGGGAGTCAAGCACGTACCGCAGCATGGAAATGGATTCCTCGTCGCGGGTACCTTTCTGTTCCATCGCAAGATTCATGAAAATCGGCATCAATCCGTGATAGCTTTCGGCACTGCATACCTCAACAACCGCACCAATCAGTTCAAGATTGGTCGCAGTCGCCGGAATGGTCATGATATCTGCACCGCCGTCGATCAACGTATAGTGCTCTTTCTGATTTTCGTCATATTTTGGCATCGGAAGAACGCCGAATTCATCCTCCATCTCACGCATCTGACCAAGCAGAAGGTCTCCTGCCTGCATAAACTCAAACAGGATGTTGCCCATCGGGAACAGCGACATACGGGTACCGCGGAGTGCATCGTTCTTTTTGATCGCACCGGGATTGTCGTTGAACAGTGCGGAAATTTTTCCGAGAACATCGATGGCATGTTCCTCCACAATCGGATAAGACAGTACAAGATCGTCGGAAATAGAGACCATTCTGCCATCGCCCGCATAGAATGCACTTGCCAGCAGACAATCACCGAGTGTAGACGCAAAACCGTAATAATCCGCATCGCTGCGCGCGCCGTCACCATTGAGATCGGAATACGCATCAGATGCCAGTTCATACAGCAGATCATACGTCCACTTACCGTCATCGACGATCTGATATAGGTCGGGAAGATCCAATGCCGCTGCATCGGTCTTATTGTACAGCATCAGCCAGGTCTGGGAAGCATAGCTGAGTACCATATCGCTTTCCAGCATCAGAAGACGGTCACCAACCGATGCAGCCTTCCGTATCGATTTGGTATACCACGGCTGTTCAAGATCAATATACGGAACATCGGTCCAGCTTCTGAGAAGTCCGGATGCAGCCAGAGAACCGGAGTTGAAAATCTGATTGAAGATCAGATCATAGGCATCCTCCCCGGCATTGACCGCATTGCGCAGCTGAGACGCAACCTGATCGTAGGCAATGCCGCGGTCAATGAGATTGAACGAGAAATTGAACCGATCTTCGAGCTCAGTATTGCGGCGGACAATTTCATCGACGACAACATCGCCTGTCGCTTCCGGTTCATCAATATAATAATTGGGTTGCTCCTGCTGCAGAATCCGCAGTTCAACGCCTCCGAAATTCAGCTCGGGAACGCTGTCGTAGAAAGCAGGTTCGGTTTGAGCGGCTGTTTCGGTTACATCAGCCTCAATGTGGGATGTTTGGGTTGACAGATCATTGCTTTCAGACCCACAGGCTGCCAGCAAAAGCCCCGCAAGCAGTACCGCGGTACCGCAGGAAAACATTCGATTCTTATCACACATGACGTGATACCTCTCAATTTTTATTCTGTTTCTTTGATAGCGCTGATAATCTTGTCAAAATTCTTCAGAATGACTTTTTCTTTCTTTGCATAACGCGATGCAAAATCGGTGCTCTTCTGATCCACAACGACTTCCTTGATGATGTTGTAACCGTTGTTGTCGAAGTTGAAGCCGAAGTCAAAAACCTTGTTTTCGTGCATCATTTGCAGAACGCGGTAGGCATTTTCCTCGCGCACCGCCTTGTTTTCCAGCACAATGTCAAAGAATGCCGGACGGATATATTCATAGCTGTAATATGCCAGCGCTTCGGCAATCGCACCGGTACGCTCGGGGTCGGGGACATTGGTCGGTACACCGATCAGACCCGCGCCGCAGAAAACACGGTAGTTTTCCTGTGTCTCATCCAGCTTCGGCATCGGAAGAATACCGAAGTCGAATTCGATCTCACGCAGCTGCGCATACAGACCGCCAACATCCAGCGACGACAGGAACGAGCGACCCTCGACGATCATATTGCGATACGTACTCGTCGGATAAGAAGCATTGGAATAAACATCGAGATAGGTTTCGCCGGAGTGAATCAGGTTATAATACTTGTTGACGATCTCCACCATACGCTCGGTATTCAGTGTCAGAACCGGCCATCCATCTGCATCAGGAACGGTCACGCGCTGATCGGCACCGTACATATAGGTATAACCGGTATTGGTATTATCGAGCAGACCGTACTGGTCAACCTCGGTCATCTTGCCGTCACCGTTTATGTCCTTGGAATGCCCTTTGATGAGCTCTGCCATATAGTCCATCGTCCATTCGCCGTCAAAGCAGGTCTCATAGAGATCCTTTTTCAGATCCATACCGGAAAGGTAGGTCTTGTTGAACAGGATTGCCATCATACCCTGCCAGGTCATGACGATATCACCAGATGCATAGTAGAGGTGTCCGCCGATGCCGAGCGATTCGGTCATCATGGTATTCCACCACGGCTTTGTCAGATCGGCATACGGCAGGTTATTCCAGTCATACAGCAGCTGATCCGTGACCATGCCCGGAACACCGTCCGTCGCATGGGGAAGCACGAAATCGTATTCCGTATCGCCGGCCATGACAGAATTGCGGAATGTGGGGATCGGGCTATCCATCTCGACGGTCTCAAACTCGACGTTGAACAGCTCGGATACGGCATCGTTTCTGCGCACACCGGCATCGTTGAGCGTTTCGCCGTCCGATTCCACGGCAAGACGGAAGTTGTTGTTGTAATTGGTCAGCGTCAGAAACCGGACGGTATGACCGCCAAAGTCCGCGCCCTCCGGCAGGTCCGGCTTCGGTCCGAGGTCTTCTGTTACAACGGCGGTGTCGGCGATGGGTGCTGTCACATCGGTATTATAACCGGGTCCTGTGGATTCTCCTCCGCAGGAGATCATGGCTGTGGAGAGGAGTGCGATTGCCATGAGAGAGGATGCGATGCGTGCGTTCTTTTTCATGGGGAAACTCCTTTCGGATTGATTATTTTTTCCGGAAATCAACGAATCATGAAATCCTCACCGAGATTGGCTTTGGCGTCTTCTGCCAGCATTGCCTTGAATTCCTCGGAAAGAGGTCTGAACGGCTTGCGGCAGGTACCGTAGTCCAGACCGCCGATCTTGAGCAGCTCCTTGCAGGCAGGCATAACGCCATACTTGAGCACTGCCGCGATGATTTCGTTTGCCTTGCGCTGAACCTCGAGTGCTTCCTTGGTCTTACCCTCATGATAGAGACGGTAGATTTCGAGCATACGGTCGGGCTGGAAGTTATAGGTCGTACCGATACCGCCGTCAGCCCCTGCGGAAAGACCGGAGAGCAGCATTTCGTCAGAGCCGTTATAGAAGATATGATCGGGATGCAGGGTGACGAGGCGTTCGAGCTGGAAGAAGTCGGATGCGGTGAACTTCATGCCGGCAACACCGGGGATCATCAGAAGCTCATGCAGCTGGTCAAAGTTCAGCGTCATGCCGGTGCGCGCGGGAATGTTGTAAATGATGACGGGCAGGCTCGATGCCTTCGTGATGTCAATATAATACTGCTTGACATCGGCAAAGGAGTATGCAAAGTAAAGCGGCGTGACCGAGGACAGTGCATCGGCACCGACCTTCTCCGCGTGTGCAGCGAGCTCACAGGTTTCGCGCGTGCCGGTTGCGCCGATGTGCGCGATGACAGTGATCTTGCCCTTTGCTTCCTCGACGACGGTTTCCAGCAGCTGCTTGCGTTCTTCGATGGAGAGCAGCAGCATTTCGCCGGAGGAGCCGCCGACGTAAACGCCGTGGACACCTGCTTTGATTAAGCGGCGAACGAGTGCGCGGATGCGGTCGGTATCGAGGGCAGACAGGTCATCGGTAAAGCCGGTGAGCAGAGCGGGCATAATGCCTTTTAAGAATTCGGGTTTCATAATCGTTTGATTCCTTTCCTTTATATATAAGA
>SVRM01000065.1 GCA_015064785.1 Oscillospiraceae bacterium
AGGTACCTTGCTTCCAGCCGTGCTCAATCGATGCACCGAGACGGTAGAAGGTTTTTGCGTTTGCCGCTTCCACTGCCGCAAGATAAGCATCGGTCGGAGCAAAGACATAGCTTTGTGGATCGTTTTCGTCAGCGTCAAAATTTTTGAAGATGCGGTGAACGTCAACCGTATGCTCTCCGCCGTAGCCGGAATAAAACGATGCATCATGGTTGCGCACATACGGAATGCCCGCTTCCCGGAACTGCGGGAAATTGGATGTACCGCGGACTTCGGAGCCTGCGGGACCGTTGTTGACAGCGTGCATCGGTTTGATCTTGCCGAGCGTTTTGGACAGATCAATGGTAATGTTGGTCATGGTGTGCCTCCTTGTTTTGAATTTGCTTTGTTTGTATTATAATCGATTTTCTATGGGTTGTCAAGCGGTAAAAAGAAAACCGTCCTTTCTGTGACAAAAGAACGGTTTTGATATTCAGAATCAGAACAGATCCTCGCAGACCTCTTCCAGACAGTACTTGGAGCGGACGTACGGTTCGCGCTTGATCCACTTGCCGTTGGTGAAGTCCGGAATGGCAACCGGCATGGAGCCCATTGCAATGGAGTCCTCGGACAGGCAGGAGATGACCATCCAGGATGCGGTGTCGTAGACGTCGATGGGCGTCTGGGTACCGGCCTTGACCGCTTCGACGAAGCCGCGCATGACAAGGTAGTCAATGCCGCCGTGACCGCCGACAGCCGTGTAGTCCTTCCACAGCGGATGCTCGTGTTCGGGGAAGAAGGTGTTCATATCGGTGAAGCGGTGACCCCAGGAAGCACCCTCACAGGAGCCGTCAAACATGCAGCCGTACTTGTCCTCGGACCAGATACCCTTGGTGCCGTGAACGAGGTTGCCGCGGGAGTAAGCGCGGGGCAGGGTGGTGTCATGCTTGAGAACGATGGTTTCGCCGTGTGCGCACTTGATGCAGGTGATAACGATGTCACCCTGTGCGAATGCGAAGTTTGCGTTTTCAAAGTCAGCACCGCGATTGTCGTTGATCCATGCATTCAGACCGCGTGCCTTGGAGGACATCGCCGTCAGGGAGATCATGCGGTTGCCGCGGTTGATGTTCAGATACTTTGCAATCGGACCGAGCTCATGGGTCGGGTAGAGCTCACCGTTACGGTTCATGTAGTTGTCCAGACGGTAGTGGCGGTTTACGTGACCGAGTGCAACCTCATCGCGCAGATCATGCTCATAGCCGCCTTCACAGTGGATGATTTCGCCGAACAGTCCCTTCTTGATCATGTTGAGGACAGTCAGCTCTTCGCGGCCGTAGCAGCAGTTTTCCAGCATCATGCATGGAACACCGGTGCGTTCGTAGGTCTTGACAAGCTCCCAGCACTGATCGACGGAGTATGCACCGCCGACTTCGGTTGCAACATACTTGCCCGCATTCATTGCGTCGATGCAGATCGGAATGTGTGCGTCCCATGCGGAGGGCGTGATGACAGCGTCAACTTCTTCCATTTTCAGAAGTTCATGATAATCAAGCGTAGCAACAGGGGTGTTGCCGCGCTTGTTGATGACGTCCTGCTTTCCTGCTTCGGTTCTGTCTTCATAGAGATCACAGACACCGACGACATTGACGTCAGGCATGGTGTCCAGTACCATGTTCAGAAGACCGCGTCCGCGTCCGCCGAGACCCACAAATACTACATTGATGGTTTCTTTCATTTTGAAATACCTTGCTTTCATCAGATTGGATGTTTTTGGCAAACATCATATTGCATATATGATATCATAAAAATTGGGTTTTGTAAAGGGAAAATACGAAATTTCTGTCAGGCAAAAATATCATCATAGGAAACGCCGAGAATTTCTTTGATCAGAATAATCTCATCCGGATAAAGATGCCTCAGACCGACTTCGATCTTGGCAAGTGCGCTGCGTGTGATGTCGCATCCGGCACATTGCAGACGTGCGGCAAGCATGTCCTGTGTCATGTCTGCTGCTTCCCGCAGACAGCGGATGTTTTGTCCGATTCTCTTTTCAACCTCTTGGTTCATGATAACAAAGCCTCCTATGTTTTGCTCTTAAATAGGTGCAAAACTATTGACTTTATTATAACAGTATGGTATAATAAAAATGCTCCTATATAGGAGCAAAAATAAATTTATGAGGTGAAGACAATGAAAACCAAACTCATTCGCAGTATCGCACTCGTACTTGTCATGGTCATGTGTATGGCAGTCGGCGCGTTTGCCGCAACCAATCTTCAGGAGATCAAGGCGTATCTTAACCACGATCTCGCCATCCGTTATGACGGAGAACTGCAGACCATGTACGATGCCAACGGCAACCGGGTTCTCCCGATCAGCTATAACGGCACAACCTACCTTCCCATTCGCGCTGTCGGTAATATGATGGGGATTGATGTTGGTTACGATGCTGAGAATTATCAAGTGCTGCTTGGCAAAACCGGAAAAGCGATTGACTTTATTGAGAATTTTACGCCGTATTCGGTAAATCAAAATTTTTGCCATTATAAAGAGATTAACAATAAATATAAAGAAATCGGAAGCAACAGTTACACAAATATGATATATGTGGATTGGACAGGTGGATGCGGATATTACGATATTGAAGGTAAATATGATACATTAACATTTTGTGTATATGCAGAAAAATTGGATCGAGTAGTAAAGATTTGCGGTGATAATAATCAGGTATTGGCGAGAATAGAGGTAAAAGCTTTTGATATACCGAAAACATATTCTGTCAAGGTTACAGGCGTACAACAATTGAGTATTGAAACTGAATATGTGAGTTATGGTGCTTCTCTGTATATGTTAAATATGAACATTGAATGATGCTGTTTTGAAAATGGAAAAATTTGTGGTAATTCCTGTACTGTATGTTACCCGAATACACCCGCTGACTACCCTTTAGAACTATGCCATGTGAATAACGCACAAAGCCACCAACCGAAATTCGACTACCCACATCTGTGCGGATATCCTAACAATTCCGCCAGAGGAGTGAGCTCCTATTGATGCCATGCTTTTGTCCCATTTTCGCCTTTTCAAGGGCATCAATTCAGAGCGAACGAAAATGCGCTCTTTGGTTACTTTCTCTCGCATGGGAGAGAAAGTAACACCGTCCCCCGGCGGGGCAGACGCATCGTTTCGCGCTTTCTCAAAGCGTGGGTAAACCATACCCCCAAACACAAAGGGTTACTGCAAACTCCAAATTTGCAGTAACCCTTTTTCTCAATCTTCCACTTTTTTCAGCTTCGCATACGTCGCCATGAGCTTCTTCGTTCCCACAGTGTCAAATGCAATCTCATACAGAATATCCGCGCCCATTTCGCGCACGGAGAGAATCACGCCGCGTCCGAACGTAAAGTGCGAAACCTTGTCGCCGGCGGAGAAGCGGTCATAACTCTGTGTTCTGCCGACACCCGAGGACAGATCCGATTCACGGAAGAATTCCTTGGACATCGTAATTTTCTTTTTGCGTTCACCGGATGCGGGACGTTCACCGCCGTTCGCCGCAGCTTCTGCTTCTTCTGCCTGACGGCGAATGGACTTCGGAATTTCAGTGACGGAGAAATCTTCCGGAATTTCTTCAAGGAAGCGGCTCTTCTGGTTGAAATTCGTCTTACCGTAAATCAGACGTTCCCGTGCATGAAGGGCATACAGGCGGGTCTTTGCACGCGTGATTGCAACATACGCCAGACGGCGTTCTTCTTCCAGTTCTTCCGGATTCATTGCGGACTGAATGCTCGGGAACAGGCCTTCTTCCATGCCGGGCAGGAAAACCACGGGGAATTCCAAGCCTTTCGCCGAGTGAATGGTCATCAGTACAACCGCATCGGCATCCTCGTCATAATTGTCAATGTCGGAGACCAGCGCGACTTCTTCAAGGAATCCGGACAGCGTTGCTTCGGGATTGTTTTCTTCATATGCAACGGCATTGGAAACAAGTTCCTTGACGTTCTGAACACGGTCGATTTCGGTAATGCCTGCCGCTTCCAGCATCTTCATGTAGCCGGTCAGCTCCAGTACCTTTTCAAACAGGACAGACAGCTTTTCGGTTTTCGCAATCTCCGTCAGATGGTCGATCATGAACGCAAAATCGTGCAGCTTCGTAATCGACTTTGCTAAGGTCGGATATTTTTCTGCGTTGCGCATCGCATCGAGCATGGTAACATCTTCGTATGCGGCGATATTTTCGAGTGCACCGAGCGTTGTTTCACCGATCTTACGCTTCGGTTCGTTGATGATACGCTTCAGACGCAGATTGTCGGCGGGATTGTTGATGACACACAGATAGGCGATGACATCCTTGATTTCCTTGCGTTCATAGAAGCGCGTGCCGCCGAGCAGACGGTAGGGAATACCGGATTTTGCAAAGGTGTTTTCAAGATAGGAGGACTGTGCATTGACGCGGTAAAGCACAGCAAAATCGCTGTATTTACGCTTTTCGCGGATGACGGAGTCCATGATCTTATTGATGATGTAACGCGCTTCGTCATTCTGATTGTCGAGCTTGCGGATGATGATCTTCTCGCCCTCACCTGCCTGTGACCACAGCTCTTTGCCGCGGCGGCCGAAGTTGTTGCGGATGACGGAGTTTGCCGCATTCAGAATGTTCGATGTGGAGCGGTAATTCTGTTCCAGCTTGATGATGCGGGCATCGGAATACGTATCGTCGAAGTGCAGGATGTTTTCGATGGTTGCGCCGCGGAACTTGTAGATGGATTGGTCGTCATCACCGACAACCATCAGGTTTCTGTATTTGCCGGAGAGCAGAACCGTCAGCATGAACTGTGCATGGTTGGTGTCCTGATACTCGTCGACGCAGACGTAATGGAAGCGATTCTGATAATATTCACGAACATCCTGTTCGTTTGCAAGCAGCTTGACGGTCTGCATGATGATATCGTCAAAGTCAAGGGCGTTGCCGTCGAAGAGCTGCTTCTGATATAACTCATAAATCGACGCAATCTGGGACATGCGCAGGTCGGAACCGGCTTCATTCATGAAGTCCTCCGGCGTCTGGAGCTTGTCTTTTGCGCGGCTGATTGCATTCTGAACCACGCGCGGCTGCAGCTGTTTGTCATCGATGTTGAGCTGCTTCATACATTCGAGAACGACTTTTTTGGTGTCGTCAGTATCGTAAATGGTGAAGCCGGAACGATATCCGATGCGATCCCCGTATTTACGAAGAATGCGGACACAAATGGAATGGAACGTACCTGCCCAGATTTCCTCGCTCTTTTCACCGATGACCTTGGCAAGGCGTTCCTTCATTTCGTTCGCTGCTTTGTTGGTGAACGTGATGGTCAGAACTGCCCACGGAGGACACGGACGGGAGGAGAAGCTCTCGGCAAGATCTGCAAGTGCTTCGGGCGGGAGTGTCACGCTTTGTTCCAGTGCGGATACATTGGCGTCGGACAGTCCTTCGGGGATGGTATCGTCGAAGTAAGCGTTGCCGTAACGGATGATGTGCGCGATACGGTTGACAAGCACAGTGGTTTTGCCGGTACCTGCACCTGCTAAAATGAGCAGCGGTCCGTTCACAGTGTATACAGCTTCCCGCTGTTTTTCGTTCATGAACGCATACAGCGCATCAAAGATATTGCGTTTTGCCGCAAGATAACGTTCAGAGAGCGTATTTGCGGACGGGTTGATTGCAGACATGATTACAAGATTCCTTTCGGGGCGGACGGAGATTTTTCGCTGTCCGCAAAATAATGGGCGTCAAAACTGCGGCAATCAAAAGCTGCCGCTGTTTTTGTCACATCTGATGATTTGATAGAAGTGATTATGTTATTATTATATCACATTTTTCGTGATATTGCAACCGATTTTCGTGAAATATTTAAGGAAATCCCATGAAAAACGGAATTATTGACAAACAAAACGGCAGAACAGAAGCAGGGAAACAAGGAAAATCAGGTTGATCAGGGTGAACAGACCGAGATAGCGTCCGGTTTTGCCGGGGTTGTGCTTGACATATTCACGGAATGTGATCATCGATGCAAGGGATGCAATCAATGTTCCGGCACCGCCGATGTTGACACCCCACAGAAGCTCGCGGTAGTTATCGGTGAATTGGGAAAGCAGGATCGCGGATGGAACATTGGAAATGCACTGACAGGACAGCGCGGAGATGAGCATGGTGTTTTTCTCAAGCAAGCCTTCAAACAGTGTGCGGACTGCGGGAATGCGGCTCATATTGCCGGCGAAGACAAAGAAGGCACAGAAGGTTCCGAGGAGCGGATAGTCCACTTTTTTCAGTGCTTCGCGGTCAGCCCAAAACAGAACGGCGGGAATCACGATCAAACCGACGACGTACGGGATGAAACGGAAGACAATGACGATAGACAAAGCGAAGAGGACAAGATAGCCGGCGGTTCTTTTGACGGGAAGATGGATTTCATCGCGATATGTCAGCGACAGCGGCTCGCGCGGCAGAACAAGGCAGGCAAGCAGAATCATGATGACAGCTGCAATAAAAGGTGGTGCCATAATGGCGGTGAATTCTGCGGTCGGAATGTTGTAAAACGAGTACAGGTACAGATTCTGCGGATTGCCGAATGGTGTCAGCATACCGCCGAGGTTTGCCGCAATGTTCTGCATAATGAATACGAATGCCATATGCTGCTCCTTGTGTGTCTCGGAAAGCACCAGATAACCGAGTGGAAGGAATGTCAGCAGTGCCATATCGTTTGCAATCAGCATCGAACCGATAAAGGTGATGACGATCAGCGCGATGGATGCGGAACGGAGGGTCGAGAACCGCTTGACGATGCCGCGTGCCAGGCAGGTAAAGAATCGGATATTGCGCAGCGCACAGACAACGGCAAGCACGCAGAACAGACAGGTCAGCGTTTTGAAGTCAAAATATGACAGATACTGTGCATCCGGTGGAACAAGAATGCTTGTAATGCCTGCTGCCGCGAGTGCAATGCAGAAGACGGTGTTTTCCTGGAGAAATGCAAGCAGCGCGGACAGAATGCCGGGCAGAATGCCGGGCAGACGGGGGGTCAACAGAGGGCGGCGAACTTTTTTTGTCAGAGAATGATGGGTCATAAACAGATTCCTCTCGTCAGTTGTTTTGAAATAGGGGCAAAAAAATAAGCATAACATATATATTATATCAGAAAATTGTAAAATTGCAATAGGTTTTCCGCAAATCAGTCTGATGAAATCATAAAAATTTGATCGATTGAAAATATACCTTTTTTAAGAAAAATCACAAAAACTTCTTTACTTTTTCACAAATCTGTGTTATACTACTATAGTATGCAAATACAAATATCAGCATAGCCTCAACCCAAGAAAGGAACGTATCATGAAAAAACTTTTTACCCTTCTCCTTGTCTGTGCTCTGACAGTATGCATGATGGCATCATGCGGCGGCAGTGACAAGCTTTTTGACTACAACTATGACGAATATGTGACCCTTGGCAATTACAAGGGTGTTGAAGTCAGCGCATCCGAAATTGAAACCGAAGTACAGGCACAGATTGACTCGATTCTGTCCTCCAATGCAAAGGACGTTGCGACCGGAGCTCCCGCTGCGGAAGGCAATAAGGTCACATATTCCGTTACTGCAACGGTAAACGGTGCGGAAGCTGCTGATCTTGCAAAGACCGATTCTTCTGTCACGCTCGGTACCGGCAAGACCGGTCTTGATGATCTGGATGCAGCACTCGTCGGTATGTCTGTCGGTGACACAAAGGAACTGACCCTGACGGTTCCCGCTGACTACACCGGCAATGCCGATGTTGACGGCAAGGAAGCAGTTCTGTCTGTTTCTGTTTCCGCAGTTACGGAAAACGTCAAGCCTGATGCGCTGACCGATGAGATGATCAGCACCGCATCGGACGGTCTGTATACCAATGTTGCGGATTACACTGTTTATCTGCGCAGTGCTGTCAAGCAGAATCTGGTATGGAATGTGGTTCTCGCAAACACCACCTTTATCGATTACCCGAAGAAGGAAGCAGAAATGTACTATGACAATTATCTCGCCTCCTATCAGAATTCTGCTGCTCAGTACGGTATGACGCTGGAATCTATGGCTTCCATGTACGGCATGACGCTGGATGCATTCCAGAACAACCTCGCACAGCAGGCAATCGCACAGGTCAATCAGGATATGGCAATGTTTGCTCTTGCCGCAAAGGAAAACCTGGTTCCCGATGAAGCAAGAATCGCGGACATCAAGAAAGAAATGATGGTTTATTACGGTTATACCGATGAAGAAACCATGATTGCCGCTGTTGGCGAGGATGCGATTGAGCAGTCTGCAACCTTCGATATGGTTATGGAGCTCATCGAAACAAACGCAGTCGAAGCTGAATAAATTCGGTTCATTCTGTCAACACGAAAGGAGACATCCGCCATGCAATGCAAAGTTATGACCTACAACATACAGAGCTGCAATGATTTTGAGGAAAAGCGTCTTGGCAGTCAGCAGAAACTGAGTGCTTATCTGCGCGAAGTCGATGCCGATGTTGTCGTGCTCAATGAAGTGCGCGATATTCCCGGCAATCCGCTGACGGAAGATCAGGCAGGTGTCATCGCACGTGAGCTCGGTTGGAATTACCGTTTTGCAAAAGCGATTGATTTGTATGACGGTTCTTACGGCAATGCAATTCTTTCCCGTCATCCGATCAACGCCTTCTCTGTAACACCGATTCCGCTCAAAGAGCTGGAACCTGGTGAAGAGCCGGCGAGATGGCGTGAGGCAAGATGTGTGCTTCGTGCAGAAGTTGAAATCAACGGTGAAACACTGGTCGTTTTCGGTTCTCATTTCGGTCTGTCCGCAGGTGAGCAGAAGTATGCCGTCGAGATCACAGGTGCGCTGCTGGATGCCGAAAAGAAGCCGCATGTCTTCATGGGGGATCTCAACATGGAACCGGACAACCCGATTCTTGCGCCGATCTTTGCAAGAATGAAGGATACAGCGGTTGTCATGCCCGAACCGAAGCTGTCTCACATTTCTGACAATCCCACGGTAAAGATTGACTATGTCTTTGCATCAGAGGGCATTCGCGTGCTGGATGCCGACATACCCGTATCGCTGATCTCCGATCATAGACCCCACTGGGCAATCATTGAGTTTTAAAATATGGAATCGAACAGCTGCTGACCATGTGTCGGCGGCTGTTTTTTCGTCTGCGCGTTTCATTCTCTGCATGTTGGATGGATTGTGTGCATAGAATTGTCCCAAACACCAAAAGAAAGGACGATGGATATGCGCTCAAACAGCGTTGCGGAAGTGGGATTAACGGAGGCGGAAGTATCGGACAGCCGCGCACGATACGGCTCTAATATACTGCATCGTGTCAGGAAAACACCGTTCATCATGAAATTTTTACACGGATTATCCGATCCGATTATCAGAATCCTGCTCGGGGCACTGGGCATCAACTGTCTGTTTTTATTCAAAACCTTTGATATCTGGGAGACTGTCGGCATTGTCGCGGCAATTTTGTGCGCAACGCTGATTTCTGCGCTGTCGGAACGCGGCGGAGAAAATGCGTTTGCACGACTGCAGGAGGAAGCACAGAGAACGAAGTGCCGTGTGCGGCGCGGCGGATGTGACCGTGTGGTATCGATCGAGGAACTTGTGGTTGGTGACTGTGTGTATCTGAATGCGGGGGACAAAATTCCGGCGGACGGAACGCTGCTGTCCGGTGGTCTGCGTGTTTCTCTTGCTGCGCTGAACGGAGAAGGTCGGGAATCGGAACGTCTTCCGTATCACGGTGCACCGATCGAACAATGGAAAACGGAGGATACCCGACTTCTCCTGCGCGGAACGGTTGTGACGTGGGGAGAGGGGATGATGCGTGTCTGCCGTGTCGGTGAACATACGATGTACGGTGCACTGAGCGGAGAATTACAGCAAGAGGAACGCGACAGTCCGCTGAAAAACCGACTCGGTGTCCTTGCTTCGCAGATGTCACGTGTTGGATATTGCGCCGCAGCCGGAGTGGGACTGTCGTATCTGATCAATACGTTTTTTATCGATACGGGGTGTTCGTTTGCGGGAACACGTCTGCTTCTTGCCGATTCCTCTTTTGTGTTTTCTGCGGTGATGCATGCACTGATGCTGGCGACGACAACCATTGTTATGGCGGTTCCCGAAGGGCTTCCGATGATGATTTCGGTGGTGCTGTCCTCCAATATCCGCCGAATGCAGCGGGATCGTGTGCTTGTCCGCAAGCCTGTCGGAATTGAAACGGCGGGATCGATGAATCTGCTGTTCTGCGATAAGACCGGAACGCTGACCTGCGGAAAGCCGGTTGTTTCGGGAATTGTAACAGCGTGGGATACGTATCCGTCTTATGCCGTATTCCGTTCCAAAGCACCGACCGCTGCCGCATATTACGCGGTGAATTGTGCCTATAATACGCAGAGCCGACCGACAGCGCAGAACGGTGTGATCTGTGCGGGAGGCGGAAATGCGACGGACCGTGCTCTGCTGGATTCGATTCTGTCCCATGGCAGACTGCCGGAGCATCTTCCGGCGGAGAACACGGTGACCTCCCGGATTCCGTTTGATTCGGCCAAGAAATATGCACAGGCGACGGTCAACAGTGTGCTGTATGTCAAAGGTGCGCCGGAGATTGTGCTGCGGGATGTTTCCTGGGCAATGGATCGGGAAGGGAACAGGATTGCGCTTGACAGGGAACGGCTGCAGAAGCAAATCCGAACAATTACAGAGCGTGCAGGACGTGTACTTGCCGTTTGTGTGGAGCGGGAGGGCATTCGACTGTTCCTGTGTCTGATTTCCATTCGGGATGATTTGCGTCCGAATACACGCCGCACGGTGAAACAGCTTCACGGTGCCGGGGTCGGCGTTGTCATGATGACCGGAGACAGCCGTGAAACCGCTGCGGCGATTGCGAGGGAAGCGGGAATTCTCGGCGGCGCGGGAGATCTGCTTCTGACCTCGGATGAAATCGGTGTCATGTCTGACGATGAAATCAAAAACGCACTGCCGCATCTGCGTGTGATTGCACGTGCACTGCCGCAGGACAAAAGTCGTCTGGTACGCATTGCACAGGGGGCAGGACTGGTGGTTGGTATGACGGGGGATGGGGTCAATGATGCGCCGGCACTTCGCTGTGCCGATGTCGGATTCGCCCTCGGCGGCGGTACAGAGGTTGCACAGGAAGCAGGTGACATTGTCATTCTCGATGACAATTTGTCGTCGATTGCCAAAGCGGTGCTGTACGGACGAACGATATTCAAAAGTATTCGGAAATTCATCATGTTTCAGATGACAACCAATTTATCAGCGGTTGGCATTTCACTCTTGTGTCCGCTGTTCGGTGTGGATGCGCCGATTACGGTTTTACAGATGCTGTGGGTCAATTTGATTATGGATACACTCGGTTCGCTTGCTTTCGCAGGAGAAGCTCCCTCCGCCGATACGATGCGCGAAAAACCAAAGTTGCTCGGCGAAGCAATCATGAGCCCTTATATGGTTCGCCGCATTGCTTGGATGGGTGCCTATTTACTCTTTCTTTGTCTGTGGTTTGTACACAGCGAGGGTATGCGGGAGCATTTCGGTTATTATGAAAATCCGATTCATTTCCTCGGTGCATTTTTTGCGCTGTTTATCTTTGCGGATATCGCAAATTCTGTATCTGCAAGAACCACACATGTCAATCCGATTCATCGCCTTGCCGCAAACCGGGCATTTGTCGGAATTTTCGGATTTATCATTGCGGCACAACTTTGTATGATCTACTTTGGAGGCAATGTGTTCCGTACCAGTCCGCTGTCTCTGACGGATCTTAGTCTGATCGGCGCACTTGCCGCAAGTGTTCTGATCTGGGGAATGCTTGTCAAGGTCATTCTTGGGATTCGTTTTCGCGGAAATACCGTATAATAACATCAAAAGAACCGCCATCTCTCCGTGCAAAGGACGAGACGGCGGTATTTTTGTTATGTGTTATGCATAAAAATCGTGACAGCCGATGGAGAACAATGCCTGACGGTTTTCCACAATCCAGAAGCTGGACGCCTGCCGCGGATTCAGAAAATAGAGTGCCCGATCCGAGATACGGCATCCGTCCAAAATCATTTTCGCGGCGATGATGCTTTCTTCAGACGGCGTTTTATAGATGGCACCGTTGGCAATCGGTGTGAACTGCACACCCCATTTGCGGTCAAAGATCACGCCATAGATGGTGTTCGGGAACTGTCGTGACACAACACGGTTCATCACGACGGTACCGACGGCAAGCTGACCGCGCAGAGGCTCAGCACCGGATTCAGCGTAGATGATGCGTGACAGCCAGTAGACATCGTCTTCGCGGTAGTACTGACTTCCGTGTGTGATGGTTCCGGATCCGCGTGTGATTTCCACGGCACGTTTATGTGCATTCCAATGAATTTTGCCGCCCATTGCACGGACAGCCGTCCGCAGAGGCACATAGGTGACACCGTCAACCAGTGTGTTATGGGCAGGATACAGGGCAGAGAGCGCGAGATAACGTCCGTTGGCAATGATATAGCAGTCGCCCGGTGCGGCTGTCATAGTAAGCGTATCGGTTTTGACGGTGGCACAGCCGTTTTTGCTGTCCCAGTAGACATTTGGTTTTTCGAGAAGTTGTTCTGCAATGGTACGCAGAGGAAGATATGTGACACCGTTTTCGATGATGTAAGCATCTGTCGCGGATCGTTCACCGTCGATGTATACGGGGACGGTGCTGTATGGAGCGACAGTCCGTGATTCCGAGATGACGGCAGGTGCGATGGAGTTTTCTGTCGTGTGGACAGCTGCGGTTGGTGTGAGCAGCATCAATATGGCGGCGACGGATGCGGTGATCCGTCGTCGGATGTGTCTGGCTGATTGTGATTTGTTTGCTTTCATATCCAATTCCTTTCTTTTTGACAGCGATGGTGTTCCGTGAGGATCCGCGGTGCGGTGGGGATACCGTATCCTCATCGGTGTGCGGTGATATGGAAGTGAACACTTCGGTTTCCATTATACAGCATTTCACACAAGCATGCAACCCACAATATTTGGTAAAAACAGCGGTATTCGGAAAAATCGGGACATATGGCCGCTTGACAAAACAGATTGCTTGCGATATAATTATATCGTAAATCACTTGAAACCTACAATGAATATCAATCAAATCATGATGAAAAATCAAACCATTCTAAATGAAATGACAGCACCACTTCTTTACTGGTATCAGGGAGCAGCAAGGGATCTTCCATGGCGCCGCGATGTGACGCCATATCATGTATGGATTTCGGAAATTATGCTTCAGCAGACGCGTGTAGAAGCGGTTAAAGGCTATTACGCACGGTTTCTGGAAGCGTTTCCGACGGTAGAAGCACTGGCGGCGGCAGATGACGATGTGCTCAACAAGGTCTGGCAGGGACTCGGATACTACAGCCGTGCGCGGAATCTCAAAAAGGCGGCAATCCGACTGGTCGAGGACTATGACGGCTGCCTGCCTGCCGATCACAAAGCACTGCTGTCCTTGCCCGGCATCGGCGCGTATACGGCAGGTGCGATCGGCTCCATTGCCTTCGGGCTTCCGACACCGGCAGTTGACGGCAATGTCCTGCGCGTCGTCACTCGTCTGTGTGCTGATGATGCCGATATCATGAAGCAGACAACCAAAGATACGGTCACAGCCGCGCTTGCAGAGATCTATCCCGAGACACCGGACGAGGCGGCAATGATGACACAGGCTTTGATGGAGCTTGGTGCGACTGTCTGTGTACCGAACGGTTCGCCGCACTGTGAGGATTGCCCTTTGGCGTCCCTGTGTCGGGCACATGCAGAAGGTACGGAAATGAACTATCCCAATAAGCCGCCGAAAAAGGGAAGAACAGTTGTTGACAAAACGGTATTTCTTCTGCGGTGCGGCGATCGGTATGCCATCCGCAAGCGTCCTTCGGAGGGGCTTTTGTCAGGGCTCTGGGAGTTTCCGTCTGTAGATGTGGTATTGGACGAACAGGGAGCGGCATCCTATCTGCGCCACTGCGGATTGGCTGTGGAAACCATCGATCGGATTCCCGATGCAAAGCATATCTTTACGCACATTGAGTGGCACATGCGTGGGTACGCGGTCTGTGTTAAAGAAGAATTGCCGCTGTTTGTCTGGGCAGATGTCGGTGAAATACGAGATATCTACAGTATTCCGAGTGCATTCAAGGCATTTTTGAAACATTTGGAAATACAGATTTAAAAAGAAAGGATTATGAATGATGATGATCAGGGAATATACCGTGTCCGATTATCGCGGATACGAAAGAATCGATTTTACGTTTGCGGGACACAACGCCGTTGTGATTCTGCCGAAAGAAGCACGCGAGGACGGCGTATGGGTCTGGCGTGCGGAATTCCTCGGTGCGTTTGATATCGTGGATGTGGAGATGCTTCGCCGCGGATGGTATCTTGTCCACTATTCCATTTCCGATATGTTCGGTAATCCTTCGTCTGTTGCACTGATGAAAGCCTTTTATGACTTTGTCGTTCCGGCATTCGGTCTGAATAAAAAATGCGACATCTTCGGCTTTTCACGCGGCGGTCTTTATTCGTTCAACTTTACATGCGCGCACCCCGACTGTGTTTCCGTGCTGTATCTCGATGCGCCGGTTCTGGATATGCGCGACTGGCCGTGCGATGATCGGTATGCGGGCGGCTTTGATTATGACGAATGTCCGAAGCAGTACGGCATGACGCGAGAGGACTTTTTGTCCCGGCGCGATCTGCATCCTGTTGACCGTTTGTATGAATTGATGGATACCGGTGTTCCTGTTGCTCTGGTTGCAGGCGATTCCGACCGTGTTGTCGAGTTCCGCCGTAATGGCAGACGGCTGTGTGATGCGCTGTATTCCGCAGGTTACGATTACATGGAAATCGTAAAACCGGGCTGTGATCACCATCCGCACAGTGTCGAAGATCCGACTCCGGTTGCAGATTTTATTGCATCTCACCGATAAAAAAACGGAAAAAAGAAAAAACTGATAAAAATATCACAAAATTCCGATTTTTCCAAAAGAAAATCTTGTTTTTCCCTTTACAATCAGGCGGAAATATGATATAATATTCAGGAATCCGGATAAATATTTGCGGATGCTTTTCCGATCAGATATTTATACTGAAAATTATTTAGGAGGATACACTCACATGGCAAGAAAGAAAATATCCATGGACGGTAACCAGGCTGCCGCTCACGTAAGCTACGCGTTTACAGAAGTTGCAGGTATTTACCCGATCACTCCGTCCTCCCCTATGGCTGACTACGTTGACCAGTGGTCCGCACAGGGTCTGAAGAACATTTTCGGCACCCAGGTTAAGGTTGTCGAAATGCAGTCTGAAGCAGGTGCTGCAGGTACCGTTCACGGTTCTCTCGCTGCAGGTGCTCTGACCACCACTTATACCGCATCCCAGGGTCTTCTTCTGATGATCCCGAACATGTACAAGATCGCAGGTGAACTGCTTCCCTCCGTCTTCCACGTTTCCGCACGTTGTGTTGCTTCTCACGCGCTGAACATCTTCGGTGACCATTCCGACGTTTACGCTTGCCGTCAGACCGGTTTCGCTATGATGGCCGGCTCCAACCCGCAGGAAGTCATGGACCTCGGTGCTGTCTGTCATCTGGCAGCAATCAAGGGCCGCGTCCCGTTCATCAACTTCTTCGACGGTTTCAGAACTTCTCACGAAATCCAGAAGATCGAGGCTTGGGACTTTGAAGACCTGAAGGAAATGACCGACATGGATGCAGTTGCTGCATTCCGTGCACATGCCCTCAACCCTGAACATCCCGCTCTCCGCGGTTCCGCTGAAAACGGCGATATCTTCTTCCAGCACAGAGAAGCTTGCAACAAGTTCTATGATGCACTTCCCGCTGTTGTTGAAGAATATATGGACAAGGTCAATGCCAAGATCGGTACTGACTATAAGCTGTTCAACTACTACGGTGCTCCGGATGCTGACCGTGTTATCATCGCTATGGGTTCTGTCTGTGACGTCTGCGAAGAAGTCATCGACTACATGAACGCTCACGGCGAAAAGGTCGGTCTTGTCAAGGTTCGCCTGTACAGACCCTTCGTTGCTGAAAAGCTCATCGAAGCAATTCCCGCATCTGTTAAGAAGATCGCAGTCCTCGACAGAACCAAGGAACCCGGCTCCCTCGGCGAACCGCTTTACCTTGATGTTGTCACCGCACTCGCACAGGGCGGTGTAAAGGCTACCATCGTCGGCGGCCGTTACGGTCTGGGCTCCAAGGATACCACTCCGGCATCCATCTTCGCAACCTACGAAAACCTCACTCTCGATGCTCCGAAGAACAACTTCACCATCGGTATCGTTGACGACGTCACCGGTCTTTCCCTCGATGAAAAGCCCGCTCCCGATACTGCTGCTGAGGGCACCATCTCCTGCAAGTTCTGGGGTCTTGGCGGCGACGGTACTGTCGGTGCAAACAAGAACTCCATCAAGATCATCGGTGACCACACCGACAAGTATATTCAGGCTTACTTCCAGTACGACTCCAAGAAGACCGGCGGTATCACCATTTCTCACCTCCGCTTCGGCGATAAGCCCATCAAGAGCCCGTACTACATCAACAAGGCTAACTTCGTTGCGTGCCACAACCAGTCCTACCTCAACAAGTACGACATGGTTTCCGACATCAAGCCGGGCGGTACCTTCCTGCTTGACTGCCAGTGGTCCGCTGAAGAACTCGACGAGCATCTGCCCGCTTCCGTCAAGTCCTACATCGCAAACAACGATGTCAACTTCTACACCATCAATGCGACCTCCATCGCTATGAACCAGATCGGCAACGCAAAGGTTAAGAACACCGTTCTCCAGTCCGCGTTCTTCGCTCTGGCAAACATCCTTCCCAAGGACGAAGCAATCGAATACATGAAGAAGATGGCTTATAAGTCCTACATCAAGAAGGGTCAGGCAATGGTTGACCTCAACTATGCCGCTATCGACGCAGGTGCAGACGCATTCGTCAAGATCGACGTTCCCGCTTCCTGGAAGGATGCAGGCACCGATGCTCCGAAGGCTGAACATACCGGCGCACGTGCTGACCTCGTTGACTTCGTTAACAAGGTTGTTGAACCCGTTGACGCAATGGCAGGCGACAGCCTCCCTGTTTCCGCATTCGAGAAGTATGCAGACGGTCAGTTCCCGCAGGGTTCTGCTGCATACGAGAAGCGCGGCGTTGCCGTCATGGTTCCCGCTTGGTATCCTGAAAACTGTATCCAGTGTAACAACTGTGCATTCGTCTGCCCGCACGCTGCAATCCGTCCGTTCGCTCTGACCGAGGAAGAAGCAGCTGCAGCACCGGCTGTCACCAAGTTCACTGCTAAGCCTGTTGTCAAGACCAACTACAAGTTCACCATGTCCATCAGCCCCCTCGACTGTATGGGCTGTACCCTCTGCGTAAAGGCTTGCCCTGTTACCGCAAAGGCTCTCAAGGACGCTACCGCTATTGCAAACGAGCAGTATCCGGACGATCCCAAGAAGGCAGCAAAGGAAGCAGCAAAGATTGCAGCTCCCAAGACCGCGATCGCTATGGTTCCGCAGGCAGAAGAAGCTGCACAGCAGGAAGCATTCGACTGGACCGTTGCAAACGTTTCCGAAAAGAAGGAACTCATCAACGCGACCGTCAAGGGCTCCCAGTTCAAGCAGCCGCTGCTTGAGTTCTCCGGCTCCTGCGCAGGTTGTGCTGAAACCTCTTACGCACGCCTCATCACCCAGCTGTTCGGTGAAAGAATGTATATCTCCAACGCTACCGGTTGTTCCTCCATCTGGGGTGGTTCTGCTCCCGCAACGCCCTACACGGTTAACAAGGAATCCGGCCGCGGTCCCGCTTGGGCAAACTCCCTGTTCGAAGACAATGCTGAGCACGGTCTCGGTATGTACCTCGGTCAGAAGTCCATCCGTGAGAACCTGATCTCCAAGGTCGAAGAGATGGCTGCATCTGACAAGGCATCTGACGAATTCAAGGCTGCTGCAAAGGCATTCCTTGACACCAAGGAAGACGGCAAGGCAAACGAAGCTGCTACCGCTGCGCTGATCGTTGAACTCGAAAAGGCTGCAGAAGCAGGCTGCCCGATCGCTCCGTCCATCCTCGAAGCAAAGTCCTACCTGTCCAAGAAGTCCGTCTGGATCTTCGGTGGTGACGGTTGGGCATACGATATCGGCTTCGGCGGTCTCGACCACGTCCTCGCTTCCGGCGAAGATGTCAACATCATGGTCTTCGATACCGAAGTTTACTCCAACACCGGTGGTCAGGCTTCCAAGGCTTCCAACATCGGTCAGGTCGCACAGTTCGCAGCAGCAGGTAAGGCAATCGGCAAGAAGAACCTTGCTGAAATCGCAATGTCCTACGGCTACGTCTACGTTGCACAGATCGCTATGGGCGCTGACATGAACCAGACCCTCAAGGCTATGACCGAAGCGGAAGCTTACCACGGTCCGTCCATCATCATCGCGTATGCTCCTTGTGAAATGCACGGTGTCAAGGGCGGTATGCAGAACTGCCAGGCTGAAATGAAGAAGGCTGTTGAAGCTGGTTACTGGCAGATGTTCCGCTACAATCCTGCACTCAAGGCAGAAGGCAAGAATCCCTTCTCCCTCGACTCCAAGGAACCGACCGGCAGCTATATCGACTTCATCAAGTCCGAGACCCGTTACGCTCGTCTCGCTCAGTCCTTCCCCGAAAGAGCAGAAGCTCTGTTTGCAAAGGCAGAAGCTGCTTCCAAGGCGAAGTACGAAAGACTTACCAGATTCGTCAAGCTGTACGAAGAGAACTAATTCTTTTCTGTGTCGCATCGCTGG